>JAKAWN010000330.1 GCA_021827245.1 Acidobacteriota bacterium | reverse complement strand
CCATCGTGGATCTCCTCTTCGTGTGCTTTGGCGGCTCACGTTAAGGAGTTTCCGCGATGGACTCCCGGATCTGTCAAACTTCTACTGCCACCCCGGCAGAGCCGGGGGGCCTCCTATGAGGCGCTAGTCTTGTCCCTGACCCTGATGCCTGTGCTTGCCTCTATGTTTCTGAAAGGAGGAAGCTCCGAACATGAGACCTGGGTGGTGCGAAAGTTGAAGCAAGGGTATCTGCCCATTTTGAAGAAGGCGGTCGCTCGTCCGAGGCTTATGGCAGGACTTGCGGCTGCCGTTTTCACGGCCAGCGCGCTCGTGGCCTTGCAGATGGGTGCGGAGTTTATCCCGCGATTGGACGAGGGAACACTCGCTGTACAAGCCTGGCGGCTGCCAAGCGTGTCGCTTACGGAGTCGATCAAGAACACGACATTGATCGAGAAAACTCTGAAACGATTTCCTGAGGTGAAGACTGTTGTCTCGCGGACAGGGCAGGCTGAGATTCCGACTGACCCGATGGGAATTGAGACAAGTGACATTTACGCAATCCTGAAGCCGCGCGAGGACTGGACAACGGCCCATTCACGCGAGAAGCTGGTTGCCGCTATGGATAAAGCCCTCAAAGAGAAGGTGCCCGGCGCCGTCTTCAGTTACTCGCAACCCATTGAGCTGCGCATGCAGGAGCTGATTGCCGGCGTGCGCTCCGACATTGCCATCCAGCTCTACGGCAATGATCTGACCGTGCTGAAGCAGAAGGCGGACGAAATTTCCCGAGTCGTCGCCGAAGTTCCGGGTGCTGCCGACACAAAGGTGGAGCAGACCGCCGGACTGCCCTCGATTCGCGTCCGCATTAATCGTGAGGCCATCGCGCGATACGGCATCAATGCCTCCCAGGTTCTGGACGTGGTTGAGATGATGGGCGGCAAAATCGTGGGCCAAGTGCTCGAAGGCCAGCGCCGCTTCTTTATGCAGGTCCGCTTCCAGAAGCACGACCGCGACAACCTGGACAGAATAAGGAACCTCAAAGTGGCCGACCCGCAAGGACGGCTTATCCCTCTCAGCCAGCTTGCTGGAGTTAATCTCGAGCAAGGTCCGGCGCAAATCAGCCGTGAAGACTTCCACCGGCGTATCAGCGTCGAAACCAACGTGCGCGGCCGTGACATCGCGAGTTTTGTTTCAGAAGCCCAGCGCGCCGTCGGCCAAAAAGTGAAGCTGCCGCCAGGTTACTGGATCGAGTGGGGCGGGCAATTTCAGCAGCTTCAGGAGGCCACCGGGCGCCTGGCCGTGGTTGTGCCACTGGCTTTCTTTCTGATTCTCCTCCTGCTCTACTCCACCTTCGGTGACATCCGCCCGGCACTGTTGATCTTCTTGAATGTCCCCGTGGCGGCCTCAGGCGGCGTCTTCCTGCTGGCTCTTCGGGGGATGCCGCTTTCGATTTCGGCGGGAGTGGGGTTCATAGCACTGTTCGGCGTCGCTGTTATGAACGGGCTGGTGTTGGTGTCCTATATTCGGGATCTCCGGCGGCAAGGGACGCCCACTGAGGAAGCCGTGATCCAAGGCAGCATGGATCGGATGCGCGCTATGATTATGGCGCCCGCCGTGGCCGCGCTGGGGTTTGTCCCGATGGCGCTTTCGACCAGCGCGGGCGCGGAAGTGCAGCGTCCGCTGGCGACGGTGGTGATCGGAGGGCTCGTCACCTCGACCCTGCTGACGCTTCTCGTGCTGCCCGCCATCTACCGCTGGTTCGAGGAAAAGCGGACTGAGGTTGAAATTTAGCGGGAAGGAGCCGCATCTATGAAGGAAATCAAAGCCATCATTCAGCCGTTCATGCTTTCCAAGGTCATTGAGGCTTTGGAAGGTATTCAGCATCTGCCGGGTGTCACGGTTTCCGACGTTCGAGGCTTCGGCAGGGGCCGTGCCGCAGGGGCCGCTGACAAGCTGGTAGACGGCGAAATCACATATGCCAAGAAATGCAAACTCGAAATCGTGGTGCCTGATTCGCTTGTCGAAGAAGTCGTGCATATTATTCAAGCACACGCCCATACCGGCAATCCTGGCGACGGCAAGATTTTTGTCTCTTCAGTCGATGACACGGTCAAGATTCGCACCGGCGAGCACACGGAGGAAACGTTGTAAGGTTGAATGGGCTGGTGGATGTGATGTACAACTTCGTGTTCAGAATCCGAGGAATGGATTGCGCCGAGGAAGTGGAGATCCTAAGGCGGGAGATCGGTCCGCTGGTCGGCGGCGGGAGCCATCTCACATTTGACATTCTCCATGGAAAGATGGGTGTAAGCAGCCCGTCTGCGGAGGCTGCTGAGATCATCCGAGCAGTAGGCAAGACGGGCATGCAAGCAGAACCCTGGGTTGAGGAACCCAGTGCCAGTGGCATGCAAGCCGGCAAGTTCTGGCTCACCCATGGCCGCGCCATTGCCACACTCGCGAGCGGGGCGTTGACGCTTGCGGGTTTTCTCCTCCACGCATGGTTGAGTGGAGGCATTGCGGAGGCGCTGGGTTCAGAAAGATTCGGCCTGTCACATAATGTGCCTCTAGCGGCGCGCCTGATTTACATTGCTGCGATTCTCGCTGGCGGATGGTACGTCGCCCCGAAGGCCCTGTTTGCGGTGAAGCGGCTGCGTCCAGATATGAACCTGCTGATGACCATCGCTGTTATCGGCGCGCTCATCATCGGCGAATGGTTGGAAGGATCGCTGGTCAGCTTCCTATTCGCTCTGAGTCTGTCCCTTGAAGCGTGGAGCGTCGGTCGGGCCCGGAGAGCCGTGGAGGCTCTTCTCGATTTGGCCCCGCCGACCGTCCGCGTTCTCACCGATGGATGCGAAACAGAAGTGGCGGCCCGCGAAGTCGTCGTCGGAACGGTCTTCCTCGTGAAGCCGGGCGACCGCATCGCACTGGATGGCGAGGTCGTCCGCGGCGCCAGCGAGGTGAATCAAGCTCCAATCACAGGCGAGAGCGTTCCCGTATTGAAGGAACCGGGAACGCAGGTGTTTGCCGGAACGATTAACGGCAACGGGGCACTGGAAGTTCGTTCGACCAAAGCCGCCTCCGACACGACTCTGGCCCACATCATCCAGATGATTGGCGAGGCGCAGGACAAGAAAGCGCCTTCCGAACAGTGGGTAGAGAAATTTGCGCGTTTTTACACGCCTATCGTGTTTGCGTCAGCGATCTTGGTCTTTCTGATACCGCCGCTCGTCTTCGGCGGTGGGTGGCCAGAATGGACTTACCGTGCGCTGGTCTTGCTGGTGATCGGGTGTCCGTGCGCTCTGGTGATTTCAACACCGGTGAGCATTGTCGCCGCGCTCGCGGCAGCCGCACGAAACGGGGTGCTGATCAAAGGTGGGGTTTACGTCGAGGCGCCGGCACGGCTGAAAGCCATTGCGATGGACAAAACCGGAACGCTTACAGAAGGGCGGCCCGGAGTTGCTCAAGTGCTTCCGGAGACCGGGATTACCGAGCGCGAATTGCTGGAGATTGGCGCCACGATGGAGTCGCACAGTAATCATCCGCTTGCCCGGGCCATCACGGATTATTGTCACCAGCGGGGCGTCCAACCGCGCACGATTTCAGATTATAAAGCAATCCCCGGCAAAGGGGCTGAAGGAACTATTGACGGCCGTCAGTACTGGCTGGGTTCACATCGCTACCTTGAGGAAAGAGGTGAAGGGACACCGGATGTCCACAGGCGGATGGAACAGTCTTCCGCCTTGGGACAGTCGGTCGTTGTTATCGGCAACCAGCAGCGCGTCATCGGAATGATTGCTTTAGCGGATGCTTTGCGCATGGATAGTTCGCAAAGTGTCGCGGACCTTCGCCGCGCTGGCATCGAGCATGTCGCTATGCTGACGGGGGACAATAAGGTCACAGCGGAGGCTATCGCCAAGGCTACGGGCGTTGATGAAGTGTACGCCGAACTACTTCCACAGGACAAGGTCACGTTGATCGAAAGTCTGGTCGCCAAGTACGACCACGTTGCGATGGTAGGTGACGGTGTGAACGACGCTCCGGCCATGGCTCGCGCTACTCTTGGAATCGCGATGGGAGCTGTGGGCAGCGATGCGGCGATTGAGGCGGCCGATGTTGCGTTGATGTCGGATGATTTATCCAAACTCCCGTGGCTAGTGCACCATTCACGACGGGCATTGTCCATCATCCGCCAAAACATCACGCTTTCCCTAGCCGTAAAGGCACTCTTCGTCGTGCTGACATTTGTAGGGTTTGCGTCAATTTGGGCCGCCATCGCCGCAGACATGGGGGTTTCCCTCCTTGTGATCTTCAACGCATTGCGTCTGCTCGGTGTGCAGGCTTCTTGAGCGGTGCTTGAGGGGGAGAATTAATCGGATTTCTTTCAGCCTGGTGCGACACATGGATCGCTTTAATATGTTGCTGATAACGTCGTGCTAATTCCTTTAGGAGTTCCCCCGGCTTTGCCGGGGTGGCAGTAGAAGTTTGACATTTTCGGCAGTCTGCTTCACCCAAGCTGTTTGCGCTTTTCCCGATTACTCGCCAACGTGACTGGCGCTGGGTTTTGATTTTGACCTGTTGCGATCAGGCCCCTTTGAGGGGCCAGCAACCGTAAAGCCTCCCGCTCTGCGTGTGCCATGAAGAAGCGTGAGCTTCATGCTGTACGAAAGATGAGGGTAGGCCCCTCGGAGTCGCCCTGCAGGGGGAGGCTTCAAACAGCCACAAGCTGCTGTAGCCCAATGGCTGTGGTGGTGAACGTTGTGGTTAAAAGGCATGGTTAGACCATGTCATGTGAGAGTAAGAGAGACGAACGCAAGTGAACCTCTGGCTAAGCATCGAAAGGGGGTTAGATGACATCGAAACCGAGGTCAGCAGAGTACCTTGGGATTAGCATGGAGGATACCTGCCTACTGTCCATGCGGTGTCCGGTGCAGGGGAGGCGTGACTCTCATTCAGGCTTTCGTACGGAACTTGGGAACCTGCTCGAAGCTGCTAAGGGAAAATGCTCAAGTGATGAACCACGAGGCAGAAAGTACCGCTGCTTCGATCAGGGGCGGACCACCTCGCAGTAGTGAGGAAGCAGCTGTAATGGCTGTGGAGCGAAGGGGGTGGGCAGTCCAGTCCAAGGTGGGTCAACCGGCAACGGGAGGAACCCTCAAACGAGGATGAAAGGCGACAGCCTTTCGTGGACTGCACGAGCCGGATGACGCGAGAGCGTCACGTCCGGATCTGTGAGCGGCTCGGGGTGAAATTCCCCGGGCCGCCTCGACCGGAGGATAATTACGTGTGCTGAGCATGTTCGACAGCTTGAGGGTGAAAGTCCCTTTGACAACCTGATGGAGGTGAAGTCATAGCGAAGCGCAAGGGCGTCGCCGCGAGGCGGGGTCTGAAAGAAGCGTGGAGCAAAGGTGCGGGCCGATGAACAAGAACCGGATCAGAGGCATGCGGTGCCGGACGAGCGGGCGTATGATCGCGAAGTCCGTATCCATCAAGGGCACTGGTTGTAAATCCGGCGGTCGTGCGCCGAAGGCGGTCGAGCTTACCTCGGGAGATCTGCCGCTGGTCCCGGAATCGGGACTGAGGAGGCAGTGATCCCTCCTGACCGGGCGGCAGAAGTCAGCAGAGGGCATAGTATCCCGTTCGAGGGGAGAAGGCCCGAACGGTCCCCGCAAGGGGTTAATGGGAAAGGCAAGTAGACGGCGCGACTCATGAGCGACAAGCGGCAGAAGAACCAGTGGGTGCTGGCCTTTGCGGACGAGAGTAGGAGTGAAGCTCCGAGGGTGTCTGCGGAAGGGACCGAATCGCTGGCGGCGAAGCGCGGGATCGAAAGCCCGACCATTGGCGAACGGTTGATGGAGGAAGTCTGCGAGCGGGAAAACTGCAAGCAGGCATTGGCACGGGTCAAGGCAAACATGGGGAGTCCCGGCGTGGATGGCGTGACGGTCCGCGACCTTCCGGGATACCTGAAGCAGCACTGGCCAGCCATCCGGGAACAGTTACTGAGCGGGACCTACAGGCCGCAACCGGTGAGGCGGGTGGAAATCCCCAAGCCGGACGGCGGGGTGCGGAAGCTGGGCATCCCCACGATGGTTTCATAATGCACCTCCGCCAGTAACGTTTTGGGATACTTTGCCTTTTTTGATTCTGGTTGAGTTGCAGACCCAATCTTGGAGTTTCTGTTCGTCTGACCCGTTCAGCGTAATCCAGTAAGGCATTCCTCGGTTCAGCCGCCGAGCTTGGATCAGGCTGCGCTCGATCCAATAGTAAACCACGCCGGCGCTGACCCCAAAGTGTTTGGCCACTTACGGAAGTTTCTGGGCTTCAGCTTCACGAGTTCCGAATCGCCGAAACGGCGCATTGCACTGAAGGCGATTTGGCGCTTCAAGGAGCGGGTTCGCGGACTGACGAGCCGGACACGGGGTGTGAGCATGGAACGAATGGCCGAGGAACTGGCCCGCTATTTACGGGGCTGGCTCGGTTACTTCGGTTTTGTCAACGCCGAGTGTGATCGAGAGCCTGGAGGGATGGACCCGACGCAGGCTGCGGTCTGCGATCTGGAAGCAGTGGCGGCGGGGCCGGGTACGCTATGTCGAACTGCGGAAACGAGGTGTGGATGCTGACCTTGCCGCGACCACGGCGGGCAGCTCCCACGGTCCGTGGCGGCTGGCGCGCAGCCTGGCTCTTGCCGTCGCTCTGCCCAATGCCTACTTCGACTCGCTCGGGATTCCGAGATTGACCGTGCGCCCGTAGCTCAACCCGCCGAACCGCCGGATGCGGACCCGCATGTCCGGTGGCGTGGCAGGGACAGCGGGCGACCGCTTACCTATGTCGATTGATCAGCAACCTTCACGCTTCGTCGTCCGCCCACAGCAGGAACTGTCGCCGAGGTTCCGTCTGGATCTTGCCCTGGTTTGCTTTTTAATTTCCGCATGCCTCAAAAGGCACAGCGGGCATGCCCCAAAAGGCACAACTCAGGCTCATCTTTGCCTGGAAGCGTTAGGCCAATTGCTAGCGGCGGCACATCTTCCCCCTTGAATTTGGCGACGAAATCACGATCTTCACCAACGCTCTGGATGGCACGCCGGATGCAAGACGCTAACGCGGACGCACGCAAGCCGCCGCGTGGAAGGCCGAACAGGAGGGGTTCGAACGAGCGCCCCTGAATGTTTATTTTTGGGAAATTCGAAGCGGTCCGGCACTTCACACCGCCAACTTTGCCTCTTGGCGGTGTTTGCTGCAACATGCCGGGGTCTTCCGGATGCAATGAGGAACGACAGCGGAAACTTCCTGTGAGGAGTGAGTCATGGAAAATCACCGACGAGAGCGGGCTAGATTCGCCTTAAATCTCTTGATCCCGGCCTTAGCGACCGGGTTATTCTTAGTCCTTTTCATGCCCCAACCGACGCCGGCGGTCCCCATGTTTGCAAGGCGGTATAATCTGAAGTGTTACGCTTGTCACACTATCCCACCCGTGCTGAACGAAAACGGGTATCTGTTCGTACGTCTTGGATACCATCTGCCGCCAGCGCTTGTAAAGGACCACGCCGCGCCCAAAATCTCAGAGCTGGTAAAGGCTGAACCCGAGTGGCGGCTGACCAATAACGCAGCCCTGGCCGTCGTGGATGGCAGCTTTTCGGCAGAGCGGACCACGGCGCAGGGTCAAGCTCCTTCTTCGACCTCTGCCTTTCAGGTCGGCTCCTGGAACGCGTATTTCGCGGGGTGGATACCCAACACGAACTTCTTCTATTATTCCGAATACGACATTGTGACCGGAGGAAGCTCCGACAATACGCTGATGAACGCAAACTTCGGTTACGCGGGCGGTACCGCCAGCAG
>JAKAWN010000009.1 GCA_021827245.1 Acidobacteriota bacterium | reverse complement strand
TCTGAGGCCATCGTGAAAGAGATCGGGGAACGTTCCGGCCTGTTCGACACGACAATCACACAAGATGTCGGGGCCTTTACGCCCGAGAACCTGAAGAAATACGACGTGGTGATGTTCTACACCACAGGCGAACTGCCCATGAACCAGGCCGAGAAAGATGCTTTCATCAACTTTGTCCGCTCCGGACACGGGTTCGTGGGGGTCCACAGCGCCACGGACACTTTCTACGAGTGGGAGCCCTACCTGGAACTGATCGGCGGCTATTTCAATGATCATCCCTGGCACCAACTCGTGACCGTGGATGTGGTGGACCCGTCGAGCCCCATCGTTAGTTTCCTGGGCAAGTCGTTCCAGGTGAACGATGAGATTTACCAGATCGCCGACTTCCAGTACAAGACGTCACACGTGCTGCTGCGTCTGGACCCGAAATCGGTAGACCTGCACAAGCCGAACGTTCATTTCCGCTTCTACGGCTGGCCGCTGGCCTGGACCCGCCGCGACGGCAGGGGCCGGGTATTCTACACCGCTCTTGGCCACGAAGACGCCGTCTGGAACAGCAAGTGGTACCAGGAATTGCTGCTGAACGGCATCAAGTACGCCATGGGCAGGCTGAAGTAGGGCCAGTTGAGAGAAGGGTGATTTGCTCAGGGAACAAGGAAGATGATGCCGTGCCGCACGGCCCCCTTTTTTCTTGACAAACCCTGGGGCTGTTTGTATGAAGGTTAATGGACACTTTTGGGTAGTGGCAGGAGGCATTAGAGGCATACAAGAGTGAGTGCAAGCCTCGTTAGGCGAGGTTACCACGCAAACACAAGCCACTGCCCGGAAACGCGGAGACGCGCCAACGGGTAGAGCAGGCATGGCCGGATTAAGGCTCTGCCTAAGGTGGCTATCCTCAAAGGGACGGGGAGCGTACGTTGTGTGGAGCTGAAGCTCAGACCAGGAGGTTACCCAGCCGAAGGTTCGGCCTGGGTGGATTTTTCAACCCCGTGGGAGCGGCGGCTCACACGGGGTTCTTGATTTTTCGGGCGGTTTTCAAGCCCGGTTTTTGGCCCGGTAACCGGAGAGCCAACCCCGCGGCGCTCTCCTGCGGGAGGAAGCGATGATTTACTTTAGCGAAATTGAGAATCTGCCGGCTTATGACGTGATGGGCGCCTACCTGGGGCGCGTGATTGACTTGGGAATTGACCCCAACCAGAATGCCCTGCGCGTGGCGGCTTATTTTGTGAAGACAATCGACAAGAGGCTGATTCATATCGCCCGCGAGCAGATGCAATCGATCACCGTGCGCTCCGCACAGGCGTCGGTGACGCGCAGCGAGATCCACAGCAACAAGCCTTTGGGAGAGCTGCTTAGAGTAAAGAAAGACGTCCTCGACCAGCAGGTGATTGACGTGAACCATCGCAAAGTGGTGCGCGTGAACGATATTGACCTGGAGATTCAG
This sequence comes from Acidobacteriota bacterium, assembly GCA_021827245.1. The sequence continues at coordinate 39,132 of JAKAWN010000009.1, read as the reverse complement.
CCCACCGACGGACATACCGAACTGCGCGTGCTGGCCGTGAATGTGGGGCTGGCTGCCGCCGTGCGCCGCCTGCTGCAGGGGCTGACCGCCAAGCACACCATCCGGAAGATTTCCAGCTTTATTCCGTCCAAAACGATCCGCTGGGAGTTTGTCAACCTGATTGAACCGGACGTTTCCCGTCGGCTGAAGCTGCGGATTTCCTATGAGCGGCTGGCGCGCCTGCATCCGGCGGACATTGCGGACATCCTGGAAGAACTGAGCCGCGACGAGCAGAGGTCGGTGATTGAGGCGCTTGATCATGAAACAGCCGCGCAGGCCATCTCTGAGATTCCGACCTCGATGCAGGCCCAGTTGCTGGAGAGCATCCCCGTCGAGAAAGCGGCGGACATCGTGGATGAAATGGCGCCGGACGAGGCCGCCGACGTCCTGCAGGAGTTGCCTCCTGAGACCTCGGCCAAGCTGCTGGCCGACATGGAAAAAGAAGGAGCACAGGAAGTCAAGGAGCTGCTGGGTTTTGAGGAAGATACTGCCGGGGCCCTGATGACCACTCATTACGTTGCGCTCGATGCGGGTGCGACCGTCGAAAACGTCATCGAGGCTATGAAAGAGTTCGAGGGGGCGCTCGAATCCGTACACTCCGTCTTCTTGATCGACGCGCAGGAACACCTGGTGGGCACTGTACCCCTGGCGCGCATTCTCCTGGCGCCCGCCAAGACCCCGCTGAGGCAGCTTTCCAGCGGAGAGGTCCATAGTGTACCGACAGAAACGGACGCGAAGGCGGTGATTGACCTGTTCAGGAAGTATAACCTTCTGGCTCTTCCGGTATTGGATGACAAGGAGCACCTGGCGGGCGTGGTGACAGCGGACGATGTTCTCGACCTAGTCGTCGGCCGCAGGTAAAGGGAGTCCCCTCCCTCCTGAAGTTTTGACCCGCACGCAAGAAAGGCAGGCCGCTACCGCGCGATCGCCGGCAACGTTGACCCATGAACCGCAGGCAGTTAAAAAGCTATCGGACCAGGTTGCTGATCTTTCTGGCCGTGGTAGGGCCGGGGATCATTACGGCGAATGTCGATAACGATCCTGGAGGTATTTACACTTACTCGGTTGCGGGAGCGAAATTCGGTTATTCTTTGCTCTGGACGCTGATTCCCGTCACCATTGCGCTGATTGTGGTGCAGGAAATGGTGGCGCGCATGGGGGTGGTGACCGGCAAGGGCCTTGCGGATCTGATCCGCGAAGAGTACGGCTTTCGCGCCACCTTCATCCTGATGGTTTGCCTGCTGGTGGCGGACCTGGGCAATACCATCTCCGAGTTTGCCGGGCTCGCCTCGGGAATGTCCGTTTTCGGCGCCAGCCGGTATATTATCGTGCCGCTTGGGGCGATCATTGTCTGGGCGCTGGTGGTAAAGGGGACCTACCGGTTTGTCGAAAAGGTCTTCCTGGTCGCCTGTGTCTTTTACATCGCTTATCCCGTTTCATGCTTTCTTGCCCACCCGGCCTGGAAAGAATCGGTGGTCAGCGTCTTCCGTCCCACGGTCGAGGTGGGCCACAGCTATCTCTACATGATCATCGGCTTGGTTGGCACGACAATCGCTCCCTGGATGCAGTTCTACCTCCAGTCGGCGGTTGTCGAGAAGGGCATTAAGCTCAAGGATTATGTTTACTCGCGCTGGGATGTCATCGTGGGTTGCGTCATCACGGACGTGGTTGCCTTCTTTATCATCGTGGCATGCGCCGCTACCATTTACGCCAGTGGGCACCGGGAGATCCATGACGCCGCAGACGCTGCGCTGGCCTTACGGCCGCTCGCGGGCAGTGCGGCAACCGCACTGTTTGCCTTCGGCCTGGTCAACGCCGCGCTGCTTTCGGCCTGCATCCTGCCGCTGGCCACCGCCTATTACGTATGCGAGGGCCTGGGTCTAGAATCAGGCATCGACAAGCGTGTGGAAGAAGCTCCGACTTTTTACTGGCTTTATACCGGCCTGATCGCGCTCGGTGCACTGGCCGTGGTGCTTCTCAGCGAGGGCATGCAGGTGCCCATCATCTTGCTTTCGCAGGTGATCAACGGCATCATGTTGCCCTTTGTTCTGATCTTCATGCTGCGTCTCTCAAACCGCGAAGACCTGATGGGCGCTCACAAGAACACTCGGGCATTCAACACCATTGCCTGGGTCACCTGCGTTGTCATGATTATCCTCACGATCCTGCTGCTTACCTCCTTTTTCTTCCACCAAATTCCGGCCTGAGCGGTGTGAACAGGTGGTCACCTACAGCGCCAATCGCGGCGAGATTCACGATCACCGGTAATAAACTCCGGCGCAGCCATCGCTTGCCGTCAACGAGCGACAGCAAGCGCAGTCCTGCCGGCGCCCGATTGGAATCAATCTGTTGCCACTTCCCTGCCCAGGGACCCGGGGCGAAATTGCAGTCGTCTCAGCGCCCAACCACAACTTTACTTTCCCTCTTCGCAACAATGTGATAAGAATCTGCTGCGGATTCGTAAACTCAGACCTCAAGGAATGGAGGATTGACTATGGGTCAAGATATTGATCGGCGTGAATTCATCAAGAGAGCCGCCGTCGGCGCCGCCGGGGCGGGCATCGGATTTCCAGCCTTGGGCAGGGCGGCGCAGGTGGCTCCCAGTGACAAGGTGATGGTAGGAGTCATCGGCACCGGCCGGCAGGGACGCAGCGACCTCATGGAGTTTCGCAGGCAACCGGATGTTGAAATCGCAGCTTTGTGCGATGTCTACAAGCCAAATCTCGACGAAGGACTGAAGTCTGCCGGTGGCAATGCGCAAACCTACAGCGACTTCCGCCAGATCCTCGACCGCAAGGATATCGATGTAATCGTCATTGGGACACCTGACCACTGGCACCCCCTGGTGATGGTTGACGCTTGCAAAGCGGGCAAAGATGTATACGTCGAGAAACCCATCTGCCACACCATCGACGAAGGCATCCTGATGGTGGAAGCCGCACGCAAGAACAATCGCGTGGTCCAAGTGGGAACACAGCAGCGGTCCGGCATCCATTTCCAGAAGGCCGTCAAACTGGTGCAGGATGGGTTCATCGGCAAGGTCAGCTTTGTCCGCACCTGGAATTATGCCAACGAGTATCCGCAAGGTATCGGTGACATCCCCGATTCGAACCCACCCGCCGATCTCGACTGGAACACCTGGCTCGGCCCGGCCCCCAAAGTTCCCTTCAACTGGAACCGTTTCGGGCCCGATCCTCACCTTCCACCGCGATGGTCAACATTTCGTTATTTCTGGGACTACGCGGGCGGATATATGACCGACTGGGGCGTCCATCTCATCGACATCGTCCACTGGGCCATGAAGCTGGAAGGCCCCACCGTCATCACCGGCCAGGGCGGGAAATATTACATCAAAGACAATGCCGAAACTCCGGACACGCTTCAGGTTACGTACGAGTATCAGAATCCGGATTTTGTTTGCGTCTACGAGAACCGCTGGGACAACGCCAATTCAATGTACAACAAGGGCTACGGCATTGAGTTCCATGGCACCGACGGAACCCTCTTCGTTGATCGCAGCGGCTTTGAGGTGATTCCAGAAGAGCGCCTTTGGGATGGTCAGCCGGTCCCGCGAATACCTTCCATGCAGATGAAGTCAGTCAACGATTCGCACTTCGATCATGTGCGGAATTTCCTCGACTGTGTGAAAACGCGCAAGCGCCCGATTTCCGATATCGAGATCGGCCACCGCTCAACCAGCGCCTGCCTGCTCGGAAACGTGGCTTTCCGCAGCAATGAACGGATCGTGTGGGATGTGAAAAACCAGAAGCTGGTTTCCGGCGGGAGCAAAGCCGAACAATACGTCACGCGCAATTATCGCGCGCCGTGGAAATTAGTGGTGTAGCCAGGTCCCGAGCTTTGAACGGGGGAACGCATAGACGGCGAGCTCTGCCGTCCGTGCGAGCCTTTGCTCAACACCCATGGCCTGCCTTGCCATCGGCGCACATGCATAGCGTGTGGCGGTGTCTGCAATGTGTGCGGACAACTCCTTCAAGGAATGTTGCACACGAAGATGGCGTTGCTGCCCGGTTGGGTTCCCACCGGAGCGATCAGCGCCACCGTTCCATGGCCATCCCCCGCGAGCGAATCGATCGGCCTGCCGTTCAGCCCATTGAGAAGGAGGCCAAAATCGGCAGGAGTTGTCAAACGAGTTACCTGCCCTCCGCAAAAACAGGACGGGCCAAACGCGTCCTTCTGTGCGTCGGGATTTCCGGCAAAGATGACGGTGCCACTGCGGCGCCCCGCCGCCTGACCCTCGATTTCCGCAAATGAAGAGCTGCCCTGCGCGCCCACTCCCGGGCCGATTTCGGCCACAACAGGCTGCAAAGGATCACCAGCCAGCACCGCTGTTTCCGCATGATCACCCTGGAGTAGAACCAGCAGCATCTGGACCGGTTTCTGTTGCGGCCGCGGGGCCAGGACCTGCACAGTCTGAGAAGACTTTGGCGGGGGATTCAGTTGCTGGAAATTCCGGATCGCCACTGCCCTGAAAAATTGCTCCCGCGCAGCCGCCTTATCGACGCCCTGCCGCACGAATACGGCTTCATCATGGCTGGCAAATATCGGCTCGAGAAGATCGTGCGGCCCCAACCGAAAACCTTTGGGCAATTGGATGGGATGAATGCCCTGCGACAACCACAAATACAAACCTGATTGAGGACTTGGCCCGGCCGAGCGCGCCCCGAACACGACTTCTCCGCCCGAACCGATGACCGGGTCCGAAAAAGCCTTGAAGACTTCGCCGAGATTTTCCGAGCCTCCGCCTCCATTGGCGGCGACTAGGTCAGAACTGCTGCCTTGCACCCTGACGATGGCCGCTGTCGGCGCACCTTCCCCTGCGCTGGCTTTCAACGCTGCAGTAAAGGCCACGACACCCGCGTGATTGATGCTGGGAGCGCCGAAAGATTCATACTGTTCGCCCGAAACGGGAGAGACAAGCCCCTGGAAGGCGACAACCGAAAACGATACACCGTGGGACTTGACGACCGCCTTCAGGTTGGCGCGCGGACTTTCGAGCGTGGTTCGAAAGACAATCTGCTTATTCCCATTCATGGCCAGATCGTGAAAAGCCCCTAACGTGAAACCTGGAAGCCCAGGCACTCCTGAACCACTCACCAGTAAGACGCGCGTGTTGACCTGCGCGGCGGCCGTGAGGCCTGAAAGACACAGAGCGGTCAGCGCGCAGAACGCCATCGCCAAAAAAGGTTTCGCTCGATCACTTGACACTTGCCATCGCCTCAAGCGCCCGGTTCCTGTCGCCATGCTCGGCGGCAGCCCGCCCCAAACAAGATCGCGGGCGCATGAGCATTATAGGGCATAGTTCAAAGCAAGTGGACTCTGAAAAAATGCCGCGGCGCATCATGCAGCCTCAGAGACAACCTCCGGCAAAGTCAAAGGACGGGCAGGTGTTTGCACTTGTCTTTCTCCGTGTCCTCAGTTGCCTTAAAGGGCCTCAATAGACACGATCTATTCGTCGTTTCGATCTTCCGGCATGGTTCAGTCTAGATAACCTTGCCCCATCTTCGTCGGGTCACGTCAGTTCCCGTTCAAATTCACATACCTATGCGTGAATCGACCAGTCGCACCATGAAGACGAGTCAGATTATTCCCGGCAAGGGACAGTGTCCTTCGTTGAGGGATGGGAAGGAATGAAAGGTGATAAGGATTCGACTTCGGGCTTCGCTAGGGCGCAGACACTTGCTTGAGTTTAGCCAAGCCAGCGCCTTCGTCGGCAGCAATCACGAAAAAATCGGCCAACTTTACTTCACCGAGCACGTGCCGAATGCGCTCGTTGAGGGACGAAAGAACCAGGCTCGCTCCAACCTGCTGAGCCGCCCTGCGGCTGCCCGCCAGAAAGCCCAAGCCCGTTGAATCGATGTAAGGAACGTCGGAAAAGTCGAGAAGCAGCTTCCTGCTTCCCGAGTCGACTAATTCCTGGATTTTCTGGCGGAACAACGGACCGTCGCGGCCTGCCAGGAACTTCCCGTGCAGCCTCAGAATCGTTACATCGTCGCTGGTACTAACCGTGATTTCCATGCAGTCCCATTTCGCAAGATTACCCATCGACATGCTATGGAACTCAGCGGCAACTGTCAAGAGAATGGGAGGCCGGCTCCGGCTTCAGTCTCATGTATAAAGCGAAACTGCCGGCAGGGGGGGACTCGCAAGTGCCCTGGCCGGCAGCCATTGGACGTCAAACTATGGGAGCTTAGCTTCTCTCGTGCGAGTGCTCCACGCTCCCATGCTGGGGGCCTTCCTTGCCCGCCTTCTGCCGTTGTTCCCGCAGGACGGCCTTGCGGGAAAGGCGAATCTTGTTACCGTCTATGGAAATCACTTTCACCAGAAGCTGGTCGCCTTCCTTCAGCTCATCACGAATATCCCGGATGCGATGCTCGGCGACCTCGCTGATATGCAGCAGGCCGTCCGTCCCGGGAAAGATTTCGACAAAGGCTCCGAAGTCCGCCAGCCGGACTACTTTGCCGAGGTAGGTCTTCCCCAGTTCCGCTTCCGCCATCATGTCCTTGATGATCTTCAGCGCCTTGCTGGCCGACGATTCATCCACGGCCGCAACGTTCACTTTGCCGTCATTTTCAACGTCGATCTTGGCGCCAGTTTGCTCTACGATCCCACGGATCACCTTCCCGCCAGGTCCGATCAGTTCTCCGATCTTGGCGGGGTTAATGTGAATCGTGTGGATGTGGGGAGCATAAGATGAAATGCTGGTTCGAGGCTCCGGCAGCGTAGTCAGCATTTTCTCCAGAATGTGCAGCCGGGCAGCCTTTGCCTGGGAAAGCGCTTCCGCCATGATTTGGGGCGTGATGCCGCCGACCTTGATGTCCATCTGGAGTGCCGTAATTCCGTCCTTCGTGCCAGCCACTTTGAAGTCCATATCGCCGTAATGGTCTTCGGCGCCGGCGATGTCGGTCAGGATAGCGTAATTCTCGCCCTCCTTGACCAGGCCCATAGCAATTCCGGCCACAGGTGACTTGACGGGTACGCCGGCGTCCATCAGTGCCAGACAGCCTCCGCAGACGGTTGCCATTGACGAGGACCCGTTTGACTCCAGGATGTCAGAGACAACCCGGACTGTGTAAGGGAAGTTCGCTTCCTCCGGAAACACGGCCAAAAGAGCTCGCTCCGCGAGAGCGCCATGCCCGATTTCCCGCCGCCCTGGTCCGCGCAGGAATCCCACTTCCCCAACGCTGAAAGGCGGAAAGTTATAGTGCAGCATGAAGCGTTTGAAGGATTCGCCCTCCAAAACGTCCAGGCGCTGCATGTCTTCGGCCGTGCCGAGCGTGGCCGTCACCAGGGCCTGCGTCTCGCCTCGCGTAAATAGTGCAGACCCATGAGTGCGCGGCAGCAGACCGACTTCACAACTGATCGGGCGAACCCGGTCGAAAGCACGCCGGTCAGGCCGCTGGCGCTTCAGCAGCGTGTCTTCGCGGAAGAGACGCTCCTCAAGCCGGTCGAAAGCCTCACCCACTTTGCGGCGCTTCTCTTCATCGGCTTCCGGATAGCTTGTGACCAGTGATTCCCGAAGGTCCGCAATCTTGTTCTGGCTTATCAGCTTGGGGTACTTCGACGTGTCCATCGCTTCGCGGAGATTCGCCGCGACTTTCTGCCGGACCTCGGTCTCAACCGTCTCGTCGATGGCCGGAGCTACGAACTCCTGCTTCTTAATTCCCAGTTTCTGGAACAGCTCTTTTTCAGCCGCCACGATCCTCCTGATCTCTCCGTGCGCGTACTGTATGGCGTCGTTCACGGTTTCTTCGGAAACTTCAGTCGCACCGGCTTCCACCATCACGATGGCGTCTTCACTGCCGGCGACCACCATGTTCAACAGGCTTGCCTTGACTTCCGAGTAGGAAGGATTCGTCACAAGGTGCCCTTCCACCAGACCCACTCGAACGGCCGCGATCGGTGTCGGAAAGGGAATGTCCGAAAGATAAAGGGCCGCCGCGCCCGCGACAAGCCCGATGATGTCAGGGTTGTTTTCGGTGTCTGCCGAAAGCACCATGGCGATCACCTGGGTCTCATCATGGAAGCCGTCGGGAAACATGGGCCGGACAGGACGGTCAATCAGCCGGCTGCTGAGAATTTCCTTCTCCGTGGGGCGCCCCTCGCGCTTGAAAAAACCGCCCGGAATCTTTCCGGCGGCATAGGTATACTCACGATAATCCACTGTCAGCGGAAAGAAATCGATTCCCTCCCGCGGTTTGGTTGAACATGCTGTCGCCAGCACCACCGTGTCGCCATAGCGCACATAGGCCGAGCCATTCGCCTGCTTGGCGAGCTTGCCGACCTCAATTGAAAGTGTGTTCCCTCCCAGGGGAATACTCACTTGCTCCATAAATCTTATCCTCCGAATCTCGCTGGCTCGCTTGCCCCCCAGCCACTCTGCGCTCAAGAACATCCCGGATTCATTCCCGGTTGCCAGCCATGCGCGGCAGGGACTTCAGATAGCCGTTGTCATTTAGATAGGAGAGTGTGGATCGAGGCAGGTAAATCCAAAAAGCTAGTCAAGGGTCGCAACGCTCCGAAACCCCCGCTTAAACAAAAAGCGACCCTTAGCACGCCCGCCGGGGTCGCTCAATGATGAATGGTTGGACCCTCTGTCTTTTCGCTTTCCTTCACAACCGCCTTACTTGCGGATTCCCAGACGATCAATCACCTGTTTGTACCGCTCGGCGTTGTGCCGTTTCAGGTACTCCAGCAGGCGCTTTCGTTTGCCGACCATCGTCAGCAAGCCCCGTCTTGACGCGTGATCCTTGCGGTGAACACGAAAGTGTTCCGTCAGGTAAGAGATGCGCTCCGTCAAGAGAGCAATCTGCACCTCCGGCGAACCCGTATCCGAAGCATGAACCTTGAAATTACTGATAAGTTGCGACTTTGAATCCCGGGTTAACGCCATCCGCTAATTCTCCTCGTTTCCGACATTTTCTCCCACATTTTCATCCGGTAGCATAACATTTTTCCTTCTATCTTGGCAAAAAAAGTGCCAGCGGGATAGATTCCGGGCTCAGGCGGGAATCTGCGGGCCACCATCATTCCACGTCCCCGGACTCCTCCTGCACGTCACCGTCCTCTTTGACCTCAGGCTCATCAAAGTCATCGTAGTCGCCTCTGTGGCGAAACAATGTAACGAGGTCATAACACAAAATCGAACTGCCGATGATCAGGGGCGGATTGTAGCCAAAAAAAGCGGAGCTGGTAAGCCCTCGGAGGAGAATTAGCCCACCGATAAGGGCCAACAGAAGGCTACTGCCCCGAATTCGCCTCAAGCTAGGTTTCTTTTTCCTGCCCAATCAACTACCGTTTCATTATTTGGCGTCCATAGAGCAGTTACAAAATCGGGGCTACGTTCTATAACTACGGATCCCCAGGACGGTTGCAGGACCGAACTCCTCTCGCTGCGCGGAACCAGCCCTTTCAGAATCTAGCGGTTGTGGGGGGGCGCGCCTGTGTCCCAGGGGCTCAGGCTATTGTAACCGGAACTTCATTTATCGACTGTAGGCCGTGCCGCCCATATTTATCCGATCCTCATCTAGCTCCTGGCTCGCACAAGCCGCAGGAACTCGGCGCGGGTCTGTTCGTCTTCCCGGAACGCCCCGAGCATCGCCGACGTTACAGCAACGGAATTCTGTTTTTCCACGCCGCGCATGATCATACAAAGGTGCTTCGCTTCGATGATCACTCCCACTCCCTGCGGCTTGATGGTGTCCATAATGGTTTCCGCAATCTGATTGGTCAGCCGCTCCTGAATCTGCAGCCGCCGTGCAAAAACGTCCACCAGCCGGGGAATCTTGCTCAGTCCAATAACTCTCTTCGTAGGAATGTAGGCCACGTGGCAGCGCCCGAAGAAGGGCAGCAGGTGATGCTCGCACATGCTGAAGATCTCGATGTCCTTCACGATCACCATCTCGTCATAGGCCACGGAATAAACCGCGCCGTTCAGCACCTTTTTCACGTCCTGATGGTAGCCACTGGTCAGGAACCTCAGCGATTTTGCGACGCGATCGGGCGTCTTCAGCAATCCTTCGCGTTCGGTATCTTCGCCCAATGCACGCAGCGTGGCGCGCACGGCTTCCTCAAGAGGGTCCGCGCTCACGGTCTTTTCCAGCGCCTTGACTGCCGGTGTATGGTTTGCTTTCATTTCATCTCTTCTCTCTCGTTGCCTGCTCGTTGTTCCCGCCTGTTCCCGAGTACTCAAAAGAATTTGAACTCGTCTCTTCCAGCCGCACCTTTTCGAGACGCGCACTTCCCTTAACGGCTTCGAGTCTCCTATGAAGCAGATTGTAGATCTCGATGCAAAGGTTTTCCGTGGTCGGAACCTTTCCCTGGAAATTCGGCACATCCAGGTTCAAGTAGGTTCGGTCAAACCGCTCCAGGACTTCCCGCCCGACGGCCTGGTCGAGCAGGTCCATGTCCATCACAAATCCCGTGGCAGGATCGACCGGCCCGTGAACCGTGACCTCCAAGATGTAGTTGTGCCCGTGACCGTAAGGGCTGTTGCACTTGCCAAACACGCGGCTGTTTTCTTCCGCGCTGAGCGCTTCGTTATGCAGGCGGTGCGAAGCCGAAAAGCGGTAGCGCTTGGTCAGTGAAACCATCACTCTCCGTAGTAATCGACAAACAAGTCGTCTGTTTCGTACAGCCGGATTCGATGCAGGCGGCCGGCGGGAAGTTTCGCTGCCAGCAACTTCCAGATTTCCACGGCGATGTTCTCCGCGGTCGGAATCGTGGTGGCGAAAACCGGCACTTCCTTATTCAGAAACTTGTGGTCCATCCGCTGCAGAACTTCGTTTTCGAGCACGGCTTTCAGGTCTTTCAGATCGAGAACCATGCCGGTGATTTCATCAACTTCTCCCGCCACCGTCACCTCGACCGTATAGTTATGCCCGTGGCCATGCGGGTTGTTGCACTTGCCGAAGATGCGGCGGTTCTCTTCTGCGCTCAGCGCCGGATTGTGGTAATAGTGCGAAGCTGAAAATTCAGCACGCCGCGTCAGATAGATCATTCTCCTCTCCGTCCCTGTCCAGAAGTGCGATAACTGCGCCCTTTCCAACGGACGCCGCCCACTACGCTGTAGGCCCACATTGAATTCAACAAAAGCAGGACAAATAACCCGGCGCCAATCATCCTGTAGTTTTCGAGCCTGCGCCCAAAACCCAGACGCCTCAGTTCCCGCGAATAATTCCATTTTCGCAGAGTGGCAACCACAAAGCATACGGCGGCCGCAATCATCCTCGCGCCGCTTCCGTGCCCCGCGAGAATTGAAATCCCCAGGACAAGAAATCCGAGCGGAAGAAAAACGTCCAGGAGCATCACCGCAGCCACAGCCTTCAACATCGGACCGGATGTCCGGCCATACAACAAATAGAGATTCTTGCTCCAACCCTGCCACATTTCGCTGAAGGTGCGATACATCCGTGTCCGCACCCACTGCGCGCCGGGCAGAAAAACCAGCCGCCCTCCCGCCGCCTTCACCCGCCGGGCCAGTTCAACATCGTCCAGGATTTCTCTCCGGACCGCCCGATGTCCACCAATGTTATTGTAAATGCTTCGCCGGATCAGCAGGTATTGCCCGTTTGCAGCCGCGCGCGGCGACGCGGGGTCGCTCACTTCCTCGAAAGGGTAAATTCGCGCCAGTTGTATATAGACGAAAGGAATGATCGCCTTCTCCCACCAGGTCGGCGTCTGCTGCCCCGGCGAAAGCGACAACAGATCGGCATTCTCTTCCGCCGCGCGCCTGAGCATCGCATCCAGGGCGCCAGGCAGGTGTTCGGTATCCGCATCGGTAAAAAGCAACCACTCGCCCGTGGCCATTTCCGCGCCAGTCGCGGCGGCCCAACTCTTGCCAATCCAGCCTTCAGGAAGCGCGTTGAGCCGGATGGTGCGCAGCAGCGGAATTTCACTTTCCAGACTAGCCAGTACTTCGCCCGTGCGGTCGGTCGATTCGTCATCGACCACGATAATCTCCCGCACGGACCCCTGCACCGCGATCGATCGCACCACGCGCTCGATATTCAATTCTTCGTTGCGGGCGGGAATGATGGCGGACACTGCGCCTCGCTCACGCTCGGGCATGCTGCGGCGCATGGCTCCTTTTTTGAAACACGGTGTTACTGATCGACGGAGCGATTATAATAGAGCTTTGTGGCATGAGTAAAATCACCATCGCCAAATGGATTGTGGTCGGCTTCGCCGGGGTGGGAATTCTATGGCTGATCGTCCATCCGCGGGCCCGGGGCCCTGTCAGGATGGGCGAACTGGCTCCCGCCTTTACGTTGCCGCAGTTGCCCTCAGGAAAGTTGTCGCTTTCCGAGTTCCACGGCCAGGTGGTCGTCCTGAATTTCTGGGCCACATGGTGCCCGCCCTGCGTCATGGAAACGCCCAGCCTGGAAAAGTTCGCTTCGGAGATGAAGCCCGACGGCGTCACCGTCATTGGCGTCAGCGTCGATCAGAACGGGCAGCAACTTAGGCAATTCGTCAAACAGTATCATCTCACGTATCCCGTGGCCCGCGATCCGGACGCCACGCTCTCCCACCGTTACGGCACTTACAAATTTCCCGAAACTTACATCATCGGCCGCGACGGCCACGTTGCGGAAAAAATCATCGGCGCCACCAACTGGACCGATCCTCGCATGATCGCCTTCATCAAATCTCTCGCCGGCAACACCGAAGCCTCTCGCTAATCATTGCATTGGCGGCCGCGGCACGACTCCGCGCCATGGACTTTTTGGGCACTTGGCGCATCGTTCTGCTTGCGATGTGTGCGGATCCTGTAGCGGCGCTCTGTGAGCGCCGGCTCTTGCTTAAGGACGAACCGGTGGTTAATTTGGCAGGGACCAGATCTGGTTCGGCAGGTTGTTTCCGCTGTGCACGCCCGCCGTGGCCACGGTAACCGCGACAACCATGATTCCAGCAAGTCCCATTGAATCATGGACGCGAGGCCGGATGAACCGTCGAAGTTGGAAGATTCGGGTCCGATCCACCCGGCTTTGCCGTTTTCGAAACGGGAGCGTGTTCTTGCGGCTTCTGTTTGTGGGCGTCAAACAGTCCCGACTTGCGGTTGTAGCGGATGGCCGCACTCACCACGATGAAGGCCACCACGACGGCCACCAGAAGGATGATCGTTCGGATAAGATGTCCGGACCGTCCGCGCTTCAAAACTCCTCCTCAAAGCGAAAACATTTCGTCATGGATGTGCTCCGTCGGCACCCCCAGCTCCTCGAGGGCCGGGATCACGATCCTGGCCATCGCCGGCGGGCAGCAGACGTAGGCTCCTCTTATTGTCTCGTTCTGCGGCGCCAGATACTTGGCGATGGCAGCCTTGCTGATGCGACCCCGCTCGCCCTCCCACTCCTTGCCGGCCTTGGTCAGGAAGGGCACGATTCTTAATTCCGGCACGCCGGAGCGGGCGATCTGCTCCAGTTCCTCGCGCGCCACAAATTCCTCTTCGGTCCGGTTGCTCCACAGCAGCAGCACCTTTTTGCGCGCCCGCGTATCGTGCATGTGGCGCAGCATGGCCAGGAAAGGAGTGATGCCGATACCGCCGCAGATGAACACCAGGTCGTCTTCTCCGGGATAAAAGACGTATGAAAAATGCCCATAGGGTCCGTCAACGTCCGCTTTGTCGCCCACCTGTGTCTGGCCGATGGTGGAAGTAAAGTCGCCGACTTCCTTGATGGTAGAAGCGATGCCAGGCCGCGTGGGCGTCGAAGAGATGGTCCAGTGGTGCTCCTCCACCGGCAGCCCTCTGCCCCGCCGGAAGGTGATGTACTGGAATTGTCCGGGCGCGTAAGGGAAAACGCTCTGGCCAGCCGGCGGCGCAAGATGGATCGTCCAGATCCTCGGGGCGTCTTTCCGGACCTCGGTCACGGTATAAGCGTTACGCTTCAGACTCGCCGGCCGCATCGCCTTATGGAAAAGGTAGACTGTCACTGCCACGGCCAGCGCCACCACCCAGTAAACCCGCAGGGCCGAAGCAGTCAGGTCGCCGCCAATCGTAAAACTGTGGATGAATCCCAGCGTTAGGATGGCAACAAAAAGGCTGTTGTGCAGCGCACGCCAGGCTTCAAACTCGATATTCAGTTTTCGCCGCCACAGGCTCGTAACCACCGTTGTCAGCAGAGCGAGCAGTGCGACCCGCCCCAGCCACACCGGCCATTCGACATGGAGTGAATTCAGCAGGTACCAGTGCCCCGTGCCCCAGGAAACCAGCGTGACGTGGAGGAAGATGAGACACAGCGCGATCACCCCCGCCGCCTTGTGGTAGCGGAAAATCATGTCGAGCCCGAAAGGCCGCTCAATCCATTTGATGCGCGCCCCCAGAACCACCTGCAGCGCAATGATGACGAATGCCACCAGAGCGCAGTTTTTTCCAAGCTGGTGGATAAAACCGTCGCCCGTGTGTGGACGAACCGACGTCAGCAGAATCAAGGCAAAAACTGTGATGAAAAGGTACAGGAAAATGCGAAGGATACCACTCCACTTGCTGTGATTCGCCATCGGTTTTGGGGAAGCCACCGCCGCCGTTGCGGCATCGTCGACGATAAGCTCCAGTATACACTACGACGTCTTCGCTCCGGCCAGCTCCCCCATGCAACGTGGCTGGCGCATACACTTACCCTTTGCGGGTATGGGGCAGCGCAAAGCTCCACTTCCCAGGAGTTCTGCGCTGCCCGATAACCCACTCAGATCAGCAGACCGCGGCCATTTAGAATCAGTTTCTGCGACAACGGCCCTGTAAAAAAGCCCGCTGCACACAAACCCCTGCAGCGGCTACCTGCTTTCAAAAGAGAATCTACACGCTGAAGAAAAAACGAGGACCTCAGAACCGGAGGGCCACGCTACCACGCTACTGCGTAATGCCGGCGACGGTTTGTTTCAAGGCTCCGTGAATCATTTGAATTTCCCACTTGCCGTCCGTTTTTCTACAGACGAGGTCTGCCGTTCCCACCAGGGTTTTGGGCTTGCCCTGATATTCTTCGGTGAGGTCGTAATTGAACGAAACCCACCCGGCATCGCCCCACATCTGGCTATGAGTTGCTGAAATGGTGATGTTTTTTTTGCCCGTGGTTAATTTGTGGACCCACGCCCGGGCCGGTGGAGCATGGCCGTCTTCATCGAGGTACACTGCATCAGGCGCCAGCATCTTCTGGAGTGCGGCGGCGTCCTGGTGATTGATTGCGTTGACAAGCTCGTTCGCAATGTGGAGCATCGGGCCTGTCGCAGGTGGAGGTCCCATGTGTCGCATCTGCATGCCTCTCGCCCCTCCAGCCGCAGGCGGCTGAGCAGCGAAGACCGTGCAGGCCGTCATCAATACCAACATCATGAAGACAACGGATATTCTCTTCATAGCTCTCCCTTCATCTCACTCGGTTTGTTGACAAATAAAGCCCCGTCGGATCCCCTTTATACCCGGGAATGATCAGCCCTCTTCGGCTCCGATAATGAACCGCCGGTGATGCATCGATCGCACTGTCTGCGATATGTTCCGTCCCCAATCATCCCGAAATCAACACCACCAAAATACCGCAAAAATTACAGATTACCAATTGCAAATTGCCGGAATAGCCTTGAGTGAGTAACGTGGTCCTCCGGTTGTGATTCCATAATGGCGTCGGCTCCCAGGAACCGGCAGGGTGGCCTGCTGCTAAATGTGCAGCAGGCGTTCGGCGTTGGCATGGGTGAGTTTTTCGAAATCGGCCGGGGCGAGGCTGAGTTGGTCGAGGAATTCCCAGCCCTGCTGGTTGGTGCTGTAAGGATAATCCACCGAAAACATGACGCGGTCCGGGCCCATCACCTGGAGCGCCAGCATCAGCGGCGGGACGGTGAAGATGCCGCTGGTGGTGATGTGGACGTTCTCGCGCACGTAATCGGCAAAGGGTTTTGCGAGGCCTTTGGTGAAGGGCTGGAGCACGCCGGCCGAGCGCGCCAGGAAGAAAGGAATCATCTCACCCATGTGGCCGACGATGACCTGCAGCCTGGGAAAGCGGTCAAAGACGCCGGTCGCGATCATGCGCAGAACGTGCAGGCCCGCCTCGACGTGCCAGCCCCAGCCCGCTGTGGAGAGCATGCGGGCCAGCCCCGATTCGAGCCCAGCGTAGTAGGCTTCCTGAACCGCTACCGGAGGCGGCGCGGGATGAAGGTAGAGCGGGACGGCGAGCGATTCAGCGCACTCCAGCAGGGGCGAAAAGAAGGGATCGTCGAGAAAGCGCCCCTGGCACATGCCGTTGATCAACGCTCCTTTGAAGCCCAACTGCCGCACCGTGCGCTCCAGTTCCTGCGCGGCGGCAGCCGGATCTGCAACCGGCAACGCGGCAAACGCGGCCAGGCGCTTGGGATGCCGGCTAACGGCTTCCGCCGCCTCGTCGTTGATGCGCCGGGCCACGTCTGCGGCGCGGGCGGGTTCAACCGCCTCCACCGAAGGCACCGTGTGCGAGAGCACCTGCAGGTCAATGCCCGCGGCATCCATATCGGCAATCCGCACGTCACCCAGTTCATCCAACCGGGCCAGCCGCTTTGCAAACTCTTCCGCAGTGGCATGCGCCGGCTGCAGATAGGCACGGTCCGGGCTTATCGTGCCCGCAATCGCTTTGCTGCGGTAATGCTCTTCCAGTGCAATGATCCTCATCAGCGCCTCCGGTTACCATTCTGGTTTACTCCCCAGTCCCCGCGCAAGCGGTGAAAGCACAGTTTCGCGCCCCGCAGGCATACGCATCGGAACAGAGAAGGCGTAAGCCATTCACCGCGCCGTTGCCGCCAACATTGCCCGCACGCCTCCTGCCGAGCCGCAGATCGACAGCCAAGGCGCAGAAGCTAAAGGGATCGACGGGCAGGCTTCCCGAGAGGTAGCCGGACTTCACCAGGTTTTTGAGCGATTCCGGCGGATTGTGGTTGCCGGGCGTGTAGTGGTTGATCATCTGGCGCAGGGTGAAGAGATCGTCTTTCGGCGGGACCTCTCTTGCCACAAAGGGGCTAGGCAGAGGCAGGGGGACATTTGCGGCAAAGCTTCGGTTCGTTTTTCGGTTCGTTCCGGTTCGTTTTTTATGCACTCTAATGTTTTCAACAACTTCTCCGCTTCGTTTTCAGGTTCGTTTCGGTTCGTTTTTGCATCCCGATCCTTTGTTTTCATTAATTTCTCCGGTTCGTTTTTGAAAAAACGTATTTTTTTGTCCCATTTTTGCGGCCTTGTTTATCGTCCTATATTCTTCAATAAGTTACGTCGTATTTCATAGTCCGCGCAGACTGTGTTTGTTGATCCCAATGCATAATTCTTCGCGGGCTTTCCGGCCCGCATCCGTATCTCACAGACTAGCATGATAGCCGACATTTGTCAAGCAAATTCCGTCAGGACTTTCCCCATTTTTTTGCCAGGTGTAGCCGCAGAACCGCTGTTGACGCCTCGAATCGAAAGCCGCACTCCCCCTGCCTCATTGCAACTGCCCAGACGCAGTACGGCTTGTTTACTGAAAACAAGGCGTTGCGTCGCGACCGCGAAGAGGCAAGAGTTGTCTCGCACCTTTACTGCCAGCGCGAAAATACCGCGTTTTGCGGCCACGGTTTTGCGTCCGCATTGTTCCACCTTGTGAAACCCTATCTCTTGCGTTTGTTGAGGATAGCCCCGGATGTCCTGAAATTTTGAGGAATGTCCTGAATTCCGCTCTCGCGGGATCGCGCGCATCACCGAAACCGCGATGCGTCGCCCGCCGTATTGTTTTCTCTGTGCTCTGTGTGGTGTGAAAAGCTCCAACACAGAGGCCACAGAGTCGCTCCGTGCGCTCTGTGTGAAAGCTTGCGAGGCACGGAGGACACAGAGAAAACCCGCGGACACAAAACCGGCGATGCGCCAGCCGCGGCCGCCCATACCACACCACTTCCTGCATCCGCTGGGCCGGAGAATTATACAGCGAGCCTTTCTGCCACCGTCTGGCGTGAGGTGTTACAATTGCGGCAGATTAATCCCATGCCGTATGCGACGAAACTTTGCAACCGGTGGCTCGCGGAAATGCGAAGGGAGCAGTTCTTTCGCCCCGGTGAGCGAGTTGGAGTAGCCGTTTCGGGAGGAGTGGACTCGGTCTTACTGCTGGATTTTATGGTTCGGCTGGCGGGCGACCTGGGATTCCAGGCGGCGGTGATTCATTTTAACCATCACTTGCGTTCCGCTGAGTCTGATGAAGATGAACGCTTTGTCCGGAACCTTTCCGTGCGCTACGGCGTCCCGTTTTTCCGCGGTGAGGCCCGAGTGGCGGAGGAAGCCCGCAAACGGCGGCGGAATCTGGAGGCCACCGCGCGGGATCTTCGTTACCGCTTCTTCCTTGGACTTGTCCGCCAGGGGAAAGTCGATAAGGTTGCGACCGCCCATACCCTTGACGATCAGGCGGAGACTGTTCTCCTTCACATTCTGCGCGGTACCGGAACCAGGGGCCTGGGCGGCATTCATGCCCGCTTTCAGAACAGCGTGATCCGCCCTTTTTTAAGCCTGACTCGCGCCGAGATCGAGGAAGAGATCAGTAAACGAGACCTCGCGTTCCGTGTTGATTCAACCAACCAGGACATGCGCTTCCGGCGCAACAGGGTACGGCTGGAACTGCTGCCGATGCTGGAAAAGGAATACAATCCGGAACTCAAGAGGCTGCTGAGCGAACTCGCGGGCAGAGCCCGTGACGATGAGGCTTATCTGGAGCTCCAGGCTAGAGAACTGGCCGTGGCGTGGCGATTGCGTGAGGGAGCCGCCGAAAAAATCTCCCGGCGTGTAGTGGCCAGCATGCCCCCCGGGCTGGCGCGTCGAGTTCTCCGGCAGATGATCCGCAGCGCAGGAAGCAGTCTCGAAGGCATCACGCACCGCCATATCGAAGCCCTTTACCGCTTTGCCCTGGAGACGCAAAGCGGCAAGATGCTGCAGTTGCCGCGAGGCCTGGCCGCGCGAACGGATTTCGAATGGCTGACCCTCTCGCCTCAGGTCAGTAACGAGAAACCTTCGCAATTCGTCTACGAAGTTGTGGTTCCTTGCACGATTTCGGCGAGAGAGATCGGGAGAAGAGTCAGCTTCAAAATTGTTGGCGCGGAAGTGATCGATAGGGGATATAATAATTTCGAGTGGCCGAGATTAGACCCGCTAAGATTACCGGCACGTTTGGTTCTTCGGAATTGGCGCCAAGGGGACCGCTACTGTCCTTTGGGCTTCCAGAAGCCTGTGAAAGTAAAGGAACTCTTCAGGCAAAGCCGAATTCCGCTTGCAGAGCGGGCGCTCTGGCCGGTAGTGGATAGCGAAAAGGGGATTTTGTGTGTCCGTGGCTTTCCGGCAGCCGGATGGTCTGCGGCACAAAAAGAGAGCAGCAAAGTTCTGCTGATTCTAGAAAGTCGCTTAGCGTAGTGGGGGGAGCGAGAAAGAGTAATCTTATCTGAGAGCGGGGGGAAGCGCTCAGTCAATTGCTTGTGCGAGACTAAGAAGCTGCGGCGTGCATCTATATTGTAGGGGCAAGCGGATACAACTCTTCCCGAGTTTGGAGCGGGAGGTAATATCGTGAATTCGGCGGTCAAGAACATAATTTTCTGGGTGGTGATGGTCGTCACCGCGTTACTGATCTGGGCCGTCGTGCGTTCGAGCACGGGCGAGCGTGTCAGCAATTATACTTTTACGCAGTTCGTCAACCAGGTCGACGGTGGCAACGTTCAGGAAGTGACGATTGCAGGGACTGACGTTACAGGGGTTCTCAAGAAAGACAATGAGAAGTTCAAGACCACGATCCCTGCAAATTATCCTGACCTCTATAAAGATCTTCTGGCCAAGGATGTCAAGGTTACGGTTAAGAGCGAATCCGGCAGTTCCTGGGTGACCTGGCTGGCCAATGGGCTTCCGCTGATTCTCCTGATCGGCCTCTGGATTTTCTTCATGCGGCAGATGCAGAGTGGGGGTAACAAGGCCCTCTCCTTCGGGAAAAGCCGTGCCCGATTATTGTCAACACAGCACAAAAAAATAACATTCAAGGACGTTGCCGGTGTGCAGGAGGCTAAAGACGAACTGCAGGAAATCATCGATTTCCTGAGGGAACCCCAGAAGTTCCAGAAATTGGGGGGACGCATTCCTAAAGGCGTTCTTCTGGTTGGCCCGCCTGGAACGGGGAAAACCTTACTGGCTCGCGCAATTGCAGGAGAAGCCAACGTTCCCTTCTTTTCAATCTCCGGGTCAGATTTCGTGGAAATGTTCGTAGGAGTTGGCGCATCGCGCGTCCGTGATCTTTTTGAGCAGGGCAAAAAGAACGCTCCGTGCATTATCTTCATCGATGAAATTGACGCTGTGGGCCGACACCGTGGCGCCGGCCTGGGTGGCGGCCACGACGAGCGCGAACAGACGCTGAATCAGTTGCTTGTCGAAATGGATGGGTTTGAATCCAATGAAGGCGTGATCCTGATTGCGGCAACCAACCGGCCCGATGTCCTCGACCCGGCGTTGCTCCGTCCTGGCCGCTTCGACCGTCGCGTGGTTGTCCCGAGGCCGGACGTCAAAGGCCGTGAGGCGATTCTGAAAGTCCACACTAAGAAAATTCCGTTGGCTGAAGACGTGGACCTTCCTGTGCTGGCGCGCGGGACGCCAGGCTTTTCCGGCGCTGACCTTGCCAACCTCGTGAACGAAGGAGCGTTGCTGGCCGCACGCCAGAACCGCAAGCAGGTGAGCATGCTGGACATGGAAACGGCGAAGGATAAGGTTCTGATGGGCCCGGAGCGGAGGTCCATGATCCTTTCCGACGACGAAAAGCGCAACACCGCCTACCACGAAGCAGGCCATGCTCTCGTCGCTTCTATGCTGCCGAATGCAGACCCCCTCCACAAAGTAACGATTATTCCGCGCGGGATGGCTCTCGGCGTAACCATGCAGTTGCCGCTGGATGACAAGCACACTTACACGCGGGATTTCCTTGAAGCGCAGCTTGCCATCATGATGGGGGGCCGCGTGGCTGAAGAGCTTTTCCTCAACCACATTACCACTGGCGCCGGGAATGATATCGAGCAGGCCACCAGCATTGCCCGACGAATGGTTTGTGAGTTTGGCATGTCAGACCTCGGTCCGCTTGCCTTCGGCAAGAACCAGCAGGAAATCTTCCTGGGGAGAGATCTGGCTACGCAGCGCGACTTCAGCGAAGATACGGCAATCAAGATCGATCAGGAAGTGAAGAAGTTCGTGACAACCGGCTACCAGCGTGCCAAAGACATTCTCAACACCCACCGAGATGTGCTGATTCGCATCGCAGAAACACTCCTTGTCCGTGAGATTCTCGATGCCAACGAAATGAAACTGTTGATCGAAAACAAGCCGCTTCCTGAACTGGTTCGTCCTGCGCCTGCGGCCAAGCCTGGCGAAGAGGAAACAACGGAAGTGCTGAAACCTCAGCCTTCTGGAGGAAGCGTGCCGGGCCGGGAACGGCCGCAGCCTGCGTGATTTTTCTGCGAATCTGCCCTGATTGTTGCCACCGAGTGCGTTGGCTCGCCAAAATCTTTTTCCCTTTACGGGCGAAGCTCCCCTTATAATTGCTCTCTCCAGGAATGCGGTTGGGGCACATGGTCCGTTCCGCAAGCATTGGAGCAGGCATTTGTCGATCGGTCGAATAAAGATTGCCAAGCGCCAGCATCGCAGTCCTAAGGACGGTCTCCTGACATGTCACCAGAACACCCTGAGCTAGGCCCTTCATGGGAAAATCCGGTCAAGAAATCGCTTCGCGAAGGTAAGCCGGTTGTCGGATTGACGATCACGGTACCCAGTGTGGAGGTAGCGGCCCAAGGGGCGAATCTGGGCTTCGATTTTCTCTGGATTGAGATGGAGCATAGCCCGACCACACTCGAGACGCTGCGAAACATGGTGCTGGCGACGAGAGGACTAAACGCGGTCCCCTTTGCCCGCGTTCCCGTGAATGAACTGTGGACGGCGAAGCGCGTCCTGGACTCCGGCGCGCTCGGCGTGATTTTCCCCTTCACCAGTACTCCCGAACTGGCTCGCCAAGCTGTTGCGGCGTGCAGATATCCGCCACTCGGCGGCCGAGGGTCCGGCGCCGGACTCGCCACTTTTCGCTGGCCCGCGCCGGAAGGTTATCACGATTTCGCTGACAGGAACGTGATGGTCATTGTCAACATCGAAGAGGCCAGGGCAGTCGAAAATATTGACGCCATCGCTGCGACGGAAGGCCTGGATGTGCTCTTTATCGGCACAAGCGATCTTTCGTTTTCCCTGGGATTTCGCGGCAAGCAGGATCATCCCCGCGTTCAGGAGGCCCTCGCGGAAATTGTAAGGGCCGCGCGAAAGCACAACAAGGTTCTCGGTGCGCCAGTCGGCACCCCCGACCTGATGAAGAAATACATGGAACAGGGATTTCTTTTCTTCCAGGCAAGTACGGATCTGAGGCTGATGGCCGCCGGCGCCCGCGAGTTTCTGGAACCGCTCGGCAAGCTCGCGACCCCTGCTGATTCTAAACCCCGGCCGCTCTATTAGCAGGATTCAAGGGCTTCCGACAGGCCGGCCAACCAATCAAGATTGGAATGGCCGACACCGAGGATGCCTTTGCAGGCGAGGTTTCTGATCCCCAGCGTGTCGTCGTGGCAACGAGTCACTCAGCCTTTCGACAAATGCCCGGATCTGGCGCGCATTAAGGGAACTGCGCTCGCAGCTCCACAATCCGATCCTCCAGCGAATCGCACTCTTGAAACAGCCTGATTGCCGCGATGCCCGTCGCTCCAGCATCGAGGCAAGGCCTGATCCTTTCAACGGTGATGCCGCCTAACGCCAGGACGGGAATTGCGACACGGCCAGCAACTTCCGTAAGTTTGTCCAGGCCGAGAGGCGGCCCGTAAGGGCGCTTGGAAGGGGTGTCGAAAATCGGTCCGAGCAGAATGTAATCAGCACCGCCAGCCTCCGCCCTGAGTGCTTCCTCAAGGGAGTGACAGGAGGCGCCTAACAGAAAACCTCTTTCAACATGGCGGCGGACAGCCTCTGGGGGCACGGATTGTACTCCCAGGTGGACCCCGTGCGCGCCAACGGCCATCGCGATGTCCAACCGGTCATTGATAACGATCCGAGTTTTCAATCCTGCCGAACTTGCCACGGCAGCCCTGGCAAGTTCGGCAAGTTGGCGGCTCGCCAGATCTTTTTCCCGTAGCTGAATCAGATCCAATCCGGCTCGCACAGCATTCTGGAGATGCTGAAGCAATGGCACAGGAGCAAGCGCGTGCCTGTCGGTTATGTAGCAGAGATGGGGCTCAAACGGCATGGTTATACGGTTGCAACCGGAATTTGAAGCCTTGACGCCATTGAGCGCCAGCCTGCCCCCGGCAGGTTCAACTCAGGCCAAAGGAACGCGGTCTCAGCACCGGGCTGTTAGCGGACCAATCCAATCGACCGCCGCAGACGCCAGACTTCATAAAACGCAAGGAAAACGTCAACCAGACCTAGGCCTGAAATCGCCCCACGAACATAGTAATTTCGAGCAAGGGTTGAGACCCATGGATAATGACTTACAAAGAAATTCTGGTGCCAAAGTGGCATCCATGGGAATAGAAAAAGGAATGCCCCCATCTCAAAGCAGATGACGATATACAGGATGGCTAGCCAACGATTCATGCGTGGTTCTTGCGGCTGGATATCAGCGGAATACTTCCCGGCCGCGGGTTTCGTTTGGGTTGTCACAACGATCCCTTCAGCCCGTTCAAGAAGCACCCTGCCGGAGGAGGCGGATTTTCTCTGCGACGTCCCGATAATGGATGATCTGACTGTACACCTCTATAAATCTTTGCATGGCAGCCGTGGCGTTTCCAGCCTTTTCGAGAGCTATGCCCAGATCGGAATAAAGGGCAAGCATCCCGTCGTGGTCAAGGCCGGGCGATTCAAGGGCGCAAGAGTAACATTTTGCTGCGATGGCCGGCATTACCTTATCCATAAAGCATCCAGCAAGCAAGTTGCATCCCTGGAGGAAATGTGAACCGGGAACCTTGACGCCTCAATGCGTTAAAGCTTTCTGAAACTCTCCAATGGCGTCATCGGGCAGGCCCATCTGGCGAAACGCCACTCCAAGATTATAATGCGTCTGGTCGTCGTCTGCCGATTGATCTATTGTCTCATTGGCCCCATTGCGTTCAGTCAGGTTTATCAACGGCTCCGCCGTATTGCGGTCAATCTTTGAAATCTTCTTGTAGATGGCAATCGCCTTCGCTTTGTTGAGACGGGCCATCGCGTGAACTAGATGTTTTTGTCAAGCTCACACACGGCCTCATCGAAGTCAACGCACGGAACCCACAAGCCAGGGCCGCTTATTTTAATCAAGGCCTTATGTTTGTGTAATTTGCTCAGTGCTATCCAGCCGCCAGGCTCGTTGAGGCTCATTCGCGGTTCCTATTGCGTTGAGGGGTGGCCTTTCTCTATAATGGGGGATAAGCGGGGGAGAAGAGGACGCAAACTTTATGTCTTCATCAATCGTTCAAAAGCTAGAAGAAGAAATTCAAGCTCTGGAACACGAGTTGAATCACGAGTTGCCCGAGGAGTTGAAACGGGCCCGTGCGCTCGGAGACCTGAGCGAAAACGCCGAGTACATCATGGCCAAGCAACGGCAGGATTATGTGGGGGCTCGGCTGGCTCAGCTCAAAAAGCGCATTGCTGATCTCTCGCTGGTTAACGTTAACAATATCCCCAAAGACCGGATTGCCTTTGGCTCACAAGTGGTACTGTATGACGTTGATCGGGAAACCGAGATCAACTACAGGCTGGTCACGAGTGAGGAATCAGACGTAAGCAAGGGATGGATCTCTACCACGTCTCCCATTGGCCGCAGCCTGATGGGCAAGAAAGTCGGTGACGAAGTAACGGTCAGAACGCCGAACGGTGTACGCGAGTTTGAGGTTCGTTCCGTCATAACCATCCACGAACAAAACTAGCCCCCCTGCCGCCCGCGATATCAAGGAGCAAGATACCCTTTGCAGCGTTAGCACTGAGGACCACTATTCTCTGAGACTCATCTGTGTCAAGGCTGTGCGCCTTAGTTGCGCCGGCGCAGGACTGGTGGCTTGTCGTTTTGCGTATTCTGGCCGCCACCGCCGTTGGTAGGCTGGCCAGTCTTTGGCTCGCGCCTCTTGAGGGTTGGCTTGTTACTGGCGATTTCTGTCTTCCTCCACCGGCCCAGAAGATTGTTCAACCGATCTTGAACGGTCTGGAATTCGGAAGTGGACACCAGATATTCTTTGCGCTTCGGGAGGATGTCCTTAATCTCTTCCTCGGCTTTGATGATGCGATCTCTGGTGGGCGGGTGGTCCATGAAAACACTAGGAACGCTGCCCGGATAACGCCGCTGCTCCTGAATGATTTTGGCAAACATCGCAAGATAGGCATTCGGATCGTACCCCGCCTTCCACATATACTGCAGCCCAAGGAAATCAGCCTGCTGTTCGTCACTCCGGCTGAACTTGAGAAAAGCGAGAGGAATACCGAAGTTGAGCCCTTCCGAGAGGCCGATATAGACCGGGTAGGACATTGGCGTAAAAATGAGAGGAATCATGGCGTATTGGAGCAAAGTCTGCTTTGTCATCTGCGAAGCCCAGTGGCGAGCGGCAACGTGGCCTGTTTCGTGCGCAAGGACTCCGGCCAATTCAGCTTCACTATTTGCAGCATGGAGAAGGCCGCTGTTGACGTAGATGAATCCGCCTGGGAGGGTAAAAGCGTTGATTTCCGGTGAATCAATCACTCTGACCGTTATGGGGACTTTGGCGTCGGAGTTCTCAGCGATGTTCTGCTCCACCCTGTTGACGTATTCCGTGATGACCGGATCTTTCACAATCTTGGAGGAACGGTCGATCTGCTCGGCATATTTCTTGCCGATAGCAATCTCTTTTTGCAAGGAGATAATGCTGTGATGGGCAACATTCCTCTGCCCGATACAGTAAACATCGTCCATCTTATTGCTGGCATCTTTGCAAGGTCTGACAGCCACGTTATTCACAGCCATCAGAGGAAAAGTCCCGCCCATCAGGATTGCCGATAGTGCCCATAGAAAAAATGGCCTTCTTTTCATGACAGATATCCCCGCTTATGTGACCTCTAAAATTGGATGATCAATCATCCTTTCGGGTTTTCTTGGAGCATACCACTTAATCCCGGCTTTTTCGAGCTTCATGGAGGATCTGAGTGGATTATTTCTGGCGGAGGTTGTGAACTGACCTTTGTTTGCACCGCAAAGGTTTCCAACACCCAGCCCCTTGCAAGGGTCACTTGATGTCATATATGCGCGTGGGTCCGCCTGCAGATTGAATTGGGGACAGGCTGGTTACCCCGAGGAGCCCAGCCCTAACTAATTTCAGGCAAGCGATATCTTCGCCGCAAGTCCTTCGAAAAAAAAGACGATGCCCTGAAAAATATTCGACAGCGAATGGGGAATGTACTGCGGGAGCGAACTCACATCGCTTTCAACCCAATTCGTATTCCATCCGTACGACACATTCCAGACATTTCGCCGGTTCCACTCTTCCCGAAGCCGGTACCAGTAATGGTTCCTGCTGGCGGTTGCATCCGAATCCGAACTGTGTGCAAGACCACCGATGCGAAACTGTGGCGGAGGGTCGGGGGGCAGCGGCCTGTCCGGCGAGTAGTAATTCTGGATGTGCCGAACCGCTACCTGCCAATACGCGTATGCCAGACGTTGCTCATTTTTGCGTTCAATCTGGCTTCGAGTGTTGCCGTAGCCACAAAAAGATAGCGGAGGATCAGAACGTAAGCGCATGACCGGACGAGTCGAGCGGTACACGAATAATGCGCCCAGGATAATTGCCAGCGCCCATTTCCACCACCCCGAATCCTTGCGCTTGCGAGGTTCGTGGAAAAGCTCATACTGCGTGCTGGACAACGAATTCAGGTGCCTCATTGGAGTGAATTTAACTCTGTTGCGGCCGACCGCGCAATGGCACAATAGTTCCAGTTACGATGGAACAAAGTTAACTAACTATTCAAAGCAAATGGGCTCTGATTTCTGCAGGCTCGTGTAGAACTACCCTCCAATGATAAAAACAAATACGGTCTAACTATGTTTGACGAAAGAAGTTACACAAAACTCTCGCCGGAAGTAAGCCTCCTCCCGATTCCCTATTGCAATAACAGGCCTGTAATCTTGTGAACAGGTTCCCTGCCCAAGGTTATCATCTCTTCTGTTAACGGCAACAAAGGCTAACAGAGTCTTTCCACAAAACCTCGGCAATACGAATTCGGCAAAAACTTCATCTAATTACTTTCTGCCTTGGTAAGCTTAAAGTCTCAATTTATCCGACTTATCCGAAGGAGGAAAACTCCAGATGAAAGCCATCGCGATTACACCAGGAACCAAAGAAGTCCAAATCGTTGACCGCCCTGAGCCTGAACTTGCCGCTCCCGACGAAATCAAGCTGCG
Organism: Acidobacteriota bacterium; assembly: GCA_021827245.1. The sequence continues at coordinate 11,674 of JAKAWN010000009.1, read as the reverse complement.
AGTGCTGCGCGTCGGAATCTGCGGAACTGACCGTGAGGAAGCATCGGGCGGGCGCGCCGACGCCCCGCCAGGACAGAAAGATCTGGTGATTGGGCACGAGATGTTCGGGCAAGTGGAGGAAGTCGGCAATCAGGTGCAAGGGGTTCGGCCGGGCGATTTCGGGTGTTTCACCGTCCGCCGCGGGTGCGGCCACTGCCCAGCTTGTCTAAACAATCGCAGCGACATGTGTTCCAGCGGCGATTACACCGAGCGGGGTATCAAGCAGAGGGATGGATACGAGACTGAATTGGTGGTCGATCAATTTCGATACTTTGTCAGGGTCCCCAAAGAGCAGGTGCCGCTCGGCGTGCTCTCAGAGCCGACATCGGTGGCCGAAAAAGCCATTGATGAAGCTCTCGCCGTTCAAGCCGCCCGTATTCCCGGCGCCGCAGACCCGCAGAAGTGGATTCAAGGTAAGCAGGTCCTGGTGGCCGGCCTGGGGCCGATCGGATTGCTGGCCGCCGTCGCGCTGCGGCTGCGAGGGGCGCAAGTGCTGGGACTCGACGTTGTGGACGAAAATTCCTTAAGGCCAAAACTCCTCAAGCAGTTGGGCGGAAAGTATGTGGACGGCCGCCAGACCAGGCCCTCTGCGCTTGACAACTCTTTTGGACAGATCGATATGATTCTCGAAGCAACAGGGATTGCCCGCGTGGAGTTTGATCTGCTCGGAGCTCTAGGCATCAACGGAGTCTACGTCCTGACGGGAATTCCGGGCGGGGATCGCCCCTTACAGATTGACGGGGCGGCTTTGATGCGTACCCTTGTGCTCCGCAACCAGGTTATGATTGGAAGCGTGAATGCCAGCCGGAAGCACTTTGAAATGGCCGTCGATGACTTGGGAAAGGCTTACCAAACGTGGGGAAAAACGATGGAGCAGATCATCACACACGCCGTGCCCTACACCGACTTTGCTGACGTGCTGGAAAAACATCCCGAAAATGAAATCAAAGCGGTGATCGAGTGGAGCACGCCAAAATAAAATAAGTTTAGATTGAGTGATCGGGTGATTGCGTGATTGAGAATGCACCGCGCGGTCAAGGTGGACACCCCATTCGATTCACTTAATCTTCACCCATTCAGTTCCGCATTTTCCGATGAAGGTCTGGGTCTTCAAGATCAACACAAAGCGCGGCTGGAAGTTCGATCAATATTTCCGTTCAAGGGCCCGCGGGAAATACCCCATGGGCGATGAAGGCTGGATCAAAAGCGCGTCGAGCCTCCGTTACCTGCGACAAGAAGTCAAGCACGGGGACTTGTTTCTCTGCTACGAAACCGACCGGAAGGAACTGCGGGGAGTGGCACGAGCTGCCTCAAATGGTCGGGACGTGGGTCTCGGCTCTCTGATTGATTTCTGCCCGCCGGGTTTGGCCGTCAGGTTCCAAAACCCCCTCAAGCGCCGGCCCGACCTGGATCACATCCTGGCCTTTACGCCGCATCGCGGCCGCGGCACCGTGCAGAAGGTCGACCGCGACGAGTTCGCTCGCCTTAAGCGTATCATGCTGCGCAAGAATCCCAATCAGGCCCGCGAACTGCGGAGCCTTCTGGGATGAAGTCAGGGTCTGCCCGGCGCAAAGAGACTCTTGCGTTTTCCAGCAAAATAATGCTAAGAACGCTATGACTGTTGTCCTGCAACGTTTTCAAAGTCCAGGAGATGCATGAAGGATTGGATTTCCCGGTACTTCCAGCTTGAAGCGAACGGTACCACCTTGCAGAAAGAGGTGGTCGGTGGCGTCACCACATTCCTGGCAATGTCCTACATCATCTTTGTGCAGCCTGGAGTGCTGTCACAGGCCGGAATGAACTTCCAGGCGGTACTCAGTGCATCCTGCCTGGCTGCAGCGCTCTCTACTTTCCTGATGGGCCTGATCGCCAACTATCCCGTGGCGTTGGCTCCGGGCATGGGAGAGAACTTCTTTTTTGTATACACACTCTGTGCTGCAGCCCCCCTGGGATTCGGGCTCTCGTGGCAGCAAGCACTCGGCGCCGTACTGCTTGCTGGAATTTTCTTTATCGCGATCACGCTTACGGGCATTCGAGCGAAAATCGTCAACTCGATCCCCGACTCATTGAAGCGCGGCATCGCTGCCGGCATCGGACTCTTCATCACCCTGATTGGGCTGGAATATGGCGGCCTGGTGGTCGGGGCCCCCGGGACGCTGGTCCGGCTTGGAGACTTCAGCCAGCCGGCAACCGTGGCTAGCGTGCTGGGGCTACTGGTCCTGGTGGTGCTGCTGAGTTTCGGAGTGCGAGGAGCGATCCTGCTTGGTATCATGGCCACAACCGCCATCGCAGCAGTATTTGGACTGATTCATTTCCAAGGCATCTTTTCGACGCAGATTCACCTGGCGCCCACGTTCCTGAAATTCGATCTGCACGGGCTTTTTGCGCTCTCGCCGTCGAAGCTTGCAGCCGCCATCTTCGTGCTCTTCTATCTGGCGCTCTTTGACACCATCGGGACGCTCGTGGGGGTTGGCCAGCAAGCCGGCCTGCTGCGGGAAGGCAAGCTTCCCCGCGCGGGACGCGCTCTGTTTGCCGATGCGGTGGGAACCACCGTTGGCGCCGGGTTGGGGACATCAACCATTACCTGCTACATCGAATCGGCCGCCGGCGTCTCTGATGGTGCGCGTACAGGACTAGCTAACATGGTGACCGGATGCCTGCTGCTCGGCGCCATGTTCTTCAGCCCCCTGGCGGCGATGATCGGCGGTGGCGTGCGGGTCGGCACGAACTCCGGCAATCAGGCCGCCATGCTGTATCCGACGCTTGCCCCGGCCCTCATTGTGGTCGGCTCGATGATGCTCAAGGTCGTCAGGGAACTCAACTGGGATGATCCCACTGAATACCTTCCCGCCTTCCTCATTCTGGTCGGCATTCCGCTTACCTTCAGCATAGCGGACGGCATCGCGTTCGGGCTGATTGCCTATTCGGTGGCGAAGGTGGCAACTGGCCGCTGGCGTGAATGTCCGACGCTCACTTATATTTTCGCTGGGCTGTTTGTGGTCCAATTTCTGGTGATTTGAAGCCTGTGCGGGGCAAGTGAATTAACGGAAGAACCGTACCTCCTTGCCAGGTCTTTGAAAGCAGACAAGGCATCGCCAGGGAATGGAGTTTTTGAGACTCCGTGGACCGAAGTCCGTTCCAAAGCAAAAGACTATAACGTGGTTCAAAGCCCGTGATCACCTGCTTCGGCGCTGGCAAAGATTTACGCACTCGGCGCAGGGTGCGACGATACAGGAGCTGTTCGCGCTTGCGAATCCACGCGCTGCGCCTCAGGCTCAAGCGGCATGACAATCCATGCGACGATGTAAGCAATGAGCCCCCACCCTCCAAGAAATATTGCCGCGATCCAAATCAGCCGTACCAGCGTCACGTCAACCTCCAAATACTCGGCGAACCCTCCGCAGACACCCGCTATTTTCTCGTCGCTGCGGGAGCGCATGAGTTTCTTATGTGGCCTGGCCGGTGGGTACATCGCGGTGCCACACTGGGAGCAGAAGTTGACGGGCTGGGAGTATTCTTTTCCACATTGCGGACAAAACATGGCAATACCCTCCTCTCCAGGTTGTGGAGCAAACCTTCATAAAGATTTACGTGAAGCACACGCACAGAGTTCCCTTGGAGAAAAACTTCGTGCCTGAAAGAAGCTCTCTCGCCGGACGATAAAGCATGCGCGTCCCTTGACTTGCCTTGAAGCGGCGGGTTATCGTAAGTGTTTGGGCTTTGGAACGCGAACTTAACAGGGAGTCAGAGCTTTGAAGAGGACTTACCAACCCAATCGGCGTCGGCGTGCCAAGACACATGGATTCCGCGTTCGTATGCGAACTCCGGGAGGGCGCCAGACGCTCAAGCGGCGCCGCCAAAAGGGTCGCCATCGCCTGACTCCATGAATTCCAGGTCGGCTGCCTTCCCCAAGCAAAACCGGCTGCTCCGCCGAATGGATTTCCAAGAGGTTTACAAGGAGGGGCAGCGTCGAAGTGCATCATTATGCACCGTCTTTTATCGACCGAACGGGCTGTCCGAGACGCGTCTGGGCATCACCGTGCCCAAACGGCTGGGTGGCGCCGTAGTACGCAATCGAATCAAACGACGCCTCCGCGAGATTTTTCGCCTGCACCGGCAAACATTGCCGGGAGGATGGGATGTTGTGCTCAATCCTCGCCAAGGAGCCGCCAAGGCCCCTTATCCGGTCCTGGAACGGGAACTGCTACGCCTCTTTCCCGGGAAGCTGCCGGACGCGTCTTGCGAGCAGGGTCGTCCGCGTTGAAACTGTTCCTGCTGGGATTGATTCGCTTCTACCAGATTTGCCTTTCGCCTACCATCCCCTCGTCGTGCCGCTATTACCCGTCATGTTCGGCATACGCGTATGAAGCGGTGGCAAAGTGGGGTGCATGGAAGGGTACAAAGCTGACGGTCGGACGGTTGTTGCGTTGCCGGCCCTGGGGCGGCCACGGCTACGATCCGGTACCTTGAAAGCTCGGCAGGGACCGGCTATGAGAACTAAACGGAAAGCCTTTCGCTAATGGACAACGAAAAAAGGGTCATCATAGCGTTCGCCCTGTCATTTGTCATGCTCCTGATTTGGCGAATACTGTTCGTAACGGCCCCACCGCCGCCAACCAAACCATCCGGCGCACGCCAAAGTGTTGCCGAGCAGGCTGCCGGACAGAAGGGGCTGGCGGAATCTGCTGCAAAGCCGGGAGCCCCCAAGATCCCGACTGCTCCCGCGATCCCGGTAACGGAAGGCCGCCATGCCCAGGACATCACTGTCGAAAGCGATCTCTACAGGATCACATTTTCCACCCGTGGAGCTGTGATCAAGAGCTGGATTCTTACAAAGTATAAGGATGCTGCAGGAAAACCTCTCGACATGGTGAATCCCCCAGCTTGCAAACAGCTCGGATACCCGATGAGCATCAGGTCATCGGACAGTTCGCTCAATCAGACCGTGAACCAGGCTCTTTTTGTTGCGCAGCCATCAGAGGGCACTCTGAAGGCGCCGACAACGCTCGAATTCACTTATAGCGACGGGCATGTCCAGGTTCAGAAGCAGTTTACGTTCGGTTCCAATTATCAAGTAGGCGTCAATGTGAGCGTAGCTCAGGACCAGCATTATTTTCCTTTCTGGGTGGCCTGGATCGGGGGAGTCGGTGACCACTCGCTTCCAATAGACATCGAGACCTCACAGACCAAGGTGGTCTATGAGTCAAACGGCAATCTGGAGACAACAGACCAGCACAAGATTACAGAAGAACTGAAACGGTCCGGACCCCTCGAATTTGCGGGGCTTGAAGACCGTTATTTCGCCGGGATCTTTTTCCCGGATTCGCAAGACCAGAGTTTTCGTGCCGGGCAGGAATCGTGGACACCTGAAAACTGGAAAGACAAAGAACCGCCCAAGGTTGCCTATGCTGGATTGGGAAGCTCCGTGGCACAACCGGTCGCGTTCAGGATGTTCCTGGCCCCCAAGTCACTGCGTGTGCTGGAGACAACGCACCCTAAGCTGACAGGTCTCGTTGATTTCGGGTGGTTTGGAATAATTGCCAAGCCGCTGTTTCTTGTGCTGCGCTACATCTACGACAACTGGGTACACAATTACGGCTGGGCCATCGTTATTCTCACGTTCATCATCAACATGGCGCTTTTCCCTTTGAAGCTCAAGAGCATCCGCTCTGCTCAGGAAATGCAGAAAATCGCGCCGCTTGTGAAAGCCATTCAAGACCGCTATAAGCAGTACAAGTTCAATGACCCTCGCAAAGCGCGGATGAATCAGGAAATCATGAAGCTCTACCAGGAGCATCATGTCAATATATTCGGCGGATGCTTGCCGATGATACCGCAAATCCCGATTCTTTATGCATTTTATGAATCGCTTGAAGCGCCCTTCGCGTTCCGTCAAGCGCCATGGATTTTGTGGATCAAAGACCTGTCCGCGCCGGACCCTTCTCATCTTCTGGGCTTACCGATTCCGATTTTGCCGGTGGTCATGATGGTGAGCATGTTTGTCATGCAGAAGATGATGCCGATGCCCGCGGCTGATCCGAACCAGAAGCGCATGATGATGCTGATGCCACTGGTCTTCGGCCTGATGTTTTTCAGGCTTGCGAGTGGACTGGTTCTTTACTTTCTAGCTGCAAACCTGGTAGGTATTTTGCAGCAAGTGATCATCAATCGCTATTTCACTCCGATAAAACAAGCCCCGGGCCCGGAAATGACAGTCGGGGCCAAGGCATAGCGAGCGGAAATTATGACGACACAATTTTCTTCAGAGCAATCCCCGGATGATTACCTGGATAAGATCGAGTCCCTGGTGGGGGACATCATCCGGCACGGAGGGTTTGAACTGAAATCGACGCTGCGGAAAAGCGAAGCGCCTGAACAGGACCCTGGCGCCGCTGGAATCGTGGTGGACTTCGAAGGATCTGACTCCGACTTGCTGCTGGAAAAGAACGGGGCCCTCCTGGATGCACTCGAATACGTTGTGCTGAAGGCTGTGCGAGTGAGTGATGATCTTTACGGACGAGTCAGTTTTGACTGCCGGGACTGGCGGCAGATTCGAGCCGAAGAACTGAAACTAACAGCCCTGATGGCTGCCCGGAAAGCGGTTGAGTCCGGGACCCCGTTTTCCCTCACTCCCATGAGCGCGCGCGAACGGCGCATTGTTCATCTGGCTCTCAAGGACGATACCGGAGTAAGAACCATGAGCGAAGGCTCGGGTCCGGCCCGGAAAGTTGTTATTTACCCTGCCGCCTCTCACTCCTGAAACACGCTCGGATCATAAGGTGATGAAAGAGGACACCATCGTGGCCATTGCTACACCGCCTGGCCGCGGAGGCATCGGCGTCGTGCGCTTGTCAGGAAATCAATCCGTTGAAATTGTCTCGCACATGGTTCGGATGGCGAAGTGCCCGCCAGAGGCTCAACGGTCAACTTTGGGAAAATTCGTGGACCCGCAAACCGGGAAAGTTCTGGATGAGGTGGTGGTCACATTTTACCAGCAGCCGCATTCTTACACGGGCGAGGACGTGGTAGAAGTTTCCTGCCACGGCTCGCCGGTGATTCTGCGGTACCTCGTGGAATGCTGCCTTGAACAGGGCGTAAGGGCCGCGGAACCAGGCGAATTTACCATGCGGGCATTCCTGAACGGCCACATCGATCTGACGCAGGCTGAGGCTATTCGGGACTTGATAGAGTCCCGGACTCTCTACCAGGCTCGAGTCGCTGCAACTCAACTTGGAGGCTCGGTTGCTGCCCGCCTGAAGCCGCACAAACAAGCTCTCCTGGATCTGATTGCAGCTCTTGAGGCGGGAATCGATTTTGCCGACGATGACGTTGAACTGATGGGCTGGGACGACCTTCTGAAACGGCTCGATGCCGTAAAGGCCGGTCTCGAGAAAATGGCTGAAGGATTCACTTACGGCCGAATTGTCCGCGAGGGCCTGGACCTTTCAATAGTGGGACGCCCTAACGTGGGCAAATCAAGCCTGTTCAATCGCCTGCTGAACATGGATCGCGCCATCGTTACGCACGTTCCGGGAACAACAAGAGATCTGGTCACAGAAACTGCGTCGATCGGCGGGATTCCTTTGAATATTGTGGACACAGCCGGAATTCGCGCAACGTCTGACGCGGTGGAGAAAATGGGGGTGGAACGGACGCATCAAGCCATGGCCGATTCCGATCTGCGACTGCTGGTGGTAGATTCTTCGCAGGATTGGTCCGACGAAGACTCTGCCCTGCTCCACAAAACGCGCCGGATGGGGTCCATGCTGGTGGTTGCCAATAAGTCAGACCTGCCCGCGCGCACAACCACGGCCGCAATCGAACAGGTAATCTCAGCGGTGAATGAGGAGGCTCTCGCGCCCGTGGAGATCGTTGTAACCTCTGCCTTGACCGGACAAGGCATTGAAGAATTGCGCGAAAGAATCATTCGAGCGGTCGGTGCCGGAAGTAATCTGGGGTCGGAAGGAGAATCGGTGACCAACCTCAGACACCACCAACTCCTTAAAGAATCGCTCAGCGCGCTTGACCGTACTAGCCGTGCAGCCACGCAGAAAACGCATCACGAGATGCTGCTTCTTGACCTCTACGATGCGCTGCGCCCACTGGACACCCTGACCGGGACAACCGACGTCGAGGACATCCTGGGAATGATCTTTTCTCGATTTTGCATCGGGAAATAGCAGGGCCGGGCGGGACTGGAAGAGGATAGTCGTCCTGTCATGCTTGGCTCCGCCGGAATCGTGAGAACAGCCTCAACGACTTCAGATAAGCATCGAGTTCGCGAATCCGAAAAAGCTTTGCGGCAAGCACAGTAAGAATCAAACCGGCAGGCGTGGCCGCAATCAGGACGAGGAAAGCGCCGGTTGTGGCATGCCAGTTTATCTGGGGCTCAATCCACCGCACGACTTCAAAAGCGCCCGCCGCGCCAATCGCGGAAGCCGCAGCAACCCTCAGGAAAAATTGCACCATGTCCATGGCTCCTTTATTCGCCGTGTAACGATAGAACGAGATGAAAAGAGCGACGACGTAAACTGATATGCCGATCGAACTTGCCAGGGCAAGCCCTTTGTACTGCATGGTCCTGGCCAGCAGCCAATAAACGGGCAGGTTCAGGAGGGTCACGGCAGTGCCGATCAGCGCCGGCCTCAAAGTATTGCGCCCGGCATAGTATGCCCGCCCCAGGATGCTCTGCGCGCCCCAGGCAAACATGCTGATTGAGAACAGGGCCAGGGCGGCAGCCGTCGCGTTCAAATCAGGACCCCGAAGTCGCGTGTGGGAGAAAACGAAATAAACCAGCGGCCGGTTCATGGCAATGGTGAGCGCGGAAATAGGCACAATCAGCAGGAGCAGCGCCTTCAAGGTTGTATTGATGGTGCGGTTGAGTTCGTCGTATTTCTTTTCAGCATAAAGCTGAGCAAGGAACGGAAATGAAGCTACGCCCACGGCTTGTCCAATCACCCCCAATGGAACACGCATCAGGATTTTGGCGTAGGTTAGCCAGGTGATGGAAGCCGGAATCAGATATGAGCCGAACCAGCGGATGATCCAGTCGTCGGAAAAGACCACCGAAAGCGCCAGCATGATAGGAATGGTGAGCTTGATGAACATCCGAAATCCTGGATGCCGCAGGTTAAGATTCGGCCTGAACCGGGCGCCCACACGCCAGGCGCCATGAATCTGAAGCAGAAAGTTGCCGACAAATGCCCCCGATAGGACACCGACCGAAAAACCTGTGATGCCGATACTCGAGGCAAGGAGGAATCCGCCAAGAATGATCCCGATGTTGTAAATAACCGGAGCGAGGGAAGGGATCAGGAAACGGCCTTTTGCATATTGGACCGCACTCAAAATGCCACCAAGATAAAAGAAGATCTGGGCAGGCATCATCAGGCGGGTCAGGAAAACAGTGTGCGCTTTTTCCGCGGGATTAAACCCCGGAGCTATCAGGTGAAGAAGTTCCGGGGCGAAAAATTCTCCCACCACCACCAGGAACAGTAACAGAAGGACCATGGAGGTGATCACGATTGAAAAGACCTGCCATCCTTCTTCCTCATCTCCTTCCGCAATGTATTTCGCGAAGACTGGGATAAAGGTGATGCTGAGCGAGGCTCCGGCAACCAGGTAGTTGACAAAATCCGGAAGCGTAAAAGCCGCGTAATAGGCATCCGTGACGGCGCTTGAGCCAAACTGGTGAGCGACAGACCATTCGCGCAGAAATCCAAGCAACCGGCTTGCCAGAATGCTGGCCATCACAATGCCAGCCGAGGCGGCAATGCGCTGGTTTACAGAACGCGTTACCATCGACGATGGTGTACCACGATTTGATCCGCTTTGGCCAGACATCGATTTAGTATGCCGAAAAAAAATTTATGGCGGGGTCTGGGGAAGATTTCGTTGTCCTTGCGACCGGCTTGCTAGACGAACGGCAACGGAAATCGATTTCGACAAGTACGACACCGTGCCATTGGAGGACGACCGAAGGCACGCTCATGCCACCGGCGTCTCGATCTCTCAACGTCACGTCCACCACAACGAGGACACTTGCCGCGACCCGTCACTTTGTTGTCGGAAATTAGCGCCGGAGAACGTGATCGAGCCCCTGATTTCTTGGCGTTGTGCGGTAGAACCGGCTCGTCGGGATCTTCACCGAACTGCAATAGGCGCCGGCGGCGGCACCTGGAACAAACCCGCAATCGATAGCCGAATTTTCGTGCAAGCATGTAGAAGAACCCGTGACGGACATGCTCCGTCTTCGTTGCGCCGCACTTTCTGCATGGAGTAGCCATAGGAAGATTCACAGCAGACTATCAGATGAAGCGTAACAATTCAATGAACAATGTGACTCCCATCTTCGAGTAGATGTGTAGGAGATCTGTCGAATGGGAAAATGGTGCGAAAGGGGGGACTCGAACCCCCACCCCTTGCGGGACCAGATCCTAAGTCTGGCGCGTCTGCCAATTCCGCCACTTTCGCATAAGGTTTAACTATTATAGCAGTCAATCGCTTACGGTTTTTGGAATGCCTGCCGTTGCTGCATTTCTGTGCAGGTGTGCCCTTAGGTGTGCCCAAAGGGTGTTGACCCTGGGTGGCTTTTAGCTCTTCGATGTAGTCTTCGAGCCGCCGCGCGGCCTCTTGTAAATCGCGCTCGCTTACGACGTTGTAACGCTCGAACACCGACCGAGTCTTGTGACCCGAAATCAGCATCGCCACTCGCTCGGGCACTCCGGCGCGCACGAGATTGCGAACGCCAGTTCGTCTGAGGTCATGAAAGATTCGAGTGTGCTTCCCCTCGGCATCGGCGAGGCCAGCAGCTTTGCACGCCACTTCCCATGCACCCCTGAAGTCGCGGATCTCCCTCCCACCTCGGAAGAAAACCCAGGGACAGGACGGATACTTTGTATCGCGAGCATCTCGTACAGCTCGGCAACGAGGGGGAGATTTCGCGGCTGGTCATTTTTCGTGGTCCCCGGTTCTAACCGAACGATTCTCCTCGCTAGATCAACTTGCGTCCACTTGAGTGAGAGGATTTCTCCTCGCCGGCAGCCAGTGTAGTAAGCAAAAGTGAGAATGGGTTTCACTTCATCAGATAATGCCTGACGTAAAGCCACGTATTCGGGGTGCTCAAGAAAGGCCTTTCGCACTTTGTCTTCTTTGAGCCGCGGAATGTACGGAACGTACCGAACCTTCGGTGGAGTTTGGCGGCGGGCGAGATTGAAAGCCCTGCGTAAAAGAGTGCATTCTCTGTTTATGGTTCCATTGGCGGCGCCCTTTGCTCGGCGCTCCATCATGTACGCCTGGACATGGGGAGTTGTCAGGTTAGGAGATGTCACGCAATAATATTTCCATTTGCCGACGCTTGATGTATTCTGGGGCGGATGCGTGAGCCAGCGGGAATTCAGCAGCGGTTCGCTTCCCTGCGGGGAGCACTGGATGAACGTTCTCGCCGTTTGGTCGCAGCGGCCGAGAGCCTGGCCCTTGGACGCGGGGGCATTTCGACCGTGGCCCGCGCCACAGGCTTGGCGCGGCAGGTGGTTCGGCGGGGTCTGGCGGAATTGGCGGGGCCAGCCGTTCACCCGCCGGGCCGGGTCCGGCGTCCCGGAGGCGGGCGCAAGCGGACCGTCCTGCGAGACCCAAC
>JAKAWN010000329.1 GCA_021827245.1 Acidobacteriota bacterium | reverse complement strand
ATACACCCCCTGATTCGTATCAATGCGAATAACTGTGCAAGGACTCGGACCCGGCTTTACCATCGTGGCCACCCGCAGATCGGTGATCTTCAGGTCGGAGGGCGATGAATTCGTGTTCACGTTCTTAATCTCCGCCTCGGCATATTCCCCTGACATCAAACTCCCTCCCAGCAATGCTGCGGAAGTCTTCAGCACGTTCCGTCGGCTCACGGAATACTCGGACTTATTGTTTTTCATCAACTGCCTCCTAAGGATTCGTTCAAGATGGTCTTGCACACATCAGGTAGAGCCTCGTTCACTTCGCGCAGGTCAAGCCTTTGCCTGCGATTCTGAGCACACCAATCCTCTACTCGCGAACAACCCTGGAGGTTGTGAAACGGCTCAGGATAAAGTCCCCGAGTCGTTCTCCTTAAATGTAAAACTCAGGCAAGTGCCAAGATCCCTTCGGCAGGTTAAGGGCAGGCTATTCTCCTCTGTCACTCTTCGGAAAGAAAAATCCAGATTTCTTTAACAACTCCCTAATGGTGCACCTCTAGCCGCAGCTTGGAATGCTTCGTCTCTGCTGCCCACTTGTTGAACTCCTCGATCATTTCCGGCGTCCACCGTCCGTCGATCTGTCCGGCAGTGTATTTCTTCTCCCGCAGCATCATCATTCCCCAGTCGTCCCTCATGTGATCCAACTCCGCGTGATCCGCCACTTTTTCTACCAGTTGCGGCGGGATGAAGGTGATCCCCTCCGGGTCGCTCACCACCACATCTCCCGGCATCACCGTCGCCTGGCCCATCCGGATCGGGACATTGATCCCCATCAGCATCACATTCCTCAACGCCGACGGGTCCAGCCCCCGGCAAAATACCTCGAACCCTTTGATCCCCTGGATTTCCCAGGTATCGCGTATCGAGCCATTGACAATGAGCCCGGTTACGGGCAGTGCTGGATCCTTTTCCCTCGTGGTAATCGCGGTGGCCAGGTTCGATCCGATGATCGTGCCATCTTTGATCTTCCCAAACAGGTTCACGACCATCACATCCCCGGGTCGAAGTGTGTTGATGATCCAGGAATTCTCCCCCTGCACCGTCTCCCCTTCCCTCTTCCCATTGGCCCGGATCACCGAGTCCACGTCCGGCCGGTAAGGCATGAAAACCGCCGTCACCACACGCCCCACCAGCCGCACCTTGTGCGGATTCACTACTGTCCATCCAGGCTCAAACTGATTGTGATAGCCAGCCCGCTGCAGCACTTCCCATGCTTCTTCCGCCGTCACGTCCTGCAGGCGCTGCAAGACAGAGTCCGGCACGTCCGGTCGCCCGTTGGCAAAGCGCGGCCCATGCCAGTCCGGCGTGAATTCAATCAGTTGCTGCTTGGAAAACAGCCCCAACTGAGCCCACCCGCAGACACTGAACCCAAGCATGAAAATTATGCAAGCCAGCAATAAAAGAGTCTTTTTCATTTGTTCGTCTCCTCCAGATAATTTGCGCGAGTATAATACATCGCGCGGCGGCGCACAAGACACGCAATTTTGTGATTCCGGCGCGTGACTCGTTCGCTATATGTACAACTGGGTCGGAGACGGCAAAAGCTAGCTATACATAGGGGATGTGGCGGCTGGCCAAGATTCCCTTGATGTAGGCAGCACCAAAGACCTTGCCAATGACCCCATATCCGGGATGAATGCGATTCTTCCCGAAATAGTCATCCCCAGTAACAATGGGATCGTGATCGGGACGAAGGGGCACGCGCACACCACTGTCATAGAGCGCCTGATACACCTTTCCAAAATCGATGACGCCGTTATCCTGAAAAGTCTCAACGAAATTGTCGCGCGTACCTCTGAGGTTCCGCGAATGGATATAAAAGATCTTCTTTGCGCGGCCAAACTCCTGCGCCACCGCCTCGAGATTTGCGCCCATTAAATAGTAGATGGCGATTTCAAACGTCACTCCATTCACCGGGCTCGGCACGATGCTCATCACACGGCGGTAGGCTGCCGGACTGATGATGATCCGATGTATCCCGCGGAGGACGGGCACAGGTGGATCATCAGGGTGCAAAGCCATCTTCACGTTGGCTTTCTCAGCTTCGGGAATCACGGCTTTCAGAAAATACGTAATGTTGTCCCACATCTTTTCTTCGCTGATTCGTCCCCACTTCGTGAGTCCCTTTGGAACATCGTTGATGTTGAAGGACACCGAATGGCACCCGCCACGGCACGGGTAGTCCATATTGGTGCGGTACCAGTCAATGCCTGCCATAAAGTCGTAGCAGACCATGGGAATGCCCACCTTGCCCAATGCTCTGACGGCGGCGATATAGTTTTCTATCTCTTCGTCGCGTCCCGGCACCCCCAGTTTGATCTTGTTTGCAGGCACGGGATGGCTCTCGATACCGGCGATGGTCAGGCCAGCTTTTTCATAGTCAGCCTTGATCTTCGCAACCGTGTCAACGTACTGGGAGCGAGGAACACGGCTAAGGGGGCCTGCCGTCCCGGCAATTGCGTGAGTAACACCGATTTGCTCAGATAGTTTGACTAGCTGTGGATCTGTGTCTCCCCAGATCAGGCATATTTTGAACGCATTGTCCCCCGAACTTGCCTTGCTCGCCGGAGAACCTAACGAACCCTTCTCCGAACTTGCCTTGCTCGGCGGCGCACTTGATGTGCAGCTCGAGACCAAAGGGGCAGCGGCTGCGGCAATTGTTGCCAACATTCCCTGGATACACTCTCGACGATTGGGTTTGAACATATAAATATTCCTCCTATTAAATATCTCCTGTGAACTGCGCTCCAAATATATCAGCTAAGTCTGGACTGCAACAAACCAAATGAAGCTGCGCGCCGTTGGGCACACCGCTCGCACATCTCCCGGTATGTCGCATCATTTTTCGTTGATATCGTCCCAAGGCGATGGCAGGCAAGTTTGCGTGCTCTCAGGACGATATCAGGGCAGCCTGTAGCATCGCCCTCGCGTAACCCACGTTGAACACATAGCCAACGTACCCTCCTCCGCCCGGGTAATACGTCGGCCGAGTCGTCAAGTCGCGATCGACATCCAGCGCACGGGGATGCTCCGGGAAGATCAAGCGGGGATATTTTTGCCGGACCAACTCCTTCATGATGGCGAACATATTGTTCTGTCCATTGTCCAAAAACACCTCGGAGTATTCCTTGTGCGGCACCTGGACGCGAACATTCCGATAGTGTACGTGGTTGATGCGATCTCTCGTTCCAAAATAGCGGCAGACCTCGACCGGATCGTGCCCCATTTCCCGTGTCACTCCACAATCAAAGGTGATCCCGTTTGACTTGCTGGGGACGATCTCGATCAGGTGCTTCCATCCTTCGAGGGTTCCCATGATCTGCTGTGATCCCCGGCTCAGCGGCGCCGGCGGGTCGTTCGGATGGAGCGCAAGCCGCACATTGGATTCCTCAGCCACCGGTATGACCGCCTTCAGGAAATAAGTAATGTTTTTCCACATTTGCGCGTCTGTGTGGACGCCTTCCGACGGAAGCGGAGGCAGGTTCTTCACCCGCTCATAATCAAACGCGGTCAACCCCGCACCGCCTCTCCCGGCTTTCTCGTAATATCCCTCGACTAAGCGATGCGCGTAAAAGTTGTACTCGATGACAGGCAAACCGGCTCGACCGGCAGCACGGATGGATTTCTGGACGTTTTCGATCTCCTTATCCCGGCCCGGCCTTCCGTAGATGGTTTTGGGGAAGCCCCCGATCATCATGTTGCCGAGCGTGAGGCCTCCCGACTTGAGCGAATCCCTGATGGACTTGATCTGGCTCTCAGTCCAGGGAATCCGCGGCCCAGATGTGTTGACATGGTTGATCCCAATCTGCCTCAGCCGCCGCATGGCGGCTGCGTCGGCGTGCGGAGCGATGTCCAAGCTGAGCTTTGGAGTGTCCGTACCCTCAGCACACCACCCCACGGGGGGCGGGGTGGTATTCCCAATTTTCGGCAACATTCCAGCAGTAATCCCTGAAGGGGCGAGAGCTGCCGCACCGATTGCCTGCATCAACCTTCTGCGTGAGATAGATGAACCCATAAGACAAAGCTCCTCCTCCTGGGTTGGATATTTCCTTCCGGAGTGGCTGCCGTTCGTCACGAACAGCGCCGGTCCGGTGGCCACAAGAGTAACACATAAGCTTTTCGAGAGCGCATTCGGAGGATCAAATTCCCTCCAATCTCAATGATCCGTCCGCCGCCGGCGCCGATGACCGGACTCGGCGCAAAAATCCGCTCGCGCAACCGCTAAGCGAGACAAAGGAGGCTTCGCTGGTGAGTCAGTGGGTGCTCATGGGACATCACCGTTGTCTGAAATCAACCAAAGAGTCAACGCCACGTTCGACAATCCTAATGCTTTCGCGCAACCGCCCAGAGTGCCAATGCTGGAGAGATCTAGATAGGAGAAGCCAAGCCTCTTCCCGCAGGCCGTCAGTCGGCGAATTTTCGGTATCCACCTGTGGCAAGGCCTTGTAAAGGTGACAAGACGGTCCTTCGATTAATGAACTGCCATCTCGCCTCGCTCCCAGATCGCCAAACCGTTGTTCTTAACAGAACAGGATGCCCGGTTCCGGGTGTTCTTTGCCGCCAGACTAATTGGCCATAGGGGCTGGGCCCAGCAGGGGCTATTTCACAGGTTCCAGACCAAGTTGGCCAAAACCCCTGCCACCTGCCTCCGGAAATCAACTCCACGTCGTCCCCTTGAAGGCAGCTTGGGTTTACGTGTGCATTTCACCCAGTCTGACAAGATTGTCGACATCCTCCAACGGGCCAGGCAGATAGATGACGGTCTTACTGAGCTGGACACTCAGTCCTTTGGTAATGGCGAGATGGCATTTCGTTTCGGACAAAACGTTGTTGTATAATGCGTGCGGCAGGTTGCCGCGCTATTAAGGGGCCACACCAAAAGGAAGGTTACAAGCCAGTTCAGGTTCCTTATCAAACTGGCAGGAAAGAAACAGTATGCGGAAGCGAAGGGCTGAATACACAGTAGAATCGGTCGATCGTGCCCTGCAGATCCTCGATTGTATTGCTGACGACGGAGGTTCGCTCGGCGTCACTGCAATCGGCAATAAGGTAGGCCTGCATCCCACTACAGTTTTCCGCCTTATGGACACACTGGTCCGGCGTGGATACCTCCAGAGAACCCAGGCGGTTGGGCACGTAGCTCTCGGCGTCAAGTGCGTGAAATTGGGCGCGTGCTATTTGAAGGGGCTCGAATTAAGGCAAGTGGCGCTGCCCTTTCTACGAACCTTGAACAAGCGGACAGGCGAGGCGGTACACCTCGCCATTTGCGACGGTGAGGCCGCAGTGTATGTTGAAAAGCTGGAAAGCCCCAAGACGCTCTCTGTCCAGTCGAGAGTCGGCTTCCGAGTACCCCTGTATTGTACTGCCCTGGGAAAGATCTTCCTTGCCTTCAAGGGAGATGACTTCAGGCGCGACGCCTTTGCCCATATGAAGTTAGTTCGTTACACTGCAAATACCCACCGGAATAAGCAGTCCCTGCTGGCCGATTTGAAGCAGGTTCGAAGCCTTGGCTATGCACTGGATAACGGCGAATATGAAAAAGGCGTGCATTGCCTGGCCGCTCCCATTTGGGATCACAACAACCAACTGCGAGCAGCAGTCAGCGTAACTTTTCCTGCCGTACGCAACTCAGTTGGCCGTCAGAAAAAAATACTTGAGTTGGTGGTCGAAACTGCGCGGAAAATCTCTTTGCAGCTTGGGCAATTTCCGGCGGACCCGAAGCCTGTCACGGAAACTACTCGATTCTGACGGTATAGCTCGCTGACCGTCCTCATCTGGCTTTGAGATATCAGGTAGAAACGGAATTCGCCTAAGCCAAGACGTAATCGGTTCAGCTTGAACAGGCCGGGTACAGGTCCGTGTTGTTGTCGCAATGTGCGGCCGTGGGCTGAACTCGGGCCCTCGCTACGCCGCCGCATCAGGGTTCTTGCCCTGTAGTTCGTGCAGACCAGGGCTCTAGCCAGCGGCGATGCAGAGATCTGATTCGGCGAATGGGACCTGGAATCCTCTTGCGGTGGCAGCCGCGATGATGTCAAACACCACTCCCGCTACTTGTATTTCAGCATCGCCCAATTTTGGCAATCGCTTCACCGACACAGCCTCAGGCACGGGCGATTTGCAGCCGCAACCATCAGAGTCTTGTTGCTTCGTCAAGAATAGCGATCTGGCTCCCTGCAGAACCGCAGTGGCATTGCTTTTCTCGCTTTGGCAAGGAAGACCTACAGTTGAGGTGAGCGCATGAATCATGAGGGTGCGCAACCGACCCATTTCCGTTGGGTCCTGGTGTTTTGGATCGCTGTCATCGGAGCTATCAGTTATCTGGACCGGGTGAACATCTCCATAGCGGGCCATATCATCTCAGAGGAGTTCCATTTAACAAATCCAGAACTGGGCTGGATCTTCAGTGCTTTTACTGTGGGTTACATGCTCTTCCAGATCCCGGGAGGATGGTTGGCAGACCGTTTTGGGCCTCGCAAGGTTCTTACTCTCGGCGCGGTCTGGTGGGCCGTCTTCACCAGCCTGACGGCCTCGGTCCCGGAAGGGATTGCAGGCGCGTTACTCGTATTTTGGTCGGTAAGATTTCTGCTGGGCGTCGGGGAGTCCGTAATGTATCCCAGCTCGAACCGCTGGCTTGCCAAATGGATACCCAGAGCGGAACGCGGAGTTGCAAACGGCATTATATTCGCCGGGGTGGGAGCTGGAGCAGCGTTCACTCCGCCGATTATCGCCACCGTCATGCTTCGATATGGATGGCGCTCTT
Organism: Acidobacteriota bacterium; assembly: GCA_021827245.1. Next base: position 1,034 of record JAKAWN010000329.1, on the reverse strand, counting down.
CTTTCCATCTTTGTGCTCTGCTCGGAATCGTAGGCGGGATCACCTGGCTGCTGCTTGCCCGGAACCTTCCTGAGCAGCATCCGTGGGTGAACAAAGCTGAAGTCGATTTCATTGCCACAGGCATTAATACGAGAAATGCCCCGGATGAGCCTCCTCTGCGGTGGTCTGTGCTATTTACCAGCATAGATGTTTGGGGGTTGACGTTGAGCTATTTCTGTTACGGGTACACATCTTACATTTTCTTCGCATGGTTCTTCATTTACCTGACAACCGTGCGAGGCGTCAACATCAAGACCGGCTCTTATTACACCATGCTGCCATTTGTGGCGATGTCAATTGGCTCGGCGCTGGGAGGGGTCTTGAGCGATGCGGTGAGCCGACGGTTGGGACGCCGATGGGGGCGGTGCGGGGTTGGCACACTTGGGCTGACCGGGGCAGGAGTTTTAGTGGCCCTGGGGTCGGTGGCACACGGCGCTGGCGCAGCTAGTGTCATTCTGGCAGGAGGCGCGGGAGCGCTTTATATTTCTCAGAGTTCATACTGGTCGGTTTCGGCGGATCTAGGCGGCAGTTCATCTGGCTCACTCTCGGGCATGATGAATATGGGTGCGCAAGCCGGCAGTGCGGTCACAGCGGTACTCACTCCTGTGATTGCGGTTCATGCAGGGTGGACGGCATCCTTCCTGGTTGCCGCCAGCTTATGCCTTCTTGGGGGTATCATCTGGCTGATGGTAGATCCTGATCATAAGCTTGGGCCTGGCTCTTAACTCTCCACCAACTCTTGAATATGCCGGCGACTACGCTTATCTTTGCTACGTGACTGCCGGAGAGGAACCTCACATGAGCCTCACTCCTCCTAAGACAAATGCCGCTGATGTTGGGCGGGAATATAGCACCGCCTATGTCTGGATCATCTCGCTCGTGGCGGGGCTGGGGGGCTTGCTTTTCGGATACGACTGGGTAGTGATCGGCGGAGCCAAGCCGTTCTACGAGGCCTTCTTCCACCTGAATGACGCGTCGCTGCAGGGTTGGGCGAT
>JAKAWN010000328.1 GCA_021827245.1 Acidobacteriota bacterium | reverse complement strand
GCTCAACGGATAAAAGGTACGCCGGGGATAACAGGCTGATCGCTGCCAAGAGTTCACATCGACGCAGCGGTTTGGCACCTCGATGTCGGCTCATCGCATCCTGGAGCTGTAGAAGGTTCCAAGGGTTGGGCTGTTCGCCCATTAAAGCGGTACGTGAGCTGGGTTCAGAACGTCGCGAGACAGTTCGGTCCCTATCTGGTGTGGGCGTAGGAGATTTGAGGGGGGCTGTCCCTAGTACGAGAGGACCGGGATGGACAAACCTCTTGTGTCCCAGCTGTCGCGCCAGCGGCACGGCTGGGTAGCGAAGTTTGGAAGCGATAACCGCTGAAAGCATCTAAGCGGGAAGCGCGCCCCAAGATACGATCTCCCAAGGATGAAATCCCGATTAGCTACCGGGAGTGAATCCTATGAAGGGCCGCGGAAGACTACCGCGTTGATAGGTCGGAAGTGTAAGCGTAGTAATGCGTTGAGCCTACCGATACTAATCGCCCGTTCGGCTTGACCATAAATTCTGCTCAGCATACAACAGCAGTCGGCTTTCACTCTTCAGCAGTCAGTTCTAAGTTAAATGCTTCGCGCTGAGGGCTGTTAGCTGAAAACTAAGAATGCCTTCGAGAGCATTCGACGCCGCACTATTCAGGAAAGAAGCGTACGGCTTTCAGCCGTCAGCAAAAAACTGAGGGATTCGTTCCTGCTGATCGCTGATCGCCGACGGCTTCTTCAACGCTTTTCCGGCGACTATTCCGGAGGGGTCACACCCGTTCCCATCCCGAACACGGAAGTTAAGCCCTCCAGGGCCCATGGTACTGCGCGGGTGACTGCGTGGGAGAGTAGGTCGTCGCCGGGATTAAATTGACAAAACGCCTCAGCTTTGCGCTGGGGCGTTTTTGTTTTGCCGGCTGCCCAGTGTATACTTTGAATCCCGGCGATGCGGCACACATTCTCAGCGCCGGTTCAGATCGGTGTGAGATACAGGCTTTCCAACCACGCAAGGGAGGAAATAGAACGGCGCAAGATCCCGCTGCCGTTTCTGGAAGCCACGCTCGAAAAGCCCGGCCAGATCGTTTCCGAGCAAGGTACGCTGAGCGCCTACCAGTCGAAATGCGATATCGTGGTAAGATGTTTCTGTTGAGAGTGATCGTAGATGACTCTGTAGACCCGGCGGTGGTGGTAACCGCCTATCGGACCACAAAGATTGAGAAATACTGGGGGAAGCCATGAAAGTGACCTACGATCCCGAAGTGGACGTGCTCCGAATCCTGTTAAGCGACGCGCCCGTCGAGGAGAGTGACGAGGATAAGCCTGGAGTTATCCTCGACTACGACAAGGACGGCAACATTGTGGGCCTTGAAATCCTTGAGGCCTCCAAGCGCACCACAAATCCCCGCTCGGTCGAGTACGCCGTCACGCGCTGAGCCTTCCCGCCTACCCTCGGCTTTTCAGCACCCATAACCCGCAACCGTGAAATCGGAGCTCTTTGTACCGCAATTGGTAATGTGTAATTTTCAGCGGTATAAGGTTGGGGACATGAGTTGTCGGAATTGTGGGGCGCACACATTACAAGATCGAGCGCCACTTGCGGAAACTGGACCGGTCGGAGACGACTGTGATACCATCGGCGAGTCTGCAGGTCAGCTCTTGAACCTACAAATCCTGGACAAGGAGCCGGAAAGCATCGCCCGGTTTCCCACAGCGCGATCGATCGGCTCATGCCGAGAATCTGGTTTTGCAAACCTTGCCGGAAGGTCATTGCTCTGCGATGAGGACGAGGGAAAATTACTATCTGTAAGGAGGTGTAAATGGGAGGACGAAAGATTCGGTCAACGGTTATTGCACTGGCTGTAGCTGCAGCGTTGACTCCCCTGGCGCCGGCGTTCGGTGCTCAAAATCAAAAAACTGGGAATCAAGAGCCAGCCACCGCCCAGCAGAAACAGAGCCAGCAAAAGCCCCGCACCTACTTCGGCAGAGTCGTTAAGCTCCAGAAGGGCAATTACGCCTTGATGATTGACTCCACGAACAAGCGAGGTTACTACCTGGACGACCAGAAAGACGCCATGAAATATGACCAGAAGCAGGTGCTGGTCACCGGCACAGTGGACACTCAGACCAGCACTCTCCACGTCTTGACGATCAAGCCCGTATCCGAATGACTCCTTCCGTGAGGGACTTCGAGTCGGGCAGCGCAGAGTCTGCGATATTCAGGCTCTGCGGCTTATGGTTTGAAAACCGGCGGAAAGCCGCAGAGTTTCGCCAAACCGAAATTCTGCGCTGCCGTGCTCGCGTCGCATTTAGAATGGTAAGGCCATGGCTTTTTTCCCCACCGAAGATCCAAGGTCCGCGGGGGAGTTATTTGCGGCCACGCTTGAGGGTGACTACGAAGACGACGCTCCATGGCAGGCGGTTGTAGCCCTGCAGCGCCGAGGCACGATCGAGGTGTTTGAACTCGCCGCCGAATACACCCGTTCTGAAAATGCAAAGGCACGCGCCCGGGGCCTTGACGTGCTGGCTCAACTGAGCGCCGGCAAAGACGAATCGGAGAGACCATACCTCAACCGGTGCGTATCCGTCGCCATCGAAAGCCTGAAAGACAGCGATCCTCTCGTCGTTCATTCCGCTGCCTGGGCGCTGGCGCATCTCAGCACCGAGGAAGCTGCGACAGCATTATTACCTCTCAAGCATCACTCTGATCCGGGGGTCCGGTGGGCTGTAGCCTATGGCATTGCCTCCCACAAGGGACCTGCGCCAGTGACAACTCTGATCGAATTGATGGCGGATTCAGACGAGGACGTCCGTGATTGGGCAACCTTCGGGCTCGGATCGATTTCCACTGCGGACTCGCCGGAATTCGCGCGGCGCTTCGTGAACGCCTCGCAGATCCTTACGAGCCTGCACGCTCAGAAGCTGTGTGGGGTCTGGCCCAGCGCAAGAACCCAGACGGGCTGCGCCTGCTGCTCGAACGACTGGAAGCCGAAACATGGCAATCGGGTGACGAAATGGCCGCCGCGGAAATCCTGAACGTTGGGTACGACACCCCCGTAGAAAAAGTGTGCGACGGGCTCCGGGCGCTGATCGGGTGATTTGGAATCGAGCCTGTAGCTGGTAGCCGCGACACCGGTGTTGTGTCGTGGGCCTTTTGTCGGTACGAACCTGCAAACCTACGGCATGGAAACGATGCCGTAGCTACGACTCACGCGGGTGATGCCTCGCGACTCATTATGGAATGTGCGGTTCTGACGTAGGGGCGGGTCTTGTACCCGCCCTGGGCACCCACAAGGGTTGCCGCAAATCGCGGGAGGGCCGAGCACCCTCCAGAGGCCCGGAGGGCCGGAAGATTTTAGCCCATGGCACAAGCCATGGGAATCGATTGACGCACAAATCGTCTCAGCCCTGAAAGGGCGAAAGAACGTCGGATTGTTGAAATTCTTTCGCCCCCTGCGGGGGCTGATGTCATTGCTTCACGGGCCTGCTTTCCCATGACTTGCGTCATAGACTAAAGTCTCTCGCCCACTTCGTGGGCTACTTGATCCTGTTCCCTGACGTCTGGCACAACCGGAAGTCACGGCACCGTGTTGCGTTGTGGGCCTGCTCTTGGTCGGAACCTACAAACCCATGGCATGGAATCGATGCCGTGGCTACGACTGCGATTTCCCGCATTCGGGCGGAGTCTGCGATCTTCAGGCTTTGCGGTTCTTGCTTTGAAAACCGGTAAAAAGCCGTAGAGTTTCACCAAGCCGAAACTCTTCGCCAGCCTGCTTTGGTTTTGGCGAGCGATGCTTTATAATTCGCGGATGGCAGTTGTTTGTCTCAATCCACCCAAGGAGGATGCCATGTCCGACAAAAACTACCTCGACGAATCTCCCTTTCTACCAGCGCAGCAGTAAGCGCCGCAGAGGATATCCTTCCTAAACCAGCGGGAAGCGCGGCTTCCGAATCGTTCACGGCGAGAAGGAGCTTTTGGAGAAACTCGGGCGGAACGATCCGTGCCCGTGCGGCTCAGGACGCCGGTATCAAGAATTGTTGTCTCCGCTCGGGCCGGTATGACGGCTCTCTCCGCGACCACTACTTTTAGGGAATAACAGCTATAGCGGCTGGGCAACGTCATCAGCGACATGCCTGGCCGCTGGCGTCTGTAGCTTAAGATCCAGCACCCAATGCGCATGGATTCGTACGGCTTGGTCATTCGTAACTGCAGCACCCGAGAGCGCAAAAGCAAAAATAATGCTGGAAGTTCGGAAGACTCTCGGGTTTAATTAGGCAGTTAAAACGTCACTGCAGTTCGCCGCTTTTGGAAACAGAAGGAAGGAGAATGCCCGCTTATGGTTGGGAAGCGCTTGATGCTGGCTGCTATGATAGGCCTGACGACGGTGTCGATCATGTCCGCCCAGGATACGAAATTCCCTCCCAAAGGAGAGCAGATTCCTGGTCCGCCGGGCTACCCTGAACGGCAGGAATTTTCGGCCTTCCAGGAATGGCTGGCTGACATCCGGCATTTTCGCATGGAGCGCCTGATCCGGGCGGGCTACAACGGTTCGCAGTACGAACGGCCCGCGCTGATGTGGACCCAGAGCGCTTTTATCCAGCCCCAGATGATGATGGAGGACCGGTATTTCTACGATCCGGTCACCCACCGCTATACGGTGGAACGTTATCTGAACGATTTGAAGCAGCGCTATGGCGGGATCGATGCCGTGCTCATCTGGCATACGTACCCGAACATCGGCATTGACAATCGCAACCAGTACGATTGGCTGCGCGATATGCCCGGAGGAATTGCCGGGGTCCGGAAGATGATTGAAGACTTTCACCGGCATGGCGTGCGCGTGCTCTTTCCGGTGATGCTGTGGGACCAGGGCACTCGCGATGAAGGAGTTCCTGATTGGGTGGCCACTGCACATCTGCTGGCCGAGGTGGGGGCGGACGGAGTGAATGGCGATACGCTTCATGAACTTCCGCTGGCGTTTCGCACAGCTTCTGATGCCACCGGACATCCCCTGGCCTTCGAACCTGAGCTTGCTCCGGAAAGTCCTGGCGAGGCGTTAGCCTGGAACAACATGAGCTGGGGTTACTGGAGCTATCCCTTTGAGCCGATGGTGAGCCTGTACAAATGGCTCGAACCCCGCCACATGGTGAACGTCTGCGACCGGTGGGCTCACGACAAGACTGACGATTTGCAGTTCGCGTTTTTCAATGGCGTCGGCTACGAAAGCTGGGAGAACATCTGGGGCATCTGGAACCAGATTACGCCGCGCGACGCGGAAGCTCTTCGCCGCATCGCCACAATTGAACGCGCATTCCCCACGCTGCTTGTCAGCCGTGATTGGGTGCCGCACACGCCCACCCTTCGCTATGGCGTCTTTGCCAGCATGTTTCCCGGCGCAGATGAAACTCTCTGGACGATCATCAACCGGAATCAATTTGATGTCGAAGGACGGCAGATCCAGGTTCCTTACAAGCCCGGTACCCGCTATTTCGACCTCTGGCACGGCGTCGAGCTCAAGCCGGACGTCCGTGGGGACACAGCCGTTTTGAGTTTTGATATGGAAGCGCACGGTTTCGGCTCGCTGCTTGCCACGAGTGAAGAACCGAATCAGAAGCTCAGTGCGCTCCTTGCCACCATGCACCAGCTTTCCGAAAGGCCCCTGAGTTCTTTTTCTCACGAGTGGCATTTTCTGCCCCAGCACATCGTGGACATTCCCCGCACCAAACCCGCCGCCCAGGCGCCGCCAGGCATGATTCGCATTCCGGGTGGCGAGTTCACGTTTGACGTTCATGGAATCGAAATCGAAGGCGGTAACGACGTCGGCGTCGATGTCCAGGAACCCTGGGAGGATTCGCCGCGCCGCTACCATCATCACCGGATGTATATTCACGCCTTTTATATTGACCGCTATCCCGTCACGAATGCCGAGTTCAAGAAATTCCTCGATGCCTCGCACTATCATCCCCAGGACGATCACAACTTCCTGAAGGATTGGAAAAATGGGACGTATCCGGAAGGCTGGGGCAATAAGCCTGTCACATGGGTCTCGCTTGGAGACGCGCGCGCTTATGCCGCCTGGGCCGGCAAGCGCTTGCCGCACGAATGGGAATGGCAGTACGCCGCGCAGGGCACTGACGGCCGGCTCTACCCGTGGGGCAACGAGTGGAACCCGGCTGCCGTCCCGAAATTGGACGAAGGAAGAAATCTTCCCCCGCCTTCTGATGTGGATGCCCATCCTCAGGGCGTAAGTCCCTTCGGAGTGATGGATATGGTCGGCAACGTCTGGCAGTGGACGGATGAATTTGAGGACACGCACACGCGCGCGGCCATCCTGCGCGGAGGAAGCCACTATCACCCGCAGGGCTCGCGCTGGTATTTCCCTGAGGCATTCAAGCTGAACGAGCACGGCAAATATCTCCTGATGGCGCCCAGCACAGACCGCTCCGGCACGGTGGGTTTTCGTTGTGTCGTGGACGCCGAATAAGGCATTGTTGATCGCTCCAGGCTCGCTGTTTTGAATCTGCGGAACTTCTCTGGTTGAAAGGTACATGCGATGTTTGTTCCAGTCACTTATGCCGTTGCTCTCGCCCTGATGATTCTCAGCATGATCTGTTGGGGAAGTTGGGCGAACACTCAGAAGCTGTGCAAAGGCTGGCGCTTTGAACTTTTCTACTGGGATTACGTGTGGGGAATCCTGCTGATTTCTGTTCTCATTGGATTCACCGCGGGCCGGACCAACCCCGTAAGCCCCGACAGTTTCATGACGAATCTCGGGCGCGCTGACGCTCATCACCTGTTGCTGGCATTTGTGGGCGGGATCGTCTTCAATGTTGCGAATATCCTGCTGGTGGCGGCCATCGCGATTGCCGGCCTGGCTGTCGCATTCCCCATCGGCATTGGGCTGGCGCTGGTGATCGGCTCGATCCTCAATTACATCATCACGCCGGCGGGGAATCCACTGCTGCTGTTCGGGGGCATTGCGCTGGTGTGCGTGGCTATCGTGCTGGACGCCATGGCCTACCGGAAAATTTCCGAGGACCTGAAAGTGAGCACCAAGGGAATTCTCTTGAGCCTGCTCTGCGGCGTGGGCATGGGGCTCTTCTATCCCTTCGTCGCCAAGGCTCTGAAAGGCCCGCACCACCTGGGCCCGTACACAGTGGCTTACGTCTTCGGGATCGGAGTGCTGGTCTGCACTGTCCCGCTCAATTACGTCTTCATGCGAAGGCCCGTTTCCGGTCCGCCGGTTGGATTTATGGACTACCTGGCCGGGAGCAAGTTGCTCCACTTCTGGGGAGTGCTGGGCGGAGCGGTCTGGGGCGTGGGGACCATTTCGAACTTTGTCGCCTCTTACGTGCAAATGGTCGGCCCAGCCACCTCCTACGCGCTGGGGCAGGGCGCGACGATGGTTTCGGCGGTTTGGGGCGTCTTCGTGTGGAAAGAGTTCGCCCGCGCGGACCGGGCAGCCAGGCGCCTGCTGGCTTTGATGTTCGTCTTATTCATCGTCGGATTGGCCTGTGTTGCTCTCGCGCCGGTGCTGAAGTCCTAGCCGGCGAGCCCGCAATGGCGCTCAGGCGCAAGTGAAGCGGGTAGCGAGGACCGCCGGGTTTGCGGTCCGCGGTTCTTTCTCCTGACGTGTGCCAGTGTACGCCGATGTATCACACAGATCGTAAAAAAGCGCGATCCATGCGCCGCCCGCGTCTTCTGTTTTCATTCATCAGTCCGCAGAAAAGGAGATGGTATGAATGTTTGAGTTCGAAGGCGGTACGCTTCGAAGGTTGAAAACAGCCTTCGGAGTAGACGGGTCACAGGCTGGATTGATTGTTGAGGCGAAGACCTCGTAAAGGAGATTGGTC
>JAKAWN010000327.1 GCA_021827245.1 Acidobacteriota bacterium | reverse complement strand
AAGTTGTTTGGCCAGTCGTTCCGACCGCTCAATGATGTCGGGCCTTTCCGGGAAAAAATAGATCAAACACGTCTGCAGATAACTTACACAAGCGGACCTAGCCCTCTGGCTATCTTCAAGTGAACACAAGTAAGAAATATGCAATTCGATGGAGCGAAACAGCGACTCCATTTTTCTGTCGGATCGTCCGATGTAACTCACACTGCTGGATCGACTCGCACGATAATAGGTTTTCGCTTCCGGGACGAACCGAACGCCATTACTTTTGGTAAGAACGCGGCTGAAATACTCGCCATCGTCATCGTAGTGTAGAGAGGTGTCCCATGGGCCAGCCTCCTCAGTTAGCTCCCGACTGACAAGCCAGGTGGAATCTGGCATGAAGAGGTGCTGTCCCATCTTGGTTATAAGCCATTCAGCTGGAGACTGATCGCGCCACAAGGCCGTCGGAACAAATTTCGCTCGGTCATTCTTATACATAAACGATGCCCAAGCTGATGAGATAAGAGTCCGCTTGCTCTGAAGTTGGCTTACGATCTGCATTTGCCTGGCAATCTTGTCAGGAGCCAAAAGATCGTCTGCGTCAAGCCATTGAAGGTAATCGCCCTTGCTCAAAGAGAAGGCTCTGTTTCTGGCAGCAGAAGCACCACGATTCTTCTGCGCGACGACCTGGACGCCCTTAGATTGAAAGCGTTGTGCGATCGCAAACGTTTGGTCAACGGAACCATCATCAACGACAATGATCTCCTTGGATGGCCAAGTCTGTGCGATCACCGACCGTAGCGTGTCGCCAATCCATTCCTGGGCGTTGAACGCGGGAATAAGAATTGATACCAGAGGCTTCATGATGGGCTCTTCATCATCACACTACTAGTGTCTTGATTCCAGGATTCTAACGAAAGATTTGCGGACAGCAATCAAACTACCCTCCTGCAGCTGCAGAGTTTTCTTCTTTAGGTAAGCTGAAGGCCGCAGGGCTTGCCTGTCTTCCAATCTCAGAAGCTACGGGAACCGGCTTTGGCAGCCCGTGCGACAACACCATTTCTCGCAGGAGCCTTCCAACCTGATTTAAAGGAGCCAGCCCACCGTGCAGTAAGACTACTCCGGCAAGGTACAAAGTCATAAAGAGCGTGGAATCCACTGCGATGCGCATGAAGGCTCCTAGCGATCCGGACACCGTCACAAAAGGCTGGAAGGTGTGGACAAGCAGGGCAGATATAGAACCAGCCAAGGCAGATGCAAGGAGGTATCTCCAGACAGCGGCAACCATGGGAGCAGTTCCAAACTGTATCGGTTTGCCAGCGTACCAGAATGCTGGAATCGTGAGAATCCCGAAGGACACTGTCCAGGCCATAGCAATCCCTTCAGGCCCCCACGGCAGTCCAAGAATAAACAGTAGTCCTGTCACCGCAAGTTCCAGGATTCCCCATCGGAAGAAGCGATCCGCCGTGCCGATTGAAAGGTGGATCCACCCGTGGGTGGCGTAAAGAAACATGAGCCCGATTCCTGGCCCCAAGAGCGTAAAAATCCGCCCCGCCTCTGCCCATCGCGGGCCCAAAAGCAAACGAATCAAGTCGTGGCCAACCAAGGTGAGATTCGCACCTATTCCCATCCCAACAAGGGCGGTTACCGCCAATCCTCTGAGAAAATAGCGCTTATATTGGGCAGGATTCTCTTTCAACCGGCTCAGACCCGAAACCGCGACGTCACTGAGTGGCCTCACTAGTTGGTTTGCCGGGAGGGCGAACAGATCATAAGCCTTCTTGTAAAAGCCCAGAGGTTGTGCCCCGAAGCGCCACCCTACCAAGACGTTATCCATGTTTTGAGCGAGATAATCAACGCTGAAGCGACCATATACATTGATCGCAAATCGCATTGCCGATACTGTCCCCTCCGCTCGTCGCGGAAGACTGGGAACCCAGCGGCACAAGAACCAGGCCCCAATGGACCTGCTGAGCGGGAACGCCAAAATGCCGGCAACCAGTGCCCAATATCCCCAGGAGGCGAAGGCGAGGGAGACCGAAACAACTACCGCGATGGTACGCGCAACAATGGTGTTGGCAGAGACCAAGGAGAAACGCATTGCCCGTTTGAGCAGGGCAAGGTGCAGGATTGATGTGCTGCTTAAGAAGATCTGGAATGACAGCGCAACAGCAATCCACGCCACGCGCGGATCACCGTAAAACCGTACCATCAGTGGCCCCGACGCCGCGAACCCGATCGTGAGAACAACGCCTATGATGACGCTGATCCAGAAGAGATTGCTAGCTAGCAAACGATCCATCTCGCCCCGCTGAAGCACAGCCTCAGTAAATCCGGCAAAGCTCGTGAGAAGAACACTGAACGCTGCGACCATGGCGACGACTCCAAAGTCCGCAGGCAGCAGGAGCCGGGCCAGAATTACAGTGGCCACAATGTGAACTGCCAGCGACACGCCTTGCGAAAACACCGTGACACCTGCACCGCGCACTGCCAGTCGGCGCAATTCGCTCATCCCACCCGTATCGGGCCGGAAGTTACCATTTGCGTCAAAAGGCTTCACGGGGTCCCCGCATGAATGTGTGTCACCTCTATTGGCAGATCATTCTGGACCATTTCCAAATCCAGCAATTCGTTGTTTTCCAAATTCTCTGGCGGAGGAGCCCAGGGTACAGCGAGCACTGCCCAAAGCAGAAAAATCCAGACGGGATCCATCATCCTGAAGGCTGATTCCGTAAAGTCATAGGCCACCGCGACAACAAAAAATGCGAGCTTTAGACTACCCACAGCCGGATCACGACGGAAGGAGGCAACCACATTCCGGTAGCCCGTCACCAGCACTAATCCGAGCAAGCCCACTCCTATCCATCCCAGCTGTAACAACACCTCCAGGTAACCGTTGTGAGCTTCAGTCACTTCCCCGTAAAGGCTCCAGACTCTGTCTAGCCGGCTTCCAAGCCAGAAACTCTGAAACCCAGTGCCAAACCACGGATTAACGTTCATGCTGAGAAGCAAATTCCAAAGCCGGACCCGGCCAGTCAGCGTGGTGCTTCGCCCCAAGGCATGGACGAAATACGAATAGACATCCGGGGATACAAGAACAACGATTGCGAGTGTCGCTGCGACCCCTGCGATAAGGTGTACCCTTGCGGCCCGCCCTTTACCGGACAGCTCCAGAGCCAGGACGATCCCTGATCCCATGAGGAAACAGGCTAGAGATGTTGCTGAATGGGCCTCATAAAGGAGCCAAAGAACCATTACCAAAATGATCCCATGGACGGCCCCCTGGCGAGTCCGGCGATAGTTATCCCGAACCACGATGGCCAGCCGCCACAACGATGCAATTCCAATGATCATGCAAAGGTTACCCAGTGTATTCTTGTTCAGGGTGACGCCCGTGTTGGTCATCAAGGCATCCTCAACAGAGTATGCCTGCCCCATGCTTGGGTAAAATTTGATGAACAAGATGGAAAGAGGAACCAGGATGAACGCCATCCGCGTGAGGAGCCGCTTGATGGCGGCGAACCGATCCCTTTCGCTCAGAACAACCAGAACCATCACGAGATCGCCCAGGGATTTAAACCATCGCTTGGTTGCAACGTCAGGGTAATCAGACCATAGGATGCTGATCGCACAGTACGAGAAGAACAGGATTATCGGCCAATTCATTCTCAGAATCGTGATAACGCGCCGACTTCGCCTGACGAGTACGATCAAGGCGGCAACCAGCAGCCCGGCCAGTATGGCGCGATCAAGCGGGTTGCCTTCAATGTATTGCTGGCCGGTCGCTACTTGTGGGGCTGTTGAGAGCCACTGGGAGACCATTCGCGATGCGGCAATTGACACCCAGATGGTAGGAAGCCAAAGGGCCCTTGAAGTTCGGGTCTTCCTGTCTCGTTCAAGCAGAAAGAGGCCCATAATCCCAAGCAAGCACACGAGAGCAGCAAGATGAGCAGCCATTCACTACCTATTTAACTGAGGGGCGTCTAACAAACCAGCGTCTAATGCCAGTCACAGAAAAGCGCCCTCCCGCAGTTGCGATGCAGAACTATTACGGTCACTGGTCTGGATTTGATTGTCCTTGAGGGCCGTGAAAGCCGACTGCACTCGCCTAATTAGTTAGCGCGTGAAAAGAACCCGAAGATTGGGGTTCTCAAACCACAGTTCACTTCCAGCTCCGCAAAACTCCAATCTGCGCGATCAGTGAGTACTCGCAAACTCCAACTTGGGCAACTGGAAACTACTTCGCCGCACTTCCTTGCCAATTCAACGGAAAGGCCTGTTTGGTGAATCCTCGAAGCTTCCAGAAAAGTGCTCTGAACCTGTCCACAAGCTCGATGAACGAATACCCAAGAAAACCAGCACGAGAATCGAAGCGCCCGATGTAAAGAACATCTCTGCCGCTTTGGCCGGCGAGTCCGCTCTTGAATGTGTAGGTTCCAGGATTTTTTATAGGGTTGATACCATTCAGATTGTATATAGGAACGTGGCGCTGTCGCAGTTTTTCGATAAGCTTCCATTGCAGAAGATAAGACCCTCTGCTTTTCATCCCGGCATTGCTCGTTGCGCCATGAAGATATATAGCGGTTCTCCCTATCGCGCTACAGATCAGTCCGGCACAGACACCCTCCTTCGATCGGCCCACCAGAACCATCATTTTGAATTCCTCGGGCAATAATGCCTGTATTGATCGAAACTGCCTGATGTCGGAGCCGGGGACAAAGTTCTTCCGAGAAACCATCTCCTTGTGTATGTCAACGACTGTTCTGAACAAATCATCCGCTGAACCTTCAAGAATCTCTAGTCCATGCTTCTCGGCCAGCGTCAAATTCCTTTTCCAACGCTTCTCCATACTCCCACGCAAGGCGTCGAGTGACAGGCTCAGATCCATCAAAATCGTGCGCTTGCGTACTTCCTTGTGCAATGAAAAGCCTTCTTCTTCCAGAATTTCCAAAATTCTTCCAGCAGCATCATCTTCAAAAGCGTTTGGAAACAACCTTAGAACAAGACCGCGTTTGCAGACGTACTCATCGCGCAGTGCTCGAAGAGCCTGACGAAGTGCCTCCACGTCCGGTTCTGTTCCGTGGACCATCCAGAGAGGGCCCCACTGGACATAGGCAATGCCAAGATTAAAGAACGGCAGCTTCACAATCCGCACCTGAGCAGCAGCAGTGACGTTGCCATTCTTTCTGAGTATCAGATGGCTCATCTTTTGCTGACCGCAAGTCACCACACCGTACGCCCAAGTTTGATAAATGTTAGCGTCGTCAAACTCACGCAGCAATCGATACCAGCCCTGTTCGTCCACGGTGTCAAACTCCGCGCTGTAATCCGGACTCAACTCTGAATACTTGGCTTTTCTCATGGCATCAGGTGCCGAACTATAAAGAATCGGCCTCTTTGGAATTCAGTAGATACACTTTCTATCGTTTGTGTCCAAACTGTTCCACCGATAAGGGCCGTTATCCTTCTGGGATGGATTTCACCACGGAGAATGAAGCGCGGGGCCACTTTCAGGAATCTGACGGCAAATTCCACCGTCAGAATCGGCAGCGACCGCGTGGATTCGCCAGAATCTACTCTGTGACGTATGGCCCCTTAATAACTTTGATCCCTAAACACGTGAAAATCTTGCCCGAGTGATGCGCAAGTCGGGCTAATACACTCATCAACCGGTGCTGCCCCGTTATGGCAGCAAACGGCAGGACTGCCACATACACTGGAATAGCAATAACAGATTTCAGGAAACCGGTCACGCCAAATCTCTGCTCGTACGGAGTGTGGCTACCCTGAAAAAAGGATCGCCGTAGAATGAACGAACGTGCCCAGCGTGACGGCGGAATAACCTCGTAAGCGGCGGCTTCATTACACCAAATAAAGTCATGGCCGGCTTCGATCATTCTCGTGAAGAATTCCTGATCCTCTCCTGCTCGGAACTCCGGCCGGAATGGCCTCTTGTCCGCCTCAAAGATCGCCTTCCTCAGGAGGACATTTCCAGTCCGCCCCATGCTTCCTTCTATTCTCATTCCCGTTGGATGTGTTGGCCGCTGCCAGAACTTACCTCTGACAATCCACTTGGGAGGCTCCTCGTCAAAATGGCTGTAAACCGGTCCCAGTACACCCGCCACGCCATATTCCCTGCAGGTCTTGAACAGGGTCACCAACCAATTCTCTGCCGGAAACTCATCGTCGTCGATGAAGGCCACATAGTCACCAGTAGCATTTTCGACAGCCTTGTTTCGCGCCATCGCAATATTCTGTTCTGGCTCCACGCAGTATCGAATAGGGATACCCGACGTCGCTGCGAATTTTGCAACTTCAGACTCAGCCGACCGCGAATGATCGTTATCCACAACGACAACTGAATATGTGAACAGGCCATCTGTCTTCTGGTCCGCCAGTTTTTCTAACAGTCGCCGGAGGAACTCTGGGCGCTTAAAGGTGCAAACACAGACACAAACGTGACTTGCTTCGGCAGTCATCGCGTTCACCGCCGGGTACGATGGATGGGGAACCGTAAGGGGCGCCTTTGAACTGATGTTTCGTATATCCATTCAGCTATTCAGCGAAACAAGCCGAAACGGGGAGATGTTGGACGCACTCGAAGATTTTGCCTTCTGCCAGAAAACGATACTCATTCTCCTTGATTGGATGAGTCTCCACCTCTACAACATGCTGGCGAGCCAATGAGAAAATCCGCCGCAAACGGGCCACGGGTTCCAGCGGTGGAAGCGAGAAGAAGAAATCAGCGACTCGGTGCCGGCGGGCCAGCAGGTAATCAACAGCCTGCCGATAGTAGCGGTTACCTGCACTCTTTTCACCGGCCCGAAATGAGAAGTTTCGCCGGACCACTGTTCCAACTGGCAGCAGTCCACCCAGCAGAACGTTGGCACACAAGTGCATGTGGTGGTGGCCATCGAATCTTTCAGGCCGCGTCCCATAAAGACGGCAAAATTCGTCCACTTGAAAGGCCAGGACATATTGGAAAGAGCGGGCTAACCATGGGTTAAAGACGACTTGCGCAAGTCGATGTCTTCCTAAATAGCCAGCAACCTCACGCTGTTGCTCTGCGAGCTTCGCTGGCACGTTCGGCCCCGAAAAGGGCGTCGTAAAGTTGAGGTGGAGACCGGTATCAATAGTCCATGTCCGGGCCAGACCTGCAGCCCGCTCTGAATCCTCCATAAACACCATCGCACTCACCGAAGAAACCGCCCTCTTAAAAATGCACTCAAGGGTCCGGTCCGTCGTCTGACGGTCCCGCCCCCAGTCATCAGCGTTGACGATGAGAGCGCCGCCGTGAGTTGCTTCCGCTGTCCGGCTGACCCATTTGCCCATGTGACTGGGGCTGACCAGGGGCCGCACCTCCTGCGACACAACTTGGTTGCCAAGTAGTTCGCGAACAGAGTCGCCAGCGTCCCTCAAAGGATTACGCGCCTCGTTTTCTTGCTTTGCCCCAACTGGCGGATTTTCGATTCGTGATTGTTCAACGGTTTCTTCACCAAACCGTGAGGCTACGCTGCCAGTTTCTCGTTTGGACATGGCCATCGAGTACAGAAGTCGAATGTTGAATACTCGTTCCGTAAAATAGGATCCTCTCCGCCAGCACTTCCTGATTTTCCCTGTCGAAAAGCGGAGCGACACCGATCAGACTTTCTTCAATTAAGTCTGTGCACAGGCCCTGCTATTGAGGAAGTGTCTGACCTTGAAAAGGTCGCAAAAAGATGGCTCTCAGCTGGCGCATCTGCTCCCGGCGACGAAGCCCGATGAGGTCCTGCGGCAAGGTCCGTTCCGCTCGCCTGAGCAGGTCCCAGACGTAAGCGCTAAGAATCAAGATTCCTCCAATGAAGTAGGGTCTGCTCTTCATCTGATAAACGCTTCTGAAAATCTCC
>JAKAWN010000326.1 GCA_021827245.1 Acidobacteriota bacterium | reverse complement strand
TTAGCCCAACTTCCGCGGTTGGCTAAGTGAAGTGTTTTGTTTGTAAGGGGTTGCGTATTTATTCCGTCACTATGTGCCCTAGCTCAATGGCACTTTGTGAACGCCAGTCCTTGTGTAGCAACAACTTCCATGCCCATGACGATAACACGTCCTTGATGGATGCCGTCAACTACAAAATTGCTGCGATAAGGCAAAGATCCCGGTAGATTTATTCGTCACTATTTTGAGCCTTTGGAATGCCGATATTGAAAACAAATGGGTTGCTTTCCAAAAACGTTCAAAAATCGCCTGGGACCGCGGAAGTTGGGTAACAACACCGTTAAATGCTTCAGAAAGCGAGGGGGCGTTGCTGATGAAAGGCGCGAAGGTTCGGAAAGTCTGCAGAAAAGTCGGTGTGGCTTTGGCGGGAGCTCTCTTTTTTGCGGCTATTCCTCCCACGGGTCAGGCGGCCCAATCGCTCGCCAAGCTTGCCCCTGTGGCGTCGGGCGTTCACCACAAGTCCCAAGCCGATCCTTGTAACGCAAAACCGGCTTCCTCCGCATCACACCGTTCGAGCCGCCGGACGCGCGCGTGCCGTTCTTCCGCCCGCACATCGGCCGCAGAGCTCGCGCAGTTAAAATCCAACGAGCGTCCGAGCCAGGCGGGCGGCCAGACTTCTCTCGCAGATTCGCAGGGTCACACTGGCGCGCAAAAATCGCCCGCTCTTTCCGGTTTCGCCAGCCGCTTCTGGATTGGTGGGCAGGCAAACGTTGTTCCTCAGGGCCATCTCGCTTTCCCTGCTCCGTATTCGGGTCCGAACAGTTTTCACAACTATTCTGAAGCAGATGTCACCAGCATCGAGGACCTTTTTACCGGGTTTCGCGTGACCCGCAACTTCGAAATACTCTTCGACGCCGAGGACGTCCGGGGTCAGGGCCTGAGCGGTGTTGTCGGCCTTGCCGGCTTCCCTGACCTCGACGCTCAGCGCACGCCTTCACCAGGAGTAGCTGCCGTGCACACTTACATGTCCCGCTTTCTGCTGCACTATATTGTGCCGCTCGGCGGGGGCACGGTTGAGAATACCCCGTCCTATCTCGAACTCGATTCCTCTCTGCCTGCACGCCGCCTTGAATTCTATTTTGGCAAGTTCTGCCTGGCCGATTTCTTCGACCACAACGCCTATGCCAATGACGACCACTCCCAGTTTCTCAACTGGACCGCCGACCAGAACGGCGCCTGGGACTACGCCGCCAACACACCCGGCTACACCTACGGGGCCTACGTCGAATTCGACGATCACAACTGGAGCTTTCGCTATGCCGAAGCCCTGATGACCAAGAATCCCAACGGGCGCTACCTGGACCTTCACATCGCCAACAACAAGGCGGCAAATGCCCAGATCAATTGGGCCTACAGCCCTTCCACCAACGGCAAGGTGCGCCTGCTGGGCTTCCTCGATGAGGCGAGCATGGGGAGCTTCTCCGACGCCCTGGCCGCCTGGCGCGCCGGGCTGACGCCCATTCCGGAGGTCTCCGCTGTTCGCCAGGTAGGCGCCCACGAATATGGATTCGGTCTGAACTGGCAGCAGGGATTGCCCTACGGGCTCGGCCTGTTCGCTCGTGCTGGCTGGAACAACGGAAAATACGCAAGCTACTCTTTTACTGAAGTCAACAACACCCTCGAAGGCGGCGTTGAAGTTCCGGGGACGCTCTGGGGAAGGCCCACCGACCACGTCGGCGTGGCGTTTGTCTCCAACGGTATTTCCCGCCTACACCAGGAATACCTCGCCGCCGGCGGCCTGGGATTTCTGCTCGGCGACGGCGGCCTGACGTACGGACGGGAGCAGATTCTTGAGGCTTATTACAACCTGAAGCTTCCCATTGGCTTTTCCATCGGTCCCGATATCCAGTATATTCAGAACCCGGGCTATAACCAGGCTCGCGGCCCGGTCACCATTTATGGAATGCGTTTGCACCTGCACCTGGGCTTCCGCCAGATTTTCTGAACGATCCTTTCCACATCTTTGTGTTGAGCCCTGGGCGGCGCCACCCGCCGAAACCTGTCGCTATTTAACTCCATTCCATTTAGACTGACTACCTGCACCTGCCCACGGAGCCATTGAATCACCTTGTGCCAGTAAGGAGGAATGTCGATGAGGGATTTCAACAGCCTTTCCGAGAGGGAAGTCCTGGCGCTGGCCATCTCGCTGGAAGAAGAAGACGAACGCATCTATGACGATCTCGCCGAAGGGCTGAGGAGGGATTTCCCTGCCTCGGCGGCGGTGTTTGAAGGCATGCGCGAGGAGGAGTCTGGGCATCGGCATTCGCTGCTGGAACTTTATCGGCAGAAATTCGGAGAGCACATCCCGCTGATCCGCCGCCAGGACGTCAAAGGCTTTGTTCAGCGCCAGCCCGTCTGGCTGCTCCAGCCCCTCAACCTGCAAAAGATCCGCAATCAGGTCAGCGCCATGGAAGTGGAAACGCGCCGCTTTTACGAGCACGCCGCCGCACGCGCCACCGATGCCAGCATCCGGCAGTTGCTTGACGACCTTGCCCAGGTGGAGCGGACTCACGCCACTCGCGCTGAAGCCCTCGAGCTGGAGAAGCTGGGCCCCGGCCAGAAGGAGCAGGAAGCGGAAGCTCAGCGCCGGCTCTTTGTGCTGCAGATCGTCCAACCAGGGCTCGCCGGGCTGATGGATGGTTCGGTCTCCACGCTGGCGCCCATCTTTGCGGCGGCTTTTGCCACCATGAACAGCCACGACGCCTTCGCTGTGGGACTGGCGGCATCGGTGGGCGCCGGCATCAGCATGGGATTTGCCGAGGCGCTCTCCGATGACGGCAGCCTGACCGGACGCGGCCACCCGTGGCTTCGTGGAGCCGTCTGCGGCCTCATGACCACCCTCGGCGGCATTGGCCACACTTTGCCTTTCCTCATTGGCCGGTTTGAGCTTGCGATGACGGTCGCCGTCGTCGTGGTCCTGCTGGAACTGAGTACCATTTCCTGGGTGCGCCACCGCTACATGGACACCCCAGCCTTTTCCGCCAGCGTCCAGGTCCTTCTCGGAGGCGCGCTCGTCTTCATGGCCGGCGTGCTCATCGGCAAGTCGTAGCCTTTCTCCACTGGTGCCTGAATTCCAAATTTCCAGGCAGCGACATCGCTTCTCTTTCGAAGGAGTACGGCCAGAGAACGCTTCCCACAAGTGCCCGCCTGGTCATTTGAGAATATAACTCTTGGCCCCCTCGTCAGCACTTACAACCAAGTACATCTCGATGCGACAATTTGAAATCCTAGCGCAGTCCGTGCATACTGGTAGGAGTCCTGGGGACCCCAAAAAGTAGACTGATCATGATGACCAAGGTAAGAACGCCCATCTCTTACGCTGCAATGGTCGGCGCCGCCCTCGGCGTTTTCTTTCTGATTCGCTCTGCCGGCGAATCGCTGCTTGCGCCGGCGGGGTCGGGAACGTTCGGGCAACACGCGCCCCGGGAATCGGGCGTAGTTCTGATGCACGTGCTGCTGGCGCTGGTGGTCATCATCCTTTGCGCGCGGGGCCTCGGGTCAGTCTTTCGCCGGTTCAACCAGCCGCCCGTGGTCGGCGAGATGATTGCCGGAATACTGCTGGGCCCCTCGCTGCTCGGCCGCGTTGCACCCGGGGTCTCGGCGTACATTTTGCCCAATTCCGTCGCGCCCTTTCTCTCCGTGATCTCTAACGTCGGGGTCATCTTGTACATGTTTCTGGTGGGCGTCGAACTGAACACGAACCTCGTCCGCGGGCGAACCCACGCGTCGGTGGCCACTTCGCATGCAAGCATTATTACCCCTTTCCTGCTAGGCAGCACGCTGGCGCTGTGGCTCTATCCGATCTTTTCCACCCGGGACGTCCCCTTTGTCGTCTTCGCGCTCTTTATGGGAGTGGCCATGTCGGTGACGGCCTTCCCGGTGTTGGCGCGCATCCTCACCGACCGCCAGATGCATACAAGCCAGATGGGGGCGGTCGCCCTGGCGTGCGCTGCCGTCGACGACGTGACGGCGTGGTGCCTTTTCGCTCTGGTAGTTAGCGTGGCGAGAGCGCACCCCGGAGACGTCCTGATCACTCTGGGACTCACGGCCGGCTTTATCCTGGCGATTTTTGCGTTAGTGCGGCCCGCCACCGGGTGGTTCGTGCGCTTGCACGATGAACGCCGGGTTTCAGGCCAGAGTTCAATTGTCATCGCCTGCGCGGCCCTGTTGCTGGCCGCGCTAGCCACCCAGCGGATCGGGATCCACGCTCTCTTCGGCGCGTTTCTGATCGGCGCCATCATTCCTCATGATTCTCTGCTGGCGCGCGACATCAAGCAGAAATTTGAGGACCTTGTTGTGGTGCTCTTCCTGCCGACGTTCTTTGCCTACACCGGCCTGCGGACGCAGATCGGACTGGTGCATGGCCTCAGGGACTGGCTGATTTGTCTTCTGATCATTGTCGTCGCTTCGCTAGGGAAGTTCGGCGGCGGCACAGTTGCAGCCAGGCTAACGGGGCTCGGCTGGCGGCAGGCCGCGTCGCTCGGGATCCTGATGAATACTCGCGGGCTGATGGAACTTATTGTGCTCAATGTTGGCATGGATCTCGGCGTTCTCTCGCCAACCCTGTTTGCGATGCTGGTCATCATGGCCATTGTCACGACTCTGGCGACGACCCCTGTGCTCCACGCGCTAACGAAAACTCGAGTGGAAGCCGCCGTGGAGCAGGAAGCCTGAATAACAAAGAGACGATTGAAGCGGTGCTTAAGCGGCGCGCTCCGCGGACCTGTTTTCTCTGTCAATGCCGCCTCGGTTTGCCTTGACCCTCCAGGGTGCCGATTTCAGACGCGTCACCGCAGTTCGTGACTCATGGCGACCCTTTTCCGCGCTAGAAACCAGGTTATACCCGGGGCGGGGCCACGGGTTATTTGTTCGCGTGTCCCGCCACCCCTTATCGACCACATTTAACCATCTCGATACGGCATCTCCGCGTCAAGCCATATAAGAATGTAACTTTCGTATGTATCCGTCGGGCCATTTAGAATGTAACCGAACGAGAAGAACGACTCGGCCGCTGCGGGCTGAGGCGGCGGTCGGCCAGGGCGTAAATCCGGTCCAACTTGCGGTTGATGGTGCGCGCCAACTCGAAGGGGTCCAAGCGCTGGCGCAAGGCACGGAGTTCTTCAGCCCGGTGCGCCTCCATCACCCCAGAAGCCAAGGCACGGTCCAGCGGCGTCTGGGGCTGGCTATACTTGCGGCGCAGTTTGGAACCCACACGGATTTTCCTGAGCAGTTTGACCGAAGGCTGAAACAGGTTCATCCACAGGCGCAGCTCGTTGCAGTACAGGTCATTGATCGCCTCCACCGCCTGCGGCGTGTCATAGCGATCCCAGAGCAGAAGTTTCCTGACGTGCGTCCAGTTTTTCTGCTCGACGTGAGCGTTGTCGTCTTTCTTGTAAGGGCGGCTCCGCGTGAACTGGACGCCGTGCCGGGCGCACCAGCGGCCCACGTGCCAGTTGATGAACTCCGAGCCGTTGTCGGAGTCAATCCCCAGCAAGCGAAAGGGCAGAGTAGCGGCGAGGTCGTCGAAAGCCGCCAGCACCCCGGCCTCGCCTTTGCCCAGCACAGCGCGGGTCTCGGTCCAGGTGGTGTGAAGATCGGTCAGGTTCAGGGAATAGGCAAATTCACCCCGGGCGGCGTTGCCGGAGTGCGAGACCAAGTCCACCTCCGTGAAGCCGGGAACTTGCACGTCCCAGGCGTCGGTCTTGACCGGGATCTGGTGCTTGAGCAGCAAGCCGGGCCGCGTGCCCCCGTACCGACGTCGTTTCAGCCGCTGCTTGCGTTCGCGCAAGCGGCGGTCCACCTGGCGAGGGCTGATGGCCAGGAGTTGCCGCTCGACCGCCGCGCTCACCCGAAAACGCTTTCTCACCCAGGGCATCCAGAGCGGCAGGAGGGCTTTCAGGCGCACCGACCAGGGATAGCCGGCCGCTTCCCACACCGCCTGCAGCACCGACAGGACCACCGGCCCGTAGCTGGGAGAGCGCGAGCGACGCCGCACCCGCTGCGCCTGGAAGCGAGAAGGCGGAGGGCCGTTCAGCAGCCGGATGGCGTACTTCCGGTGGTACCTGGTGTTGGCACAGAATTCGTTCAAGATCACCTGCTTCAGCTTCCGATCTGCCTGGCGATAACGCGCGTAGATGGCTCGGAAATATTCCCATCGCGATCGGTGGCTCATCGCAACCCTCCTCCCGACAACTGGAATCGGGTTACATCTTCAACGGCGCGACGGGTTACATTCTTAAATGTCTCGACGGCTCCTCACCGGTTACATTTAACATGTCTCGATACGATCTCTTGAAATGCGTCTACACTTAGAGGTATCCTGAAAACTTATGATGATCTCAAGCAGCGAAGGCATGTGAACCGACCTCCTGGTGACAAGGGGTGAAACACCGGGAAGCAACCAAGCCGGCTTTCCAAAGATAAGCGTTACACAAGTGCCATAATTGCGTTATTCATGGGGCCGCTTTCACTGCCTTTTTTAAATCCCCGATCTCATAATAACTTTGGAACGACAAGCATCTGGAGCGGCAAGTTGTTGTGCTCCGGATACGATGAGAGGTAAACGCATCAAAACATATGGTCTCATTTGAACTATTGTTTCCCGTTTCAGTCGTGGCAGGTTTTGTGGGCGCGATGAGCGGCATGGGCGGTGGGGTCGTGCTTATTCCTGCTCTGACCCTTCTCGGCGTTGACATCAAACACGCGATTGCCGTCAGCATCCTATCCATCATTGCGACTTCGAGCGGCTCGGCTTCGGCCTATGCGCGCGACCATATCACGAACCTCAAAGTCGGGATGTTCCTTGAGATGTTCACCATCGTCGGCGCAATCGTGGGCGCAAGCATCACCATCATCTCTTCCACAAAGCCACTCTACATCGCATTCGGGGCGGTCCTGCTTGGTTCGTGGGCGGCGTTGCTGTTCGCAGGCCAGGCAACCTGGCACGAGGGCAAGCAGGATGGCTTCACGCGCTGGCTGGAGCTTGAGGGCAGTTATCCTGATCAGGCCCTGGGGGAGACTATTGACTATAAAGCCCGGCGGGCCTATTTCGGGGCTCCGGCGATGTTCGGAGCCGGTATGATCGCCGGCCTGCTCGGTATCGGAGCTGGTGCCGTCAAAGTCCTGATTCACGATCTGATCATGGGACTTCCTCCCAAAGTTTCTACAACAACTAGCAATCTGATCATCGGCGTAACGGCCCTGGCGGGGACCAGTGTTTACCTGGTCGCCGGCCTGATCGATCCGGGATTGGCCGCTCCGGTCGTTCTCGGAGTGGTTTTGGGCGCTTTCCTTGGCACGCGGCTGCTGGTTCGGCTGACCAACCAGGCCATCCGCCGCTTTTTCCTGATTGTCCTGCTGGTTCTAGCCGTCGAAATGCTTGTGCGGGGGGTGCGAGGTGCCTGAAACCGGCCCATTCGAAATTGCCGCCAAAAGTCATCCAAGCCATGAGGTCGAGCTCCAACTGGACATGGATGTTCTGGTGGGCTACATCCTGCAGACCGGGGTTCTGCTCAGCATGGCGCTCGTCGGCGCCGGCCTCGCCTGGACATGGCTCCGCACCGGTGGGCTCGTGCTCGTTTACCGGATTACAGGCATGAATCTTTTTGAGTTTACGGTTTACGAGGTCCGCCTGGCCCTCCATGGTACGTTCGGGCCGCGGCTGCTGGTCAATTTGGGTATCACCACCCTGATGCTCACGCCTTTCGTCCGTGTGGCAGCCTCGGTGGTGTACTTCGTAATAGTCCTCAAGAACTGGAAGTACACGCTGTTCACCGCCTTCGTTCTTGCAGTTCTTACCTACAGCCTATTCTTGCGTTAGCGGGTCGCCGAAAAAGCGGG
>JAKAWN010000008.1 GCA_021827245.1 Acidobacteriota bacterium | reverse complement strand
GCCGATCAGTTTGGCCGGCGCGCAGCCACGCTACTACGGGACCCTGAAGCATCCCCGGTACTCAAAGCCTTCGGAAACATTCTCAGGGACGCGGCCGCAAGTATTCAGAAAGGTGCGGTCCTAGAAAATTTCCTTGAGTGGTTTGACAACCTAAACGATTCCCGCTTCGAATCCGTACTAGCCGCCCTACTTTCTGAATGCAACCGCGAAGGCCTGGGGAGTCCCAAACATGACGCGGTAGCCGATTTTCTATCCAAGTGTTTTTCTGATCCGGGGGGCAAGCTGGATGAAAGCACTGTGAGACAGCGGGCCAAGCGGCTCAAGTCCCACATGAAGCGCGGCGAACCTATGCGGGAATTCCTGCAAATGTTTTTCCTTTCTTATGGCACTCCCGAAACGGGATATGTCGGAACCCCACCCAGCGAACGGAAACCGCTCCAAGGCCCCCCTAGCGCCAAATTCGAGGGTGTTTTGAAACCTACCAGGAAAGAATCCAAGTCTCCCCGCCGTAAGTAAACCCCGCCGTAATTCTTAGGCATTGCTCCCACCCTTACACCGTGCGTTTTTCGTCGAAAAGTAACCAGAAACGTTCGGGACATTGAATTAGCAAGGTAATACAGTTTCATGTTGACGAACGGCGATCATGCTACTGAAAGCTGTTCGTATCGAAGTCCGAGCCAATTTATTCAGGAGATGTTTCTATGACCGAGAACGATTTGATGACAGGAGATGAAACCGCAAAGCTGTTGCGGACAACACGGCAGGCCTTGGCAGCGCAACGTTGTTTGCGGAGAGACCATCCACCATATTTGAAATTCGGCCGACGTGTCCTGTATTCACGCGACGCCGTCCTGGCATGGCTCAATGAGCACAGAGTATGTCCGGCTGGAGCAAAGAAGCAAACGGACGCTACCCCTGAGATTGCCGAATGAGCAATGGCCGTAACATTTTCCGTGGGGAGCCGTTCTACTGCGTGGCCACCAAGCTCTATGATTGCGGGCTGGCAAGCGAATTGACCAGCACGGAATTCAAGCGGTACAACACCCTGGCCCGCCTTGCGAATTACCATAAGCGAAACGAATTCCGGGCTACGCTTCCAGAGCTTGAAAGGTTGGACGGCATCTCCACGCGGCGTGCCCATGAGGTTCACCCGCGACTAGAAGAGCACGGCATGATTCTCGTGGAGAGAAACACAAACCCTTACACCTATGTCGTGCTTCAGACATCGGAATGGAAGAATGGAAACGGGCAACACTATCCACCAAGTAAAGTACCCAAATCCTACTTGTGGAACTCCTGACCAGTTCAGTGTGCGGCGGATTTTGCTGCGAGGGTCCAGCGCTTCTTGCTGTAAAGCTATGCGGATCTTGCTACAAAGCAATTTGAATCTACCTGATTGGAAAGATCTTGCAGGTGGAATAGTTCTCTCTTCTTCTAAGAAGGGTTCTCTCTATCTCTGCCCTAATTCAAAAAGCTTATTTGGAAGCCTCAAAGGAACAGGCTGCCCGTCAAACTGTCGGAAGATCGTTCAACGGTGGAGGGACTGGCAGACACAACCCCATGTCGGCGAACGCTGACGCGTCTCCCCATGGCATTCCTACTTGTGACCCGCTTCCTACTGCGCGAGCAAGTAGTATAATCACCCCATTTCAGAAAATTCACGTTGAGGTGGACAAATGAGCGAAACAGAACTTGCTGAAAGGCTGGAGACGCTTGAGAGGGACAACCGGCGGTTGAAATGTGGCGGACTCGCTTTACTTGTAATACTCGTGGCCCTGACGACCATCTATGCCACGCGGCCCGTGCCTGATGTCATTAAGGCTCACGAGTTCGATCTGGTGAACAACCAAGAGAAGGTTACAGCGGAACTGGGCGTCCCGCCCCAGGATCTACCACAAGTCAGTGTGAATGCACAAGGGAAGCTGGAAGTATCTCGCCCAACATACCCGAACATACCTCAACTCTCATTTTACGATTCTAGCGGCAAACGCGTCACCGAGGTGAGCCGAAATGGCTTCCTAGCAAAAGGGAACGGAAAGACGGAAGTGGTAATCACAGCAAACTCTTTTAACTACGCGAACGTGCAAGGCCACGCCATTCCTCAGGCAGCGGTCTCCGTAGTTGACGGCGCCAACCAAACGACACTGGAATCCGATGCTGATGGTGCAAGGCTGGTACTGGATGACCAGCAGGGATACGACGCGGTTGTAGGTAACACCAAAATTACGTGGTCAACGGGACAGACGCAGCAAACATCAGTGGATTCGATTGTCTTTGCCAACTACAAAGACCAACGCGTCAGTTGGTCAACGGATCTGCTGCAGAAGCAAATTGCGCTCCTGCAGGGCAAAGTAAGCGATCTTGAATCTGGGGCGGGACAGGCAGATTTGTTGAATGTGCAGAACGGGCTGTCGGACCTTAAGGATAAACTAAGCAATTTTGAGGATGGGGCGTGCCCAGTTTTGGCGAAAGCCGTGGGAGGGTTAGATAACGGGCCGGCTCAACTGCTCATGGCCTGCACAGCCCACAATCCTGTTTTTTAGTTTTGAGTGACGCACGGGCGAACCACCGCATAGGACGTGCAGCACTGGAACAACTCTGATCCCTTATTTGAGGCTCCTTCACAGGTCATCTTCGCCCGGAAATCCTCGTCTGTACACATAGCCCTTGAGAATTCTAATAAGTCCCGTGAAAAGAAGGAGATGCATGCCGGGGGTATAATCATACATGAAGGCGTCGTCGTCGTGGATCCTCGTTAATTATTACAGGTTGCGTAACTGGATTATTTTGCGGAACTTGCGGTGAGGCCCTGAGGCACCGGCAAGCAAAGGGGACGCCGGAGATGCTATCCCGCAGCGGAATTCATCGGGCAAACTTCTTGTGGAAAACTCTCGCCAAGGTAGCACTACGGTAGCACTTGAAGTATATTGAAAAATTCGTTTTGAAGCCTAAGTCTTTTAGAATGTTGGTGAGCCGTGAGGGAATCGAACCCCCAACCTACTGATTAAGAGTCAGTTGCTCTGCCAATTGAGCTAACGGCCCGTTAACGACTTCGAGCGAATTTGGGAATAAGGAATTGCGATTTCAGTTGTATCAACTTTCGAACATAAAGATCCTTCGCTCAACGTTTCTCTCCGCTCGAACGCTCCCGAGACAGGCGCACAATACGCCTGGCTGACGGTATAAATCCCCCTCCAGCCAGTGAACCCACGGGGGACTCGCACCGCCTTCAGCTGAAATCGTTTCCTAACCGCACCCAAAAGAGTTTAGCATAAAGCCGCCCGCTGTTTTAAGAGTCTTATGTAAAGCTGACGGAACTGGCTGCGTCAGGTGTACTATCAGGAATTGGTTTATCTATCGCTCTGATTTGGCACCGAGCGGTTCGACCGACGCCGGCGCAATGCTTGCGGGAAAGGTTCTTTGAGCATGTGATTGTTCCTGGGAACTCTCGACCGTCCTCCTAACGGCGGGTAGCGTCTGACGACCAAGACAAACTAAAGGAGTAGGTACGCCATGGCAGTTATGAAACTTGAGGACGTTGCGATTATTATTCATCCGAAAAAAGACAATATCGCCGTTGTGAAAACAGACTTTCTCGAAGAAGGCGTAGGATTGCAGCATAACGGTGGATTGATCATTCTTGCGGGCCGTGTTCTCAGTGGGCAGAGCTTTGCCATAAAGGAGATTGAGAAAGGCAAACCCTTTATTTCCCTCGGCGATCCGATCGGCCTTGCCGCCTGTCTTGTTCGAGCGGGCGACCCAATCGACGAACGCAATATCGATCATCACCTGCCACGTCTGAGGGTCCGTTATCGTGACAATCCGGCGCCAATTTCGATTGACCCTGATCTTGCGGCCCGAACCTTTCAGGGTTTCATTCGGACCGATGGCAGCGTGGGAGTACGCAATTACGTTGGCGTTGTGACTTCGGGCATGTGTTCCGCATCCGAGGCTCGCGAAATTGCGTCTCGTGCCATGCGAGAGATTTACTCCAAGGACAGATACCCCAATGTAGATGGCGTGGTTCCTATTGTTCAGGAGTCTGGTTGTGGCATGCCGGAAGGCGAAGCGGTTGCCATACTGAACAGGCTCCTGGCAAACACTTTGCGCCATCCAAATCTCGGGGCCGCCATTTACATCGATCTCGGGTGCGGAAAAACCTGTGTGGAATGCTCTGTTCCTATCTTCGAAAGCGAAATACAAGGCTATACCCAGCGGGTGATGAACCTGACCATTCAGCAGGCGGGCGGCGGTCGCAAGACGGTCGAAAAAGGCCTGGCTATTGTTGAGAAATTGCTTGAGAGGGCAAACAGCAGTGTGCGCCAGCCGGTTCCTATTTCAAAGTTGATTGTCGGAACGGAGTGCGGCGGTTCCGACAGGTGGTCAGGTGTGACCGCCAATCCGGCCGTTGGGGTTGCTGCTGATATGTTTGTGAAGGCCGGCGGCGCGGTGTTTCTCCCGGAAATTCCTGAACTGCAAGGCGGCGCGATGGTTGATCTGGCTCAGCGTGCCCGCACCCGTGCCGTTGGACGCAAGCTGATGAATGCGCTGACGCGCTATCGAAAATACGTGGAAATGTTCGGTGAGGATTTCCGGGACAATCCGTCACCGGGGAACAAGAAGGGCGGCCTTTACAACATTTTCCTGAAGTCCAGCGGCGTAAAGGCGAAGGGCGGGACTTCGACGGTCGAAGATCTGGTGGAATATGGTGAGTGGCTGGGCAACCGCAAAGGCCTTTATGTGCTGTACACCCCGGGTTATGACCATATTGCGACCCCGGCCCTCTTTCTGAGCGGCGCACAAGTTACAATTTTCACCACGGGGAGGGGAACCGGGATCGGTTGTGCGCTTGGCCCGGTAACGAAAATCGGGTCGAACAACTTCGTTTCCAAATACAACGGCGACATTGACATTAATGCGGGGACAGTTCTCGACGGAGACGAAACCGTTGAGGATGTTGGCAAACGAATCTTCGAGCATACAATCGACGTTGCCTCGGGACGGATGGTTCGCGCGGAGGAGTCGGGCTTCCACACGGAATTCAAGGTCTGGGAGTCACTTTGGCCGGCCCTCTGAGCGCTGTCCTTACTTCTGAGGAGTTATCCCATTTGGTATTTGAAAAATGTGGGCGGGCGAGCCGAATGAAACCTGCCTCGCCGAAGGGCGATCTTGCGCAACTTCCTGAGCAGCCGGTGACCGAAAGCAGGGAGGATAGGTGCGCGGATAGGGCTTTTTCTCACGATAGGAGCGAGCGAGCTCAAGATAAACACCGAGGTCGCGGTCTAAATCCGAATGCGTGCCATCAAAATAGAAGCTGCGGACAGGAATGCCACTGTAGTCACGGCTGACCCGCGGATAAATGGCCTCGCTCACCGTGCCGTTCATGCACCCGAACGGGCTGATGTCAATAACTCCGTCGGCGCCGTGCTTCGCGTGATAGGCTACTAATCCCACGCTAAGAACCATTTCGCCTGCAACTCCGGTGGCTGGCAAGTAAGGCCAAGCGAGGCTGACGATTTCCTCCGCTTCAGGTTCTTCATAACCTTCGAAGTCATCGATGAGAGGTTTGAGGAGCGCCTGTTCATCGGCGCGCCGGAAGTGTGTGCGCACCTTGGCGCTCAGCATTTCAAGCGAGAGCGTCTGGCCACACATCCTAAGTTGGCGCTCCTCCTCCAGGCTGGTGTAGCCGACCCACTCGGCGACATGGCTGAGAGAAGCCTCGGCTCCCTGAGATTCAAGCTTTCGAATCAACTCATCATTCGAAAAGGTATTTAGGCGGCAAAAGATCTCACCAACGACGCCAATCAGAGGCAGGCTGCGATCGTATTTTGCGGGGACGGCGTGGAAGCGATCCCGCGCCCGCTCCAGACAAGCGACCAGGGCGCGAAGCTGGCAGTTCTCATTATCGCAGGCAGACTCAATGGTTTCGCAAAGGTCCCGCAGGCTCGCCTGGTAGGCCTCATCGGCAGAGCCGGTCGCGGTCTCATAGGGCCGGGTCTTGAGCAGCAACCGGTGAAGCAAGTCGGTTGCCACGATGCCGCGCCAGCTTAACCGCCCAAAAGCAGTAACAACATCACCGAGTCCCGCATAGCTGTTCTTGTCGCTAGGGGACAGGATCTCGATCTGGCCGTATCCGGCGTCCCGGAGGATGTTCTTGAGATACGGGACATATTGTCCGAACCGGCATGGACCATCGGAGGTTGGCAGAAAGAACACTGCTCGCTCCGGATCGAAATCCGGCTGCTCGATGGCCTGCAGGAGGTCGCCGATAACCACCTTGCTCGGGTAGCACTCGTCGCCCTGGGTGACTTTGCTGCCTAGTTCGACTGTTCGCTTGCTTGACGGAGGGGTCACGTGTGCTTCGATGCCGAGGCGACGGAATATGGCCGCGAACATTTCTGAGCCCCCTTCGCCCATGACAGGCAAGTAGACAGCCTTACCATACAACGGATGATTACTATCGATCGTGCGGTTCATGCTGCAACTATGGGCGTAGGACATCTCAGTATCCCTTTGCTTTCAAGATATGCTTCACACCGGGTAATAAATCCAGCATCGTTCGAATGGCCGTCAAATTGGAGCACTAGCGAAGGCTTGTCGGCGGCTTCGCTCAGAAACGACTTAATGAAAGAGTCGGGTCCGCATTTGAAGTTCGAGATGTAAATCAGATGAAGATTGGAGGAACGGCGGGCAATAAGCGCAGCGGCTAAAATCCGCCTTCCCGAATTCCAGAACATGTTGTCATTGACCTCAGTGACGTCTTCCTCGTCCAGCGGCAGGAAGTCCATGGGGATGACGTTCACGCCGTAGGTCTTCCGCAGCTTGCGCGGTATATCACAGTTGATGCTGCGGTCGTAGAGATTGTAGGGGCGCCCGACCAGAATCACGCCCGGTTCATCTGTTTGATTCAGCGTCGTGAGCGCGAGCGCTCCCCGGCTGAGTAATGCTCCGTCGAAGTCGCGTTGAGCAGCGTATGCTTCCACCACGGCGCGCCTGCTTTTCCGTGGTGAGATGCCAAGTTCGCGAGCGAATCTGGTCAGTTCCTTTTTCACGAAATCATGTCCGTTCCGGAAATGGACTGTCGGGGCGAGTAGTTTCGCCTTCGCCTCTTCGACTTGCGGCACGGCGCGCACGACAAAAGGCAAGGTTTGGTTCCACGGGCACAAATGCGAAGGGACGACGGATTCGGGAGCCTCAAGGTTGACAGTATTGGGAAGCAGGATGAAATCAACGCTGTTTTTCAGCAACTCCTCTACATGCCCGTGGGCAACCTGGACCGGGAAGCATGGTTGCGCGATGGCCATCTCTGCACCCGTCGTGGCTGTCTTGCGATCCGTGGGGGAGGAAACAATGACGTTAAAGCCGAGCGCTTGGAAATAAGTGCTCCAGAAGGGGAATTTATCATAGAAATACATTGCCCGCGGAACCCCCACAGCGGGACGGCCCTCTTCCGGCAATGAAACGTAAGATTCCAGGAGCTTGTCACGGTACTCAATCAGGTCATCAATAACCGGTTTTCGATCCGAGTGCGTGGGCTTGCGGAACTTGTCTGAGCACTGGTCGCCCCAGTAGGTTCGCTGTCCGTCGATGTTGAACTCCTTGATGTCGCAATAATTGGAACAGGCGCGGCAGACGAAATCGCGCGACGTGAACTGGACTCGTCCAAGATCATAGCCACGGAATCTGCTGACGGGTTCTGACTCTCTCATGCGGTCGCGGGCGATCAGCGCCACGCCAATGGCTCCCATCACGCCGTTATGGGGCGGCACGATGATAGGCTTGCGCAGAATCTGCGAGAAGGCTGCGGCGACGGCATCGTTATAAGCTGTTCCTCCCTGGAAGAAGATAACGTTGCCGATCTTGCGTCCGCGCACCACCCGGTTCAAGTAATTGAGGGCTACAGAATATGCAAGCCCGGCGGCAAGATCTCCTATCTTCGATCCTTTCAGCAACAGTGCCATGACGTCCCGTTCCATGAAGACCGTGCAGCGCTCGCCCAGCCGTGCAGGGCTTGAGGAGGCGAGCGCCAGCCGGGCAAACTGCTCCCTGATGGAGATTCCCATCTTCTCGGCCTGTTCTTCAAGGAATGATCCAGTGCCGGCGGCGCACGCTTCGTTCATGGTGAAATCAACCACGACTCCTTTTTCGAGCCTGATAAATTTGGAGTCCTGCCCGCCGATCTCAAAAATGGTGTCGACTGGCTCCATGCTCATTTGCTCGGAGACGAACATCGCTCCCGTCTTGTGCGCTGTAATTTCATCGTTGACGGTGTCGGCACCGATCAATTCGCCGATTAGTTCACGCCCGGAACCTGTCGTGCCCACACCACGGATGTCGAGCGAGGGGCCAAGCTGAGATTCGATATCCTTCAGGCCGCGGCTCACAACCTCAATGGGACGGCCCTCCGTGTAAAGATAGATTTCCTTCAGGACCCTCCCCGTGTCGTCGATAGCCACGAGGTTGGTACTGACCGAACCAACATCGATGCCCAGGTAGGCGCGGATTATTTCCCCGAGCTGCGGGAGAACAACCTGTTCTATCTGATTTCGCAGGAGAAGTACATTTGCCATAGAGAGCGGCTCGCTGCCTGCGGCGTTTTCGGCAGGCGTCCCCGCTTGCCTGCGCAGGGCGCGCCGCTTGGATTCCGGCTTATTGCTGTAGTTGGCCTCAAGCAAGGCTGCCCCCGTGGCTCCCATCCACGCGTAAAGTTCCGGGACCAGCAAGTCTCCCTCCGCTAATCTGAATGCTTCGCGCAGCGCAGAACAGACGCTTTGATTCAGTGCCACTCCTCCGATAAAGGCCACCGGAGGCGCCACGCGGCGGCCTTTCACGATGCTCGATTTGAAATTGCGTGCCACGGCCTCGCAAAGACCCCGCAGGATCTGCTCGGTCGTGTAACCCTTTTGCTGGGCGTGGATCATGTCTGTCTTGGCAAAGACGGAGCAGCGCCCCGCGATCCGCGCGGCAGACGCTGCACGGTACGCCGCCGGGCCTACATCCTCAATCGAATAGCGCAGCCGCGACGCCTGTTGATCGACGAATGAACCGGTGCCGGCCGCACACTCTCCGCTTGCCTGGTAATCGATGATTCCCACGGATTTCAAGTCTGCGGGAGGAGCAAGACGCATGTATTTCGATGTTTGCCCGCCCATCTCAAATAGGGTCCGGATTTGCGGATGAAACATTTGAACTCCCCGCGCAATAGCTCGGAACTCGTTTTCGACACGACTACCAACCATGTCGGCGATAAGCTGCCCCCCGGATCCGGTAGCGCAAATTCCCGCGACGAGCGCTTCCGGAATCCATGCGTAAAATTCCCTCAGGAGGTTGTTTACCGCCTGAACAGGGTTCCCCTCCGTTCGGCGATAACTCGAGAGCACCAGCGGGCAATGAGAAACCGGACTCTCATCCGGGAATTTGCCCCTGAAGAACCCCTTCGAGTTTTCAATGAGGTCTCTGAAAAGCAGATCATCGGCGGGGCCACCCATGGCCGCAAGCTTGACACTGACAGCCCCGATGTCGAGCCCAATGCTAATGCTCAACTAATGCCTCCTGCCGTACTGAGTCTTGCTACAAATGTTAAGTTCCTTGTACAACTCTTCTGCCCCTCGCACTGTGACCTTCGTCACATTCCATTGTGAACCTTTGCGCCTTTGTGCCCTCAGCCGGGCCCGCTTTCGCCTTGATCACGAAAAAGGTCTATCGACGGGCGATCTGTAGAGCCCAGGGAATGGGGGTGTGTTCATTGCTTTACAGTGGGATCAACCATGTCAGAAAGCAGGAGATGGAAGTCATTCGTCATCGACGAGGTGATGGTTGACGGCAAACAGTGCCAACTCCAGGCGGTTCGAAACGCCCAGCTTGTCAAAGATATTCCCAAGGTGGTGTTTGACGGTCTGCTCTGCGATGTCGAACTTCTCAGCGATGTCCTTGTTCGTGTAGCCGGCGACGATGGATGAGATGATGTCGAGTTCGCGCGGCGTGAGGTTATATGATCTTTTCCGCGTTCCTTGTTCCGGAATGGTTGTTAAATCACGAACAATTCTTACAAGATCAGATACGCTTTCACGCCCTACCCAGTATTGTCCCGCCATCACGCACCGGATGCTCTTGAGCAGTAGTTCCGTCGCTGATTCCTTGAGGACGACGCCGCGAACGCCATGATGCAGCGCATCCACGATTTGTTCGCGATCAATAGCAGCCGTCAGCAGGATGATTTTTATGGCCTCAACGGAATTCCCCAGTTCGCGAACTGCCTCCAGGCCCGGGACGCGAGGCATGGCCAGGTCGAGGAGAAGGATATCCGGCTTGAGTCGCTGGGCCATCTCAACGGCTTCACCACCGTCGCAGGCCTCACCGACCACCTTGAAGTCCTTTTCTGCTTCGAGCAGCTTGCGAAGACCATCGCGAAAGATAGGATGGTCGTCAGCCACGAGAATTCGGACTGATTGCGATGGATTACCCATATGTATTCTTCGGCAGGCTGATTTCGACACGTGAGCCCTTGCCGGGCATTGATTCTACAATAAGTTCACCGTTAATGTTGCGGACCCTTTCTTTTATAACCAGCGGGCCTTTCCGAATGGCATCAAGCTCATTCAGGTCAAGACGTCCAGAAAAGTCAAATCCGCGTCCGTCATCATCGACGACCAGCTTTAGCCGTCCATCTTGCTGTCCAAGTTGCACCAATACCCTTTGGGCACGGCTGTGCTTTCTTGCATTTACAAGCGCTTCCTGCACGATGCGCGCCAACTGGTTGCAGACACGTGGCGGCAGCGAAACTTCTGCCATTGTCGTAACAAATCGGCTTGAAATACCGGTATCTCGCTGGAACTTGTCGACCATGGTCACCAGGTAGTCCAGCAATTGGGCCGGACGGATGTCAACCGGCTTCATCTGCTGCATCAGTTCGCGCAAATTAAGGACTTCCTGACGAAGAACGCGCTGGATGTGAACCAAGCGATCCACTACCGTCGCCTGAGATGCATCGGGTTGCCGACGGAGGACATCAACTTCCATTTCCAATCCTATCAAGGACTGGATGACGCCGTCGTGCAATTCCCGCGCCACCCGAGCCCGTTCGATAGCTCCTGCCCTTGATCGCAGCCGTGATGTCAGGAAGGCTGAGTAAATGGCAGGACTCACCTGTAGCGCGACTGCCCGCAGGAACCGTACGGCGCTCTCGCGATTCGGCTGAAAGTGGGGTGCAAAAAGCAGCAAGACACTCGACCATTCATCTGCGTAGATGGAGCGTACCCCCAGGAACGAACGCACCTCATTATTCCCAACCATTTCTTGAGGCGGTGACCAGACCTCGTCGAAGAACCTTCTGCCATCTTCATCCAGCGCGTAGATGTCGTATTTCGCGTCGCCATGGTCCTTGCGATTGCGTGTAGCATACCAGACGTGGCCGGGTGTTTCAAAGAGGCTTTGTTCGCCTTGCTGCGCATGAAGCTCTCTTGTGGATAAGCTGACTTTACCTTCCGGCTCCTGTTGGTCCACGTTCCAGACGAAGGCACGGCCAGAGTTGCGGTCAAGGACCGCAAGGGCTGCGCGGCGGGTCCGAAAAAGCTTAAAGATTTCCTCGAACACAGATTCCAGCGTATTGCGCATGCCAACTTCAGCGCGTGCTTTCATAATGACCGTGCTGATGGCAGCCGTTTCTTCGCGAAGTTGTTTCTCCTCTTCGCCCAGATATCCCAGCAAGTAACCCAGGATCAGCAGATAAATCCCGCGCATCACAAAAGAGTTCAGGTTGTAAGACCCTCTAAATAGCGAGGGAAGAGCATATCCATGGGCGACGGTGAAAAAGGCCTGCGAGATGTAAAGCACTGTTGAGGCCATGGCCGTTACTAGAGTTGCCTGCAATCCCCAACGATAGGCGGCTTCCAACAGTACGAAGGTATAGAAGAGATAGAATGGGCTGTTTGGGCCCGCCGTGAATATGGAAATAAGAGCCGGCCATAGGATGTCGAGGGAGTGAACTGCCAGGCGAAACGTGGGGGAAGAAGTCCTTTGCGTCCGAACGAGGGCCAGCACGCCCACGGCTTCAAAAAGAAAGAGAGCCAGAAGGCCGTACACCACCGTGGCGTAATGGCGAGGCTCGGTGGGATCGACCCAAATCACAAACACCGATGCCAGAGCGAGAATGGCTCGCGTGGCCGCGAGGATTCGCTCAATGCGCTGCGACTCGCTACCGGCTATCCATTGTCTTCTAAGAGATGGAAATGATCCCATCATTCCCTCTCAGGAGAGATAAAACATCGTACATTATGGCAATTCATCAGACTTGAAACAAGTACGAAAAAAGGCATGGCCCTGATGGAGTTCGATTCATGCCACTCAGCCTCCGGCGCGCCCCCAACTGGCGCCGTACAAGAGACCAAACGTTGTCAGAGCCGGATGGCCCGCGGGGCAGCGACACCCTTTTCGCTTCCTCTCGTCAAAAACACGTCCTGTTGAAGGGTGGCATTGCGGAGTTGCAGCAAAAGAGTTCGTTTGGCGCTTCAGCGCAACCATCCAAGAATATGGTTTTTGCCCTCGGGTTCTCGAATTCTGTTGGTGACCACAAGGCTAAGAGTGGAAGCCTTGAAGCGTTCTGGCGTAATCCTGGACCGAAATCACTACATTGCATTGGTCAGCTCACCGAAACTGTACGCCACAACAGAAAAAGACCTTGCGCTCAACAAGCCTTACTGAGAGGCATTCTTCATGTCCAAATCCGCCAGAAAGATAATACCTTTCTAATAAAACAGGGAATTTCTCCCCATTAAATGGTGATTGCTACTACTTAAGTTCCATCGGTCTGCTCATTTATAGTACTACCGTAACATTGCCGGTCCGCTCGTGACGGATTAAGATCGTGCTCTGGATGAGAAGGAGTTGATCCTCAAGTTAGGCACATGCTCATGATTTCATCTATCGCGATCCTGACCCTGTCGACAGCCTTATTTCTCTTTTACGTTCAAACTCTCTGCGAGAAGATTCTCCGTCGCGAGTTTAGCCAGGCCTATTTTAAGGATGTTCTTGGAGTTATTGACCTGGAATTCCCGCGTCTGCGTGAAGCGCTCTCAGCCAATGCTCCCATGAGCTATTCCCAAATACGTCTGGCGTTGAAATGTGACTTTCTTACTCTTAGATATCTAGTTGAGAACGGGAATCCCAAACGACGTAGCCTCTCATGGCAAGAGAAGACACTTGTTGGCTACTTTCATTTGCTTCTTCTCATCCTCCCGATACGTTACGCCTTCCATTTTCGCGAGAGACAATCGGCAATGAAAATTACTGTTATCCTTTATCATTTTGCGAATCTGGTTGGGGAAAGGGTGGCTGCTGCCAATGCCAGCAACATTGTTCCAATCCGCCAGTCCTGAGCACGGACCCCAATATGAGATGGAGCCGATAACGGCGCCTGCGGCTCAGCACCGCCGAGTCCTTCTTATTGAGAAAGAACCCGCTGTTCATGAAGTCCTGCGTGTCCTGCTGAAGAAACTGGGCTGCCAGGGAGAAGTGGCGGCCAACGGTCAGGAGGCGCTGGCCATGGTCAGCCGCAGGGACTTCGATGCAGTCGTGCTTGATTTGCGAAGTTCCAGCCTTCCCCCCGAAGAAGTGATTTCCGGAATTCATGACATACGACCCAGCCTGGTGGGGAGGGTTCTGGTCATTACAGGCGAGGTTGATGATCATAAAACTCTTGACCTGGTGGAGCGCTACTTTCTGCTTCACATCCCTCGCAACCGCCTGATAAATGATCTGGTGGGCCGCTTGCGGGCGCTCCTGCGTATTGCACCAACACCCACCCAGATCCTTCCTTAATTCCGCTTCATTGAACGTGCCCTGGCGAGGCGGCGTGGTTGTGCTCCCCAAAAGACCTTGCAGGTTGACACCTGCCGGCCCACCTAGTATCGTGCCCCAATAGATAGAACTCCAAGCGATTAGGGAGTCTGCGGCTGTGGACGAGTGTCTATTCGTGTTGGCTGTCATCTTCCTGGTTGCAACCGCACGATGGACGTGGTTTCGACACAGGTCGGACTCGACTGTTTCAGACCTGGAAGGCCAGGTCAGGCTACCCAAGCTGAGGAAGTGTTCAACGCCATTGATGCCGGAGAATCCATGAAATCCAAATATCTCTTGATCGCATTTGTTTTGCTGGGAAGTACGGTTGCTGCTGGTCAGAGCACCCAGAGCATGGTGGACCAGTTTCTGCCCAAGCGATTGCAACCGCCTGACGTCGTTACCTATCAGTTGCAACAGTTTCTGATGGCTCATGCACCCCAACTTCCCCATCCCGCGAGCGCCGGGCAATGGACTGCGGAAGCTCAGCGAATTCGCCAGCACGTCCTGGATGACGTGATCTATCACGGCTGGCCGAAAGCCTGGGTGGAGGCTCCGCCCAAATTTGAAGACATGGGGGCTGTCCCCGTGCCTGCCGGGGCCGGGTACCGCGCTGAGAAGTTCCGGTACGAGATTGTTCCGGGTTTTTACTCCACAGCCGTCTTGTACGAACCCGAGCACCTGGAGGGCAAAGTCCCGGCCGTGCTCGATGTGCTGGGCCACTTTCCGACTGGAAAATCCATGCCGTTCGAGCAGAAGTTGTGCATCAACGAGGCTCTGCGCGGCATGGTCGCCCTCAGCATGGCCTTTGTGGGCATGGGTGAGCTGCGACTGAAAGGGAACGAGCATTATTTTGGAGCGGACCTTGACCTGGTGGGCGTCAGCGGCGTGGGCCTGTTCTATCTGGCGATGCGCCGGGGGCTTGACTATCTCTATGACGATCCGCACGTGGATCGCGATCGCATTGCGGTCACAGGGCTCTCCGGCGGCGGCTGGCAGACACTTATGCTCAGCGCGCTCGACACTCGG
The DNA here is from genome assembly GCA_021827245.1 of Acidobacteriota bacterium. The sequence goes on along the minus strand of JAKAWN010000008.1, from coordinate 26,046 downwards.
GTTGACGCATCCATCCCTGTGGCCGGCTTCACTTCGCTCGAAGGAAGGTTGGAACGCTTGCCGGGGGAGCCGGGAGACTACGAGCAGCTTGCCCCAGGCTTGCTGGACGGCCAGGGTTATCAAACATTTGTTGCCCTGCTTGCGCCCCGACCGACGCTCGAAATCAACAACGCAGAGGACTCCTGCTGCTTTCGTGCGCCCCTGGTGAAGCCCGACATCTACGATGCCATCAAGCCTTTCTTCCGCCTCTACGGCAAGGAGGATGCCTTCCAGTTCCATGAGGACACGCAGGTCTCGGCACATAATTACGCGCGCGACAACCGCCAGCAGGCCTACCGGTTTCTCTCCGAATGGTTCCACCTTCCGTCGAAGCCCGAAGAGATTCCGGTGGGGCAGTACGTCACCAGTTATAGCGCCCAGGCTGCGGGCATTCCGGCAAATAACCTGACCATCCTGGGTCTGGCGAAGAAATTCGCTTCCGAAATCCATCACGAGCCTGTCCCCACCGGCGAAGCAGCCAGGGCGGCGTGGGCCAAATCCGAGAGAGCAAAACTCAGCAAGGTTGTGCATTACAAGCCCGTCACTGTTTTGCATCCGTGGTACGTGGCGGATACAAACCACAGCACCATCGAGTCCATTTCATTCCGGTTCGGCATGAGCAACGGCCTGAGCGCCACGGGAGTTTGGGCGAAGTCAACTTGGACGCCCGAAGGTGCGCCAATGACCGTCGCGCTGAACGACGGCGGCCGGAAGGGCGCGGATGAAGAAGTGTGGGACCACTATCCTGAGGTCGCGGGCCGGATCGACCGGGGCGAACAGGTGCTGGTGCTCTCGATACTTTTCACCGGAGATGATAATCCCCGGAAGCAGGATGTGGAGGGCCTCGGCTATATGCTGACGTCGGTAGACACTCCGGCGCTGGGACTGGAGACGGCCCAATTGATCGGAATCACCAGGTGGGCGCAGCAGAAGTGGCACCCTTCGCGGCTGAGGCTTGAAAGCGCGGGCTATCGCATGCAGGTGGTGTCGCTGGTGGCTGGCTCCCTGGAGCCGCACCTGTTCAGCAGCATCACCATCCACCAGGGAATGCACAACCTGAATTACATCCTTGATAAGCCGGTGCGGTCTGACCGGGTGCCGGACATGTTCTGCCTCGATTTTTACAAAGATTTTGACCTGGATATGCTGAAGACCATGGCGGCGCCAGCGACCGTGTCGGAGTCGGACTACGTGGAGCTGGAGGCCGGGACGAAGTAGGCGGGGATGAGAAGTGTAGCCTCGCGGAAGCAGGGCGGGGAAGACGCGCGGGCCGCGGACCGGGCCTGATTTCACCTTCCGGCGCCAGCTATCGCCCTCGAAACAGTGGGGTGATTTGTGCAGTCCGCTTTTTCGGCCTTCATGTGTTTTCAACAACATGGCCCGGTTCGTTTTTCGGTTCGTTCCGGTTCGTTTTTTATGCACTCTAATGTTTTCAACAACTTCTCCGCTTCGTTTTTAGGTTCGTTCCGGTTCGTTTTTGCACCCCGATCCTTTGTTTTCAACAACTTCTCCGGTTCGTTTTGCAAAAACAGATATTTTTTGTCCCATTTGTCTCATTGCCTGGACGTGCTTTGTCAGGTTCTATGCCGTTTTCCGGCAACGACCCGTACAATCTCCTAGCCCAGTTTGCACCCAATCCCGCCATCGTTTCTCCATGGCCTCCTGGCGGCATATCGCCCTCGGAGCCTTCAAGAAGGCTATCACACTAGCCGACAATTGTCAAGCAAATTCCGCGTGGTCGCACACATTGCAATAACCGCGATGCGCCATCCGAGTCCTCGTTACATCTCAGCTAAAAAGACCCGGACCGCAAAACCGGCGGTCCTCGCTACCCGCTTCCAGGAAGGGCAACGCGGGGCGGATGATATCCGCGCACATCTTCATTCCTTCTGCAAACGGGGATGAAACGGTATATGATCGTGATTTTCGGCAAGAGCTCGGAATGGACGGGCAGAAGCCTGAAACAAGCCGAAGAGGAGCAAAGCGTCGTGTGCTGACATGAAGACGCAGCTTGCTGGCATGCAGAGGTATCGTCACGGGAGGCTGGAATGATCATAGTGGATTCACATCTTGACCTGGCTTGGAATGCCTTAAATTGGAATCGCGACTTGACGCTGCCGGTGGAGGAGATCCGGCGAGCGGAAGCTGGCGTGCCGGGCCGCCATCGCGGCGGGAACGTGGTTTGTTTTCCGGAAATGCGCCGCGGCGAGGTGGCGATTTGCCTGACCACAATCCTGGCGCGTTCGACCGCAATAAACGACCCACTCCTTGATTACCGAAGCCAGGAGGCCGCTGCCGCCATGGGCCATGGGCAGAGGAACTACTACCGGATCATGGAAGAGCGGGGACACCTCCGGATGTTGAGAAATGCGGCCGATATCAAGAGCCATCTTGCAGCGTGGAACCGTGGCTCGCGAGAAGCAATCGGCTGCATTTTGAGTATGGAAGGGGCCGATCCGATTCTTTCGCCTGATGACGCTGCACGATGGTGGGAAAAAGGATTGCGCGTGGTCGGGCTTTCTCATTACGGGATTGGAATTTACGCCCACGGCACCTCCCGTTCCGGCGGGCTGACGGAGAAAGGCTTTGAGTTGCTGAAAGCGTTCGAGCAGTTAGGAATGATTGTGGACGTCACTCATCTGACCGACAAGGGATTCTGGGAGGTGCTGGACACGTTCCAGGGCAGAGTGCTTGCCAGCCACAACAACTGCCGTGCGCTCGTTCCGGGCGACCGCCAGTTCTCAGACGAACAGATTCTGGCGCTGATTGCACGCGGCGCCGTGATCGGCGCTGTCATGGACTCCTGGATGCTATATCCAGGCTACGTGCCCGGCGAAACGGACAACAGCCTGGTTAAACTGAGGATGGTGACGGACCACATGGACCACGTCTGCCAGTTGGCGGGGAACTCCGCGCATGCCGGGATTGGAAGCGACCTGGACGGAGGATTTGGAAAAGAGCAGGCCCCAAGCGACCTTGAAACCATCGCTGACCTTCAAAACTTTGCGCCGTTGCTGAAAGAGAAAGGATATTCTGAAAGCGATATCCAGGGTGTGATGCACGGCAATTGGCTGCGATTTTTCAACGAAGCGTGGGGCGACCAGCCGGCGTAGCAAAGGCAAAACAGATTCCGAAGCAAACTAACAGGTCGCTGAAATAAGCAGTAGCGGCGGCTTTACGCCGCCAACCAGTGCTGAAGAGATTGGGCTTATGGCGGGATGAACCCACCGCTACACGCTGTGTAAGACATTTTTCAGCAACCTGTCAAGCAACGCGCAAGCGGGCGAGAGCGTCCTCGTCCAGATCGATGCCGAGCCCCGGCTCCTGTGGAATGTCCAGATATCCCTCTTTTGCGCGGATTTTCTGGCGAGTCACAAGCTCTCGCAAGTTGGTGTTTTCCTGCGTGACGAATTCTGCGATCAACGCATTGGGGATGGCATTGAGCCAGTGCAGGGCCGCGGAGACATTGATATAGGTCGTAAAGCCGTGGTTCGCCACCGGGAGGCCGTAATCCGCCGCCAGGGCGGCAATCTTCATGGCTTCAGTGAACCCCCCGCACCGAGTCAGATCGACCTGAACAACATCGATTTTCCCTTTTTCGATCAGGTTGCGATAGGTGCTCCGGCCGCTTTCCTCTTCGCCGGCCGCGATGCGGATTGACGTTGCCTGGGTCAGTTTCTGATATCCCTCGTAGTCGTCCGGCGCCAGCGGTTCTTCCAGCCAGAAAATATCGTATTGCGAAAACACCTCCGCTCTTTGGATTGCGGTCTTGGCATCCCAGGCGAGACCAGCATCAATCATGAGGTCGGCTGTGTTTCCGAGGCCGGCTCTGGACTTCGCCACCAACGCAGCATCCGTAGCTGCGTCCTGGCCCATGGGTCCCCAACCAAACTTCACCGCGGTAAATCCCTGGCCGACAAGGCGGCGCCCTATCTCACCCGTTTCTTCAGGCGTGTCGCCAAACAACACGCTGGCGTAGCAGCGAATCGATTTCCGGAATCCGCCCCCAAGGAGCTTCCAGACCGGCAGCCCGAGCTTCTTGCCCTTGATATCCCACAAGGCCAGGTCGATGCCGCTCATGGCATGAAGCCCAATTCCGAAGCGGCCGGCGTAGATATTCGCGCGGTACATCTTGTCCCAGAGACGCTCCGTGGCGAACGGGTCCTCGCCGATGAGGAGGTGCCTGAGGCCTGAGGAGGTCGTGTGCGAATACGGCCCAAGGATCATCCCCTGGACCGCCAGGGGCGCCGAATCGACTTCTCCGATGCCGGTGATGCCCTCGTCGGTATGCACCTTGACAATCAAGGCGTCCTGCCCGCTGTCGCAACGTTCTTCAACCTGAGGCAATCTCACATAAATCGCTTCAATGTCTGTGATTATCATTTAAGCCAACCTTTCAAAACGAAAGTATGCCACTGCAAGACTCGATACTGAAGCATTCAGTCGCCATGTCTTAAGGCAATACGGCGAAATCATGGGCCAGCCAATGAGACGCTTGACGAACAGGCAACTCTCGCACGGTGATAAGATCACAGTGTGATTGTAAGCCCGCCGTCAACAATCAGGTCGGATCCCGTTACATAACCGCACTCTCGCGAGGCGAAGAAAAGAGCCGATGCAGCAATTTCCTCCGGGAGTCCCGCACGCCGGAGCGGAATGCGCCCAGATTCCAGGTAATCGCTCTTAAATCGTGGAGTCGTAGTTTCGTCTACGCCATCAACAATCGACATCGGTGTGCGAATAAACCCGGGACTGATCGAGTTCACCAGAATATTCTGTCGAGCGAGTTCAATCGCCAGGCTCCGTGTCAACTGATAAACGCCGGCCTTTGAGGCGGCGTACGCAGCAGAACCGGCCTCCGAAATCGTTCGCTGCACCGATGCAATATTGACGATACTGCCTCCACCCTGCTTACTCATCTGGCGAGCTGCCGTCCGCGCACAGATAAAGTAGGCTCTGACATTGGTGGCAAGAGTTGCGTCCCATTCTTCCGCAGTCATTTTGTCGAGAGACCGAACATCGCACCTGGCGGCATTGTTTATGAGAATATCGGTCGCATGGAAGCGTTCAGCTACGGACAGAATAGTCCGCTCAGCTTCAATTGCATCGGCAAGGTCAACGACCCATGAGGTTGCATCATTCCCATCTGCACGGATTTCCTTTTCAACGTCATGAACAGCTCTCTCATTACAGTCCACGAGAGCGACCTGGGCCCCCTCCCCGGCAAACAGCCTCGCTGTTGCTCTCCCGATTCCGCTCCCACCGCCGGTAACAATCGCGACTTTCCCAGCAAGTCTCTTCATGGGGCGCTGCATGCTCCCTTCTGGTTTCTTAAGGGATGATTGCTCAACAGGCTGTGCTGAAGCCCGGGGGATCCTCCAGCCGTCTCTGTCACCCGAGCAGCATAGTGCGATTTCATGCCCCGCCTGCGCTTAAAGTATTCGGCTGGCCCGCGAGTAATCATCATGTTTGCTCTCAAATAAAGCATGTGCATTCGAACGACACCTGGTTAGCGATGTCGGCAGAGTCCGATTGCAGACTTCGCAGGATGGAAGCATCCATCGGCAAGCAGCCGCCTTCCGTTCCATAGTGCCGCGCGCCAGCCGGCATGGGAATCCTACCGGCTGCCAAACTCCCGGTAGCTCATCAGCTTGATGCCACGGTTCTCGACCAATCGCTTGATCCGAGGGCTGGTGTACGCCAAAGTTTCGGCAGCACGAAGCCTGCCAACGCCCAGCATCTGGACATCCTTAGGAGCAGTATGAACCAAGGCGTCATTCTCAAGTGAAGGGTAGCCGGGGTGGCCGATTAACAAGTGGACGCCAGGCCCGAGACCTTCCAGGATCGCCGCCAGAGCCTTTTCTTTTTCTTCAGGAGGGATTTGGTAAATTCCAAAATCATCCACTTCGTGCTCCCCCAGGAGGCACGAAACGGGGATTCCGTAATCTTTTCCTATGCGTTCGACGATGGGGCGGAACTTCGGGTCATAAGGCATGATGTAATGCGTGTCGATGTAGTCCACCCTGACGCCATACTTCCTGGCAAGCTCCACCTGAGCGCGAAACTCTTTCTCAAGTTCGGCCATGTCAGGATTGTGCTCCCAAAATTCAGCCGGATACCTCCAGAGAAATCCGTTTTCGTCCACCAGGGTGCGGATCTCGGAATAAGGCAAGACCGGCCGCCACCGGTAACCCCTCCATTCTCCAATGATCCCAAGGTGTACACCAAAGCAAAGGTTGGAATATTCTCGCGCCAGCTTGGCCGCTTCTTCAAACCACGGAGAAACTGCCAAAATTGCCGCAGACCGGATTATGCCATAGCGGAGACTGTCTAAGATGGCCAGGTTCCCCGTATGCGTATAACCCATGTCGTCAGCTCGTGTAATGAGGATGATTTCATCTTTTTCGATTGACATTTTCGTTTCCTCTCATTCTGTTTCCCGGATTCACTTTCCTGAGATACCGAGCAGAATAACAGCCAGGAATCCGAGGCAGACTCCGATGACGGTCAGCCGATTCATGCGCTCACCGAAGAAGAGCACGCCAACCAACGCGACGACAAAAATCGATCCACCGATTGCAATCGGAAACACGACGTTGCCCGGGACTTTGGAATCAAGGGCGACAGCCATGGCAACCTGGCCGGCTATGCTCAGCGCCGCCACCAGCGCGCCCCAGAAAAGTTCGCTCCGCCCGAGCCGCACGCCCTTGATCAACATCGGAACTCCGATGATGGCCAGCCCCGCCGCATACCAAATGGTTAAGTATGGAAACTTGACTGTCCCTGGAAGACCCCAGCCGGCAATCACCTTCAGGCCAAAGGAGCTCATGCCGTTTGTGAGAAGGATGATGATCATCAGCAGAAACCACATGGCGTTTAATCCTTTTTCTCGTTGAGATTCCTTGTTGCACGCTGGTCCATTCGCTGTCCCCAGAAAAGGCAAAGAATAGACACAAGCCCAAGGCTGAACGCTACGATCTTGATAGGCGTAAGCCTTTCCCTGTAAACCCAGATCGAAACCACGGCAGGAACGCCGGCGGAGAGATTCATCATCAGCCAGCCGACCGTGACCTTTCCGATTGTTATAGAGGATTGAAATGCAAAGTAGGCGATAGACGCGCAGAAGCCAAAAGCAATCGCTACAGGAACAACCTTGAAGGGAACTCTGAATCCTGAACTGGTCGAAAAGGTCTGGGCGAGCATCGCTAATGTTGCCCAGCCAAACCCCGCGACAACCAGCGCCGAGGCAGCACAATTCCGTTGCTCCGCTAATTTAGAAACGCACGCAAGCAGTCCGAAGGCCAATGCACTGAGGAAACATAAGAGAAGACCCATGCGATTCCTCTCTACTAAAGTCATCCAACGCACGTGGACGCGATCTTATGCCGCCAATGCGCCGACACGGAAACTATTTCGCACATTTGCTCCCAGGCAAAGCCAGCAGAGCTTTAAGACCAATGGGAGCAATCCCCTTATTGGGTTTGAACAGGCCAGATTGAACGTATTTAATGGACACGTCAAGCAAATAAACTCAGCAAATAGAGGACAGCCGGATTGCGCAACAAATATCGAATCCGCCGCTACGGTCTTTTCAACAACCTGTCACAGGAGGATGTCCCTGCGACACTTGGGAGACGGTGCAACGTGGGAACTGGAAATGAAACCCGGTTAAGGATTCGTGCGCGGCGGCTGCGGCAAACAAAGCAAGAATTTGTGCACACGCAGGCAGGAGCGTGGCATTATGGATGGTCGATTGGTGAGCGAAGAGTTCACAATGGCCAGCACCCAGCCCGTACCGAGCGAGGCCGCCGCAGGAGCTGGCAACTCCGGCCGGCCCAGTCGTTTTACCAGCACCACGGCGATTGTGTCGTACGTCGCGGCCGCCAGCTTTCTGGCCCACATGCTGACGGCCGGCCGTTACGGCTACTTTCGTGACGAACTTTATTACCTTGCCTGTGCGCGCCACCTGGCTTTCGGCTACGTCGATCAGCCTCCCATGATTGCGCTGGTCGCGTGGCTCACGGTGCACACGCTGGGCACGTCGCTTTGGGCCCTGCGTTTTCTCCCCGCCCTGGCTGGAGCAGCCCTCGTCTGGCTGACAGCGCTGATTGCGCATGAACTCGGCGGCGGGCGATTTGCGCAAGGGCTCGCTGCCCTGAGTGTTGCGCTGGCCGGCATTTACGCGGTGATGGCCCACCTGCTGACAATGAACATCTTTGAGCCGCTGCTTTGGATGGGCTGTGCTTACGTGGTTGTGCGCATCATCAAAAGCGGCAACCAGAGACTCTGGTTGTGGTTCGGAGTGCTGGCGGGGCTGGGCATGGAGAACAAATATTCCATGGCTTTGTTCGGATTTGCCGTGGTTGCCGGACTGCTGCTGACCCGGGAGCGCAAGGCCTTCCGGTCCCTGTGGATCTGGCTGGGCGGGGCAATCGCGGTGGCGATCTTTTTGCCCAACCTGATCTGGAGCATCCAGCACCACTTTCCGTTCATTCAGTTGATGCACAACATTCGCGCCAGCGGCCGTGACATCGAGCGCGGCCCGATTGCATTTCTCTGGGACCAGATTTTCATGATGTCGCCCCTGGCCCTACCGATCTGGCTGGCGGGTCTGGTGTTCCTGTTCTTTTCGGGTAGTGGAAAGCGCTACCGCGTGCTGGGTTGGGCATTCGTGGTGGTGCTGGCGACGATGATGATCCTGCATGGCAAGGATTACTATTCGGCTCCTGCCTACCCGATGCTCCTGGCCGCCGGCGCCGTGGCCTTTGAACGCCTGTTCGGCCGCCGCCAATGGCTCAAGCCGGCCACGGTCCTGGCACTGATTATCGGCACGGCTCCGCTGCTGCCGATGATGATTCCGATTCTGCCGGTCGAAACATACGTTCACTACCAGGAAGCGCTGGGACTTGCGCCTCCCGCTACCGAGAAGAGCCATCTGCGCTCTCCGCTTCCGCAGTATTATTCTGACGAACTGGGCTGGCAACAGATGACGGTTGCCGTGGCGCAAGTCTACGACAAGCTTCCGCTCGGCCTGCGATCGGTGACGGCCATCTTCGCCCAGAATTATGGCGAAGCGGGTGCAATCGATCTTTTCGGCCCAAAGTATGGCCTGCCCGAGGCCATCTCTGGCCATCAGAACTACTTCTTGTGGGGGCCACGCCAATACACCGGCTTGTCGATGATTGTGTTGGGCGACAGCCGGGCTCACTTGGAAAAGTATTTCCGGCAGGTGATTCTGGAAGGGAGATTCGGCCAGCCATACGCCCTTGAACAAGGGCCGATATGGGTCTGTACGCAGCCGCGCGGCTGGACCCTGCAACAAATCTGGCCAAAGTTGAAGAAGTGGGATTGAGGTTCCGACGCATGCTCGAGGGGCGGCGCTCGTCCATTTAATCGCGGGATTTCAGTCGCGGTTCACGCTGACAATTTCGAGGAAATGTTTGAGGGCGAGAGCAAGGCGCGGGAATTGTTCAATATTTAGCTTGCATTAAACCACCGAAATAAACGAGAGGCTGTGATGGACAAATTGACACGAAGAAAATTCCTGCAGAGTGGCGCGGCGTTGACAACGGCGAGCATGCTCAAGCCTGAGTTCGCGAGAGGCCAGACCCCGGCGCGGCAATCGGGCGAACGGCCCAATATCCTGATTTTCATGGATGAGCAGCACCAAGGCCAAGCCGTGCTGCCCCACTACCCGACGATCATGCCGAACGTTCGGCGGTTTGCGTCGCAGAGCGTGACGTTTACCCGGGCATTCTGTCCAGCGCCTCATTGCTGCCCGTCGCGGGCAAGCTTCCAGACGGGGCTGTATCCCAGCGAACACGGGGTGTTTAACAACGTCGATACGGACACTGCCATTCACGCAAACCCTTATCCGGGAATTCCATTCTTCAGCCGAACGCTCCGGGAGGCAGGGTACGAGCTGGTTTTTTCAGGCAAGTGGCATGTGGCGCGGGACCAGTTCCCGCAGGATTACGGCTGGACCAACCTGAATCCTTCCCATGCGGAAGCTTGGACTCCAACGTTTGTCCCATGGAGTCATCTCACGGCGCGGGCTTGGGAAAGGGCACGGGAAGAGTTGAAAGAGAACGAACCGCGCAATCCGGGTGAAGTCTTGCGGCCGGGCTGGGGCAATCTGAAGTTTTACGGTTCCTTTCCACCGAAAGGCCCGCAGGGTTATGAAGGAACGCCGGACTACGGAATTGTCCGCCGCGGCATTGAAGCCTTGCCAAAGCTGGCAAGTGGTGAAAAGCCGTGGTGTCTGATGATCGCCGTTGTTCAAGGAGGTCATGATCTCTACCACTGTCCGCGCAATTTTCTCGACATGTACCATCCCGAATCGGTGGAGCTTCCGCCCAGTTTTCGTGACACGCTGGAAGACAAGCCTCGAATTTATCAGCGGATGCGGTATGAGTATTGGCACCAACTGAGCGATCAGGAGGTTCGCGAGACGATCCGTCATTATTGGGCAATGCTCACGATGCAGGATGCCTTGTTTGGTCTGGTGCTTGAGGCTCTTGAAAAGACCGGTCAGGCTGAAAACACCGTCGTAATTTATGCCGCGGATCACGGAGATTATATGAGCGCGCATGGGTTGTATGCGAAGGGCGTTCCCAGCTTCCAGGAAGGTTATAACATTCCCTGCGTGATCCGATGGCCGCGAGGTGTCGCAAACCCGGGCCGGCAGGTCGAGGCGTTAGTTTCTACGGTCGATTTCGCTCCGACGATTCTCGACGCAGCGGGAGTTCAGCAACCACCCAAAATGTCAGGGCACAGCCTGGTACCTTGGCTGCGCGGGGAGACGCCGTCCGGGTGGCGTGAGGCTGTGTTTTCGCAGCTCAACGGCGTCGAACTCTACTACACGCAGCGGATAACGATGACCAGGGACTACAAGTATGTTTATAACGGGTTCGATTATGACGAACTTTACGATCTGAAGGCGGACCCGCACGAGATGGTGAATCTTGCCTTCCCGGACATCAAGCAGGCGCGAGCAACGATGGAAGAAGGCCGAGGACTCGAGAACCGCCGGGATGTGCCTTGGCCACCGCTCTCGCCTCACCTGGCCGAAGTGCGACGCGAACTGTTGCAGCGGATGTGGAAGTTCGCCCAAGAGCACAAAGACCAGATCTTCAATCCCTATACCACCGTGGCAATGGCGCCGCTCGGCCCAGGCGTGGAGCTTTGACGCGCGGAAAAACGCTGGCTACGAATGAAGTTGTGGAGCTTGTCTGACTGAAAAGCTGCGACCTGCCAACGAGTGCTCGCACGAGTTCGACTTTCCGGCGCGTGAGGGCTTACTTCATGTTGTATAGCCGGACGCGCAGAATCTCGGGCTTCAACAGCAGGTTCACGTGCAGTTCATCTCCATTCAACCGTTGTTCGGGCACCCACTCCGTTCCGTGAAATGTTCCTCTTTCGATGGAGATGAATTCAGGGCTTTGAGCCGGCCCAACGAGATTTCTGAAGACAATCCTGAATCCATAGCCGGCCACGATGTAATCATCCGGCGCAAGCTCGATGATAACGCCGCCCGCTCTTGATTCTTTGTGGCGCTCTGCTGAAGGAGGGATGAACCGGCGTCCCCAACTGTAATAGGCTACAGCCGCAAGCTCGTGGCCCAGGGGGATGACATTGGCGTTGTCAACACCCTGAATGACCGAAAACAGTTTGCCAGTGTCTTGGAATTTCTCAATCAAAGGCAGGAGCGGCTGGAGCACTTCGTAGCTGTCGGCAAGAGCCTGCCCGGCGGGCGAGAGCTTGCCATCCTGAACGGCAAAGTCAATTCCGAAGGGAGAGAAACCGAGGCCGTTGAATTCAGCGAGATCGGGAAATACATAGGCAGCATACGAAGGGCGAAAGGCGGTTTCAGGGACAAAAAGCGGATTGTCCGGCCGGTGGAAGGCGGCAGCGGTTTCCAGGAATTCCGGGATATAAATGTCCGGTGCAAGAATGTCGATTGAAGGAGCGGCTGCCTTCCAGATATCCAGTACATGAATCGTGGGGCCGCCGCTGGGCCAATCTCCGGCGCGCGCAGCCCCGGGTCCTGCCAGCCAGTTGTTGCAATACATCGGCAGCGGGTACTGCTGCTTGCCGGCAGCCGCCACCGCGTTGACGTAACGCGCAACGTACCATGCGCTGAAAGCTTCAGGAGCCAGGTCGCCAAAAACATTCTGCCACGTGCCAGAACGGACAAAATGCTTTTCCGCCCAGGCTGATTCAAGCGCGGGCATCAGGTGTCCGCGATGAGCTTCGAGGTAGCTCATCAGCGCTGCGGGGACTTGTGATTCGTATTTTACCGTGGCCTGGGGCGAATAGTCGCGATCTGTTCCCACCAGACCCGTCTCATTTTCCACCTGCACCATGATGACAGTGCGCTCGGATTCATCCACGCTTTTGATGTGCTGCATCACGGCGGCAAAGGCTCTTTCATCGGCTTCTCGCGCTGCGGCGCAAAACGGAGAAATGACATCTATCGGCTGCCCTACCTCGTTCCGGACGCGGAAGTATTTCGACGGATCCTCTTTGATCCACGCCGGAGTGTAGCTCATATTCCCGTTCTTCCATGTGCCGAACCACAGCAACACCAGGTGCAGCCCGTGGCGGCGGGCTCCCTGGATGATGCTGTCAATCAGGCGGAAGTCGAAGTGGCCCGGCTGGGGTTCGACGAGCTCCCAATAAATGGGAACCTCCGCTGTATTGGCATGCATGGCCACGAGAGACTTCCACACCGGCTCGAGATCTATTGGATTGGAGGCGCTGGAATTGTGCGCCTGCCCACCTAACATCAGGTAGGGTTTGCCATTTACCAGCAATTGATAGTGCGACCCTGTGTGAACAATCTGCGGAATTGGCGGATTCGTCTGCGCCTGAAGCGAACCGGCGAGCATTAAACCGGCTAGAAGCGCAAAAAGGGAAACCAAATTCTTGACCGGCGAACATTCCATGGTTGCCTCCAGACTAAGTAATGATTTTTCACGTTCGCTTGCGCGTTCTGGCTACAAGGCAATTAACAACTCAGTGCAACTGTGCTCGTTCCTGCATTCCCGGAAAAAACGCCTCTTGCGGAGCACAGGGTATTGCCAGCTTCCTGCTAAGCCTCGCCAAGGCTAACCTGCGATGCGGTCCGAGCTGTGCATTCTATCACCCGGCCTCTGGTGTGAACGAGAGTTTTCCTTGGAAGTGACATCCGCTCTTGGTCGGGGTTTATCTGGACCGCTGCAGTAACTTATAATTCCACGGGGAAGTCCCGTGACCCTGGTTTACTCCAGGCCAAGAGATGGATTTCCTACTCGGGAACTACGAAGGGTGGATAAGGTTTTTGCGACTCGGAGTTGAGACGCGAATCATCATTAGCCATCATGCCCGCCTCATTCAGGCTGCACACGCCAGTTTTCCTTTAGATGCCTGCCGGAATCAAATCTATGGGAACATAATGAACTCGGCAATCGCGGCCCAGAGACCTACCGGGAGGTTTATGCGGCGTAGGGAGTATTCAGGTTGTCGAGGATAAGAGCTTTAATGAGGAGCCCGGTTCTGTCGTGCCGTCATCGAGCGACGAAACCGGCAAAGTGGCTTTAGTGCATTCATTCGACCAGTATCTTGATATTCCTGGCAGTGCTTTCGGTTTGCATGGTTCCCAGCCTTGCCGCAGCGAAAACGGACAGTGTCCAGAATCATTACAAATTAAGTAGGATCGACAATGATCTTCTGGATGACATTTCGCGCCGCTCATTCCGCTATTTCTGGGACAATTGGAATCCTCACACAGGACTGGTTTTGGACCGGGCAAAATTTGACGGCAAACCCGGCGACGTTCCCTGGCACAAAGACGTGTCAAGCATAGCTGCCACGGGCTTCAGACTGACGGCCTTCTGCATCGGCGGCGAGCCCCGCTGGGTCAGCCCAATTCTGGCCCGCAGGCGCATTCTTACCACTCTCCGGTCCTTTGCCTATCACGCTCCGCAAGAGCACGGATGGTTTTTCCACTTTCTTGACGCCCGGACCGGCAAGCGAGTATGGAAAAGCGAAGTTTCTTCCATCGATACCGCCTTGCTTCTTGCCGGTATTCTGACCGCTCGCCAGGCTTTCCCCAAGGACCCTGGAATCGTTCGACTGGCGAATTTGATCTATGACCGCGTTGATTTCCCCTGGATGCTTGATGGGAGCTGGCTCTACCTTTCCCACGGCTGGAAGCCGGAGACTGGGTTTCTGCGGTACAGGTGGAATACATACAGTGAAGCGAAGATAATCTATGTCCTGGCGATCGGCTCTCCCCGCATCCGATCTCTTCGGACTCATGGTTCAGTTGGAAGCTCCCTTTGGTTGAATGGGGGGGATACACCTACATCGGGGGTGGGCCGCTCTTTATTCAACAGTATTCCCAAGCATGGCTGAACCTGAGGGATCGCAAGCATTCGGATTTTTCACCGGAGGATCGCCTCGTTCCGCGAGTTAATTTCTTCGAGAATGCTGTCCTGGCGACGCGGGCTCAGCGAGAGGTTGGAATCGATCTTTCGCAGCGGTACCACGGATACTCGGCAAATGTGTGGGGAATAACGGCTTCCGAGAGCCCCAAGGGCTATGTCGCCTGGGGAAGTTCGCCCAACGATTCTCGAATCGACGGGACTGTGGTTCCCAGTGCCGCCGCTGGTTCGGTGATGTTTGCTCCCAATATCTGCATTCCTGCTCTGCGAGCCATGTTGCTGCAACACGGCCGGAAGATCTACGGTCCTTACGGATTTGCAGATGCCTTCAATCCAACGACAGGATGGGTGAGCCGTTATGTGATTGGAATCGATGTTGGCATCACCTTGCTCAGCGCCGAGGATTTGCGGACAGGCAATGTGTGGCGCTGGTTCATGAGTGATCCCGATGTCAACCGCGCTTTGGACATGATCGGATTTGTGCCGAACTCGCTGGCTGAGGCGCGGCAAAACCGAAGTGCTGCGGGCGAAGCAAGGAAAGCAACTTCAGGTCTGAAAACACAGGGACAGTTCTTAGGTGGGGAGGCCGGGCAGAACATTCCGGTTGATGGCAAGTCCCGGATTCCGGCCTCCGCGTATCATTACAAGATTCCGGTTCCCGCAAAACAATAAAAGTAATTTGTCAAGATATTTCCCGGTTGCCATTCGTTTCTTATCACTGTGGCGGAGTCGCTTCTTCGCCGGTCAGAGGGAGAGTCAGCCCTGGCTCCAACGGAGCGCCGCTGGCCGCCTGGGCCGCCTGAGTAGATTTTCTGGATCGGTCGCGGGCGGCACTTCGGACGAGCGCTCTTTTTGAGGGCCTGAGGAAAGAATGCTCCGATTGGGTTTCGGAACTGGTTATTTCAGGCGCAGCGGTCGGAACCTTTTCGTGGAGAAGGAGCTCGGTGGCCATAACCTGAGGTTCCTGGTGAAACCAGCGCTGCAGCGAGGACTTGGTGAGCAGATTGCACACTGCCAGCAGGCTCATGCCCTGGTGATGGGCCATCCAGCATCGAACCAGCTCATAGTCCGCGCCCGCAGAAGCCCGGCCGGCTGAGTAATCCGCCGACTCATAGAAACCGAAGCGTCCAAACCATCCCTTTTCCCGCATCCTTTTCAGGTTGTGTGTGGCGGAGTTGACGTCCACCGAAAGGGCGAGAAAGCTTGCATAGGGAGCGATTACAACATCTTTCGGAATGTTCGGGTCCATGGCCAGGCCAGGCAGCCCATATGCGCGGTACTGGTAGATACCTTCGCGGTCTCGCTCGTTGAAGGCCGCCTCTGAAATTCCCCAGGGGATATTTCTCCTCTTCGCGTACTTCTGCTGGCATAGCACAGCCGCGAATACACTCTCGTCCAGCATCGTGCCGGAGTATGAGCGCATCCAGAGCAGGGGCATGAGGTATTCAAACATTGTCCCGCTCCAGGAAACCAGCGTTGCCTGTCCCGCTTCAAGGGATCGAGACCTTCCGAGGTGAAACCAAGCCTCCTGCGGGATATCACCTTTGGCTATCGCGATAAAGTATGCAGTTCGTGCTTCGGAAGCGAGCAAGTCATAATATGATTTTCCAAGCTGCTGGGCCTCGACGTCGTAACCAATCCTGAGGAGTCTCTTTCTGTGATCATAGAGGAATCCGAAATCCATCTCTTGCAAGAGCTCAGAGGCCTCGGCCGCAATGCGCTGAAGCCTTTCGGAAAGCTCTGTGGCTCTTTGGACGCAGCCCTTGAGGCGAGAGCGTAAGGACTGGAAGGCGCTATCTGCTCCCTCATTCTCAGGGTGGGGTGGCAAATCATTGAGCCTACGGTCAATCTCTGCAACAAAGGAGGGCAGCGAGTTCAGGCTGATCGGCGCCGCCGGGCCTGAAATCTGGAAATGCTCGTATTCTGGCAGAAGCCAGGGCAAGAAGGTTTGCACGAACCTTTGCGCGTTTTCAATCCGCATGAGTGTTTCATACACCCACCGGGTCAACTCGTTCGTCGGAGCCTGCCGCGCGTTTTCATTCTCCGCATCCATGGGGCAGAGTGCAGACAGCGTTTCGCGGATCTCGCGTTGCAGATGGGGCAGGGAACTGACCCATTGTGAAGAGTCCTTGCCGATGCCCGCTGCACTCGTGGCCAGCTTTTGAGCGCTTGATGCGATGTCAGGAGGAACGATCGTGCCGGTTGCGAGTTGCTGAATGAACGCGAGATGATCGCGGATGCCACGCCATGATTCATCTGATACGAGGGGCTCTTTGAGCAGGCCAAGGCAGGCTTGCTTCAGCGTCCAGAGACAGGCAGCCATGTTCCCGCTATCCACCGTGGAAATGAATCGCGGGGGAAGTGGCTCCAGAGTTCGCACATCGTACCAATTGAAGAAATGGCCTCTGAAGCGGGAAAGACGCTTTGCAGTGCGCAACGTTTCTTCAGTCTGTTCCACAAACTCTGTCAGCGTGAGATAGCCAAGGTGATGTGCTGCGAGCCGCGCGTTCAGCAGAATTCCCAGGTTGGTGGGTGAGAGGCTGTGGACGACGGCAAGTGGCGTTTCCTGGACTCGGTCCGGAATCAGCCAATTTACTCCAGCATGGCTAAACTCACGGAAGAATCTCCATGTGGCGAGCGCGCCATTCCTCAGGAACATCTCATCCTGCGGGCCGACTTGCGTTCTACGCCTGCGAGGAGGCCGATTGATCCATCTGGTAAACAACCCTGCGCACAACCAAAGGGCCAATACCGGCGAGGCAAAATACAACGCGGATGGCCGGAGGACTGCTAACGACACTCCCACAGCCAATGCGAAATATGGGGTGAGTGCCAGACAGAATTCTATGGGTGTCTTTTTTCTGGTTCCGGCTTCGGCTTCGGCGGCCGTCTCCCATTCGAGCAGGTTTCTGTGCGTTATGGCGAGTCGAGAGAGCGTTCGGACGATGGCGTCAACCATCACAAACGCCTGGAGAGGCAGGAAAACCAGCATGACGAAGACTTGCAGGTGTCCGCTGACGAAGTTATTCGCGCGTTCCTTTAAAAATCCCCGAAAGTTGCCTGTATCCTTGAATCGGAGCAATGAGAAAAACATTTGAACGTAAGTCGGCGTCAAGAGAAGCGCCAGAGTAAGAACAGTCCAGTAAATAGGACCTCCCGGGAAGAAAAACCAGCCGGCGAGCAAGAGCAGAAACAGGTTCAATTCAATCAAGCTTCGCCGGAGATTATCGAAAATTTTCCACCGGGAAAGCAAAGTTATCGGGTTGGGAACCAGCCTGCCGGATGAGTTCGGCACGCTGGGAAACAGCCATCGCAGAATTTGCCAGTCGCCCCGGACCCAACGGTGCATGCGCCGACAGTAAGCGCTAAAGTGCGATGGGTAGTCGTCAATCACCTCGACGTCCGAAACAAGTCCCGCACGCGCGTAGACGCCTTCGATCAGATCGTGGCTAAGCAGCACGTTCGAGGGAAACCGGTTTCCTAAGACGCGTTGAAAGGTGGCGACTTCATAAATTCCTTTGCCAGTGAAGCTTCCTTCTCCAAACAGGTCCTGATAGACGTCGGAGATTGCCCGAGTGTAAATGTCGATTCCGGTCTCGCCGGAATAGATGCTGGCCAGCCGGGACTTGCGGGCTGATTCAATACTGATCCCGACCCTCGGCTGGAGGATTCCGTAGCCCTCCACAACCGTGTTTGTTTTCTGGTCAATCACAGCACGGTTTAGCGGGTGCGCCATCGTGCCGACCAGTTTGTGGGCGGTATCCCGCGGCAAACGAGTGTCGGAGTCGAGCGTTATCACGTAACGGACGCGTCGAAGAATCGAGAGGTCTCCAACTTTTACCGGGAAATTGTCCGCTATGCCGAGAAGGAGCTTGTTCAGATCTAACAGCTTGCCCCGTTTCCGTTCCCACCCCATCCACGTGTTCTCCTGGGGATTGAATATCCTGTGCCGATGAAGGTGGAAAAAGCTGCCCTGCCGGTCGGAAGCGTACTTGGCGTTGAGTTGCTCGATAAGGGAACTGCACAGAGCGACCAACTCATCATGTTCATCGGAGGGCCCGGACGCGTCAGGAGAGTCCGTGAGAAGAGCGAAATGCAAATTTCGATCACGGTTTCCCAGATAGCGGACTTCGAGTGATTGGGCAATGTGACGTACCTCTTTCTCGTTGAGCAGCATGGAGGGGACCACGACAAGGGTCAGGGACTCTGCCGGAATTCCTTTGGAAAAATCCAGCCTGGGGAGCCGGCGCGGCAAGAGGAGCCAGGCGGTCAGATGATTCATCAAGCCCACCGCAGCCTGGCTGGCAGGGATTAACAATAGCAAGGCCGGAATGAGCGGAATAATGGTGCCCAGATGCCGCAGCAGAAGATAGATCGCCACCAGGGTGGTGAACTCGACCCCGACGACGTAGAAGATTTCTGGCCACTCAAGGACGATGTCCTTGATCCTTTTCCTCAGTGAAGGGCGGTAGCCTATTCTCCTCTTCAGAATCCCGGCGCCGGCATCCAGAAGATAGTATCCGATGTTGCCCCGGCGTTCAGCCGCCCGAGCGCTGAATCCTCGTTTTCGTTCCTTGGCTTTTCGAGCGCAGAGGACGGCGCATTTGGCGATGTCGGCTTCACTTAATGTCGTGTAAAAAGCAAGGTCCGCCACAGCGTCGCGATAAAGCTGGCGGCTTTCAAAGTCCATCCTCGGGTAAGCCCCCGAGAGATCCGTCCGCAGCAGGCGATCGACGATGCAGTTCGCCTCGAAGAAAACCTCCCATTCCATCTGTGAGATTTCATGCAGGCTGGCAATCGTCGTTGATGGCAGGCCGGTAGGGCAGACTTCTTCCAGGTTCCCGTTTTCGGAAGCTTCCGCGATGCACTTTGCTGCGGTGGAGAGGTGCTCCATCAATGCAAGCTGCAGCAGAGGCTTCAGCGCCCACAGTTCACGCATTTCAAGAATGGCCACCTGCTGAACCCCTGCGAGATAGTGTCCGAATCCCTCTTCGTTGAATGCGAATCCCGCTGTTCGCACGTAGTCTCTCGATATCTGATACGCGCGAGGTACTACCTCCGATTCCTCAGGCAAGGGACGGACGCAAGGCAGCCGCTCGAATGATTTGAGCGCCTGGCGGATTTCCTTCAACACGCCTCGGAGGAACCGCGAGTTGTCGAAAATCCAGCGTTGTTGTTCTGTGACAGCCCGTTTCTCTGGATCGACTTCACGGGCGAGAGTGTTGGCTTCATAGGCAGGCACGGGCAGGTGCTTCCAGCGAGGCTTGAGCCCCTTCAAGCGCTTCCTTCCGGCGCCAGCCCATTTCCGCGCCTGCCTGATGCCCAGCACCTTCAGCCACTCATTCTGAAACTCATCTGAAACCTGATACCCCGTCTTCCCGTTCTCCAAGGGGAGTTCCATATCGTCGTACCCGTTGCCGTCTGCGGGTGAGTTTGGATGACGATGTCGCTCATCGGAGATTCGGCTCATAAGGAAGTTCTTCGCCTTTCTTACCTGTAACTGGATGCCTGGAGCTCGAACATTTTCGAATAACGCTCGCCGCGCGCGATCAGTTGGCTGTGGCATCCGTCCTCAACGATCCTGCCGCCCTCCAGGACCAAAATCCGGTCTGCCGTACGGACGGTGGAGAAGCGGTGGGAAATGAGCAGCGCGGTCTTGCCGACGGTCAGTTCGGAAAAACGTTCGAAGACCTCGCGCTCCGAGCGAGCGTCGAGCGCCGCGGTCGGCTCATCCAAAATCAGCAACTGCGCGTCGCGCAGGTAAGCGCGCGCGAGCGCGATCATTTGCCATTCGCCTCCGGAAAGGTCCACGCCACCTTCAAAGCGTCTTCCCAGCATCTGCTCGTAGCGCTTCGGCAGCCTGCGCAGGACGGCGTCGGCACGGCTCTTGCGGGCCGCCGCCGAAAGCTTGCTGAAGTTGTCAATGTCCTCGATTTTCCCCATGGCGATGTTCTCCCGCCCGGTCATTTCATATCGCATGAAGTCCTGGAAGATCACGGCGATTTCGCGGTGCAGGTCATCGAGGTCGTAATCGCGAAGGTCCACGCCATCCAGCAGGATGCGCCCTTGCGTGGGATCGTAAAGCCGCGTAATCAGCTTGACGAGGGTTGTTTTTCCCTGGCCGTTTTCACCCACCAGAGCGATTCGCTGGCCGGGTTCGATCCGCAAGTCAAGGTTGTCAAGGACTGGCCGCGAAGTTCCGGGGTAGGCGAAAGTCACCTGGTCAAACACGAAGCCCTCGCGGATGGGCCTTGGCGCCGGCACGGCGTTGGGCTTGGACTTCACCTTGGGCTCAAACCGGAAGAGGTTCAGGAAATCGGTGAGGAAGAGCGCCTGGTCGGCAATGCCGGTGAAGCTTGAGAATATCTGCTGGATGTTGCTGCTGGCACCGGCGATGGCGGCGGCCAGGTAGACAAGAGCTTTCAGCGAAAGATCGCCTTCAACCGTGCGATAGATGACGAAAGCGTAGGCGCCGTAGTAGGCGGTCGCACTCAGTAATGAGAACAATCCGGTGGCCCAAAGCTTGCGCTTCAGCAGGGAAACATCCTGCTCGTAGATTTCATCGGAGATGCGAGCGTACCTATTCGTCAGGTGTTTGCTGAGCCCGAACAGCTTGAGTTCTTTTGCGCTTTCTTTGCTGGCGCCAAGCACGCGCAGATAATCGAGCTGGCGGCGCGCGGGAGTCTGGCGGAACCTCAGCGAGTAGCCGAGAAACGCGAAGTGGCTTTCGCCGACGAACGCCGGAATAACGCCTGCAACGAGGAGCAGAAGAATCCAGGGCGAAAAAAGGCAGATGCTGACAGAGAAAGTGACGGCGGTGACGAACTGCTGCAGAGCCCGGCCAACGGCCTGAATCATGCTGACCCGGTCGGTGGCCTGCACCCTGGCGCGTTCCAGCCGGTCGTAAAATTCCGGATCTTCGTAAGATTCGAGATCCAGTTTGGATGCATGGTCCATCACCTTGATGCTGACGTGGCGAATGAACCGGTCGGCGAGAACATTGTCGCAGTAGTCAATCGTTCGAGAGAGGATGCTGCCCGTGAGCGCCAGTCCGAATTCCGCCGCCACCAGCCACCAGAAGTATGAGGCTAGCGGGTGATTGCCTTTGACGACGGAGGCGACCTCGCCGATGATCGCGGCAGACACCGCGGCAATCCCAATCGGAATCAGGGCCGAGAGCACCTGCAGCACAAAGCCGGCGATGGCCACGCGCGGGCCGGACTCCCACACAATGCGCAGCCCGGGCGGAACGTTTCGCAACGCCCTCAGGCGATCGCGCCAGGTGTTTCCAAATGGTTGATTTGATGAAGCTTCCTGCATTCGAATCCTACCTCAGGCCGCATACGGTCTGAAAAATCGCTGAGTTGGTTTGGGGATCGACCCCCCTCTGATCTCCACCACCCCATACGATTGGCAATCCAAGTGCCTAAGCTACGCTTTAAAGTTTTGGAATAAGAGGCTGTCTTTCCAGCAATTTATGAGATCGGCTCACCGGGCAGGCCGGAAGGCAGGTGCGTGCCATTCAGTAAAAACTACAGCATGGGTGAAATAAGAACCTAATCCGGAGGCGGCTGACACCGGCTCGTTCCCCGCCAAGCTTCTGCCAAACGAGAGCAATGGTAACGGGGACAGCTTCCGATCCCAATCTCCAAGTCTCAGAAAATAGATGAGGTACGTGCACTTTGGAGGAATCGGAGTCCAGGGATCAAGTTAATCACGCTCGCCTGGACTCCGACTCTGGAGGAGTTAGAGTGTACCTGACCTCCTGTATACGTAGCAAGTCGAATGCCAAAAACCACCACGCTTTGTGTGCGGAGGCTGGGGGAAATCCTGTGCCCGCTCAGTCGGACAGATTCATTTTGCGTAGGAGGGCGGTGAAGCGAGGGTCGTTGCGCAGCGGACCGAGGAAGGGATAGGGCTTAATGGGTTCGATCATGCGATCAGGTGCGTCAATGGCTCGTTCCAGCCAGATGAAGGCGTCATCAATGTCTCCAAGCCCGATGTGGGTCCAGGCAAAACATGTCGGGGGCACGTACCGTTGGCGGGCAAGCGCGTGAAGCCCATCAAGCACTGCGTGCGCCTCGCGCGTGTGCCCTCCCCATCCCAGGGCCAGTCCGAGCCACCCCCGCAGCATGGGCAAGTCAGGGGAAAGTTCAATTGCCTTTTGGAAGGCGGCGGCGCTCTCCTCAAACCTTTGCATGCTCAAATAGACTTGCCCGATAAGGTCATAGGGGAGGAAGTGATTCGGTTCCAAGTCCAGGATTCGGAGGGCTTTCTCCAGAGCCCGGTCGAACTGACGTGAAAGGTAGAGCATGGGTACCAGTTGGATTTTGACGGAACCTATACTGTTGCACCGACCGGGCGCCGCACACTCATCTTTTCGTCACCGGCGGCTGGGTCAGCTGTGTTTTGGGTCGTTTCGCCTACAGAAATCGTGAGCACTGGCGCGATTGCCACCGACCCGATTAATGTGGGGACATTGCTGGAATGTGAGGGGTAAGTAAACACTGTGACGGACGTCGATCTTCGGGGCCGGCTTGTTGGCCACCTCATCCGGCGATCCCCATCAGCCAAATCCTGCCCAATGGCGCCGGATTGCTCGCCATCATCTTCGACCAAATTTCCGGTGACGACGCGTTCCTCCAAAATCCAGAGTTCGTAACGAACAACCCAGAATCGAAACCTTCCGTTACGCCGTTCAGGATTTGCAATTCATAATTGCCAACTTTTGCGTTATATAGTTGATGTTTAACGCCGCGGCCGTCGCGGACCGTACGGATTGCAGAGGGCGCGATCTGTGATGCGCCATCCTCGAAAGAGGAAGTTCCAGCTCACAAGGAGAATGTAAATGCGCGTTGTAGTAATTGGTGGCACAGGGCACATCGGCACTTATCTTATTCCGCGGCTGGCTCGCGGAGGTCATGAGGTGGTTTGCGTTCAACGTGGAAAGAGCAGGCCTTACCATCCCCATCCAGCCTGGGAAAAAGTGGAGCAAGTCCGCATGGACCGCGCGACGGAGGAAGTGGCCGGCACGTTCGGAAAGAGCGTGGCCAGCCTCAAGCCTGACGTGGTAATTGACATGATCTGTTATGAGGTGGAGAGCGCCCGGCAACTGGTGGATGCCTTGCGCGGAAAGGTTCGACATTTCCTTTTCTGCGGGACCGCCTGGGTGCACGGCTACCCGGTAACCACGCCCATCACGGAGGATCAGCCCCGGCGGCCGTTTGGTGAATACGGCATGAAGAAGGCGCAGATCGAAGCCTATCTGGCAGAGGAATTCCAACGTCATCGATTCCCGGCAACGTCGCTCCTGCCTGGACACATCGTGGGCCAGGGATGGGTGCCGCTTGATCCGGTGGCTACATGGAGCCTGGAGGTGTACAGGAAGCTCGCCTGGGGCGAAGAGTTGCTGATGCCGCACCAGGGTCTGGAAACACTGCATCACGTCCACGCGGACGACATCGCACAGCTTTTCACGAAGGCGATGGTGAACTGGAACGCATCCGTGGGGGAAAGTTTCCATGCCGTTTCGCCCGCCGCTATGACAATGCGAGGTTATGCGGAATCCCTGGCCGATTGGTTCGGAAAGCCGGCGCGGCTGCGCTTTGTTCCGTGGGAAGAATACCATGCCTCCGTCTCCCCGAAAGACGCGGAGAGCACATGGAGGCATCTGGCGCACAGTTCCAATTACAGCATCGCCAAGAGTCAGAAACTGCTCGACTACCAGCCGCGTTACACTTCCATGGAAGGCGTGTGTGAGTCCTTGACCTGGCTGATTGAGCACGGCCAATTGAAGCTCCCCACATAGCGGCATGTTCACCCCGTTACAAGCAGTGCTTTCCTGCTTTGGACCCCTCCTGTAACGAGGTGATTTCAGTCACAGACGGATTTTCGGAAAAAGCAATAGGCTTGAATGAGAAGACGAGCCACAGCACATTTTTGCCGGGATGCATTTTTGTGGCTCTCAACAAAGGCCTGAAGAGGCTCGCGGTGAGGCCTTCGGCAACGGAACCGGTTCACCGCTGCTGGCTCTCGACGCGTGCCGCGCCGCGCGGCCAAGCGAACACATGTTCCGCGAGATTTTGCGATAAAGGAGACCCACCCTGATGAGAGTAGCTCGGAACATAACGATGGCAAGCATAGTTGCGGGGATGACGTTCCTTGCGTGCGGAGCACTTTATGCGCAGCCGCCAGCGGGGTCAAATGGAGACAAGAGAGGTTTTGCTCTGTACGAATCTTTTGAGGGCAGTTCCAACAGCCTGGGGCAGGTGACCCGGCTCAACTCGGCGATCGGGTACAACTTCAACCAGTATTTTTCAGTGGATGCCGGGCTGCCCGTTTATTTCATCAACGCATCAGACACAGCCGTGGCAAACGGCGCGCAGTCGGGAAACGGGATCGGCAACGTGTTTGTCGATCTTTATATCACGGTGAACAATCCAGTGGTGAACTATCAGTCCCGGATAACAGGGACGGCTCCCACCGGCGACAAAGACCTTGGCCTTACCACGGGCCGGGCGACGGTGGACTGGAACAACTACTTTGGCCGTGATTTTGGCCGCCTGCGGCCCTTTGCCAACATCGGGATTGCGAATACTGTTTCAGATACCCCTTACTTCGTCCGGCCTTTCTCCACACTGGGAACCGTGGGCCATTTTGAGGGAGGCGCCAGCTACGGAGTGTTTCGGCTTGCCCGAATCGGCGCTTCGCTCTACGACATTGCGCCCACTGGCCAGCAGAAAGTTTACAGCCGGCTGGTTCACCGGACGATGGCGCC
This sequence comes from Acidobacteriota bacterium, assembly GCA_021827245.1. The sequence continues at coordinate 804 of JAKAWN010000008.1, read as the reverse complement.
GATTGCAGGGCAGAAGATCGCGCTGCGCACAGGAATTGTAATGGCGCCGGGCCCGGGACAGGGCATGGGACCTGGAGGCCAAGGCGCCGGGGCTGGAATTGGCACCAGCCGAAGCGGATTTGAGACGCAGAGCCAAACCACCGGCGGGTCAGACCTGACACGCGACAACGGATATTCCGCCTGGCTGAATATCGGCCCGGTCCGGAAGCTTTACCTGCAAGCCGGCTACACGCGAAGCGTTGTTTACCGGCTCGACACCTTCTGGTTTGGTGTGGGGTTCAGTTTCGGCTTCCGGGGCATCAGGTAAAGCAAGAGGAGCCGGACGACGCAGATCGCCTTCAGTGCCGTTTGAGGCGCTGGCTTTCATGCCGTGCGCGGCGGTGAGAAAAATCGCGGACCCCGGAACCGGTTGATGTTTAAAATCTCCCCCTGATTTGCTTCCATGGCATCGCACAGCCAGGTGGGCTTGATATCCATCAGCGGGGTTGTTACGTTCACTTCGCCGGGCCGGCCACTGAGATTGAGAAACCGCATGATGGTTCCGTCGCCGTCCTGGGCTTCTTTCCACGCATCGAGAGGCACGTTGGCATCGCTGAGGAAGCTGCCTTCAGCGCCATTCAGCGGCCGGGGCGCGTTGATGGCCTTGTCTTGCGGAACATTCTCATCAATTTCCAGCGGCGTCATTTCTTCCCAGCCGAGCCGGCTCACCCCACAGGTTTGTGGCTTGCCGCCGCTGTTCTGAGCTTCGGGCAAGTGCGCCAATGCGCCACCTCTTGAGAGCTCATGCTTCTGAACACGAAATGC
>JAKAWN010000325.1 GCA_021827245.1 Acidobacteriota bacterium | reverse complement strand
CAGGACCGGTGCCGCAAATGGATTTTGCGATCGATCAGCCACCGGTGGTTCCGCCAAAGCCTGCCGCCCGCGCAGAGCGAGATCCCAACGAGCAGCCGGTTCCGGCGTTACTCATGGGCAGCTTGCCTCTACGGACTGACGGTTCCTTTTCGGGTAAGAATCGGGTCGTCGTTCTCCTCACTGGACTTTTCGAGCACAACGGCAAACTCCTGATCTGCTACAGGATTCACAATGGCACCAAAACAGCCTACGCGCTCGGGATGCCACGGGCAGTTGTCCTCAACGCGCCGCGATATTACGAGTCGCTCTACGTCCTCCGAGACACCGAGCTGAGTCCGCACGATGCTGCTCATCTGAAAAGCAATGGCGATACGCCCATCGCGATTACTAGAGCGGCGATCAGTTCCCCGCAAATCGGCTCGGGCCAGCAGGCAACGGGGATCGTTACCGTGGGTCTTCCCCAGCAGCATGGCACGCCAACCGTTCTTCGTCTGGTGTTTCCATCGGCCTGGACGGGGCCTGTGACGGCCACCTTGGTGCTCTGAAATGGCGAAGCGTGTTTCACCGGCGGAAGCTCGGGCTTGGGCCGAAGAGCACCTGCGCAGCCGACCGGAACTTGGGCTCCTCAAGGCAATCGCAAACCTCATTCTCGAACCCCGGAATCCTTTCAACCCGAGAGCGCGACGGAAACCCAGTGAGGGTTTCTTGCTTGTGGCGGGTTTTCTCGCCGCTACCCTCGGAGTGTTTGTCTATTTCAACTTCCTGCATTGAGCGGGAGGGAACATGCCACCCGGAAACCAATCACAGCACGAACATGCGCCGATCCTCGAAGCCGAGGAGACCCTGATTGTCTTATTGCTAGTCGGCGGCGCTGGGTTTGCATTATATCTGGCACACTACCGCTACCGTCTGCCGACCCTGCAGATCATGGAATTAGTTTTCTACCTCCTCATCGCTTTTGTCGCCATCTATGCGGCTGCCTACCGGCTCCTCACAGCACGCTCGCGCCGCGAAACCGAGTGGCCCCATCCTCCGCTTGTGGTCTCTCCTAAGAAGGATGAGCGGGCACTCCGCCAGGCATGGGGTCAGAGTGCGGTTGTCCTCGGCTATGACGTCCATGGCAAGCCGTGGCTCTGGTCCGATCGTGTCCGCGTGATGCAGGGAATCGTTTTGGGGATGACAGGCTCGGGCAAAACCACCCTACTGCGAAACATCATCACGCAAGACCTCTCCCGCGTCGTTGGCCCTCCGGACAATCCCCATCGCATTCCGATGGTGATCTTCGACGGCAAGGGTGACATGGAATTCTTCCATAGCCTTCTTCCTCACATCCACCGGGCCGGCCGCCTGCATCAATTGCGTGTCCTCAATCCTGCCCGGCCCGACATCTCAGTGCGCTACAACCCCTTCCATTCGAGCGACGAGGATTACATGGCCGTGGTGAACATGGTCTTCGGCTCGTTTAACCTCCACGACGAGTTCTTCGCTAAGCATCAACTCAATTACCTCGCCGACATCGTGCGCGTGCTCATCTATACGGGACTGAAATTCAATTTCTACGACGTGTTGGTGATGGTCATCGACGAACAGGTCTTGCGTGAGCAGGTGGCAAAGGCCTCGCGCCAACTGGCCCAGGACACCGGGATCACCGCGCAGAAAAGACTCAATTTCGAGATGTCCGTAAAGAATCTCTATCAATCCTTCCAAGACCGAGAGCGCGTGCCGAAGATCCAGGGTCTGCTCAACGAGTGCATGACGTTCCTCGACGACGAGCTGAGCGTCATCACCGGGCCCTACGAAGACCTGCTTTCGCTCGAAGAGGTAATTGAGAAGGAACTCATCCTATTCGTGACGCTGAACGTCAACAAGAACACCGAACCCGTGCGCGCGCTTGGCAAGATGCTGCTGCAGAACCTTCAGCTGGTGGTCGGCAAACGGTACGAAAGCGCGGACCGGCTTGACCGCGCAAACTGGCCTCTCTTCAGCGTCGTCTTAGATGAATTCGCCCCTTTTGGCTACCGGAATTTTCCGCAGATCCTCCAGACCGCCCGGGGAACAAACACCGCATTTCTGTTTTCGATGCAAAGCCTGCCGCAGCTCATGCACGTTGGCCGGGGCTTCAAGGAGGACGTTGCCTCGGCACCCAACACCACGATGACCATGCGAACGCGCGACGAGGAGACGGCTCGCTATTTTCTGCGAGCCTCGGCCGAGCACCGCGTCACCCGACGCAACAAATCCATCGAGCGGTGGAGGCTCCTGGGATACGAGAAGTATGAAGAGACGGGCAGAGGAGTTGATGTCGAAGCACGAGAGACGCGCGCGCTCGACGAGCACATCAAGAATTTGCCCAAGGGACAGATGGAGATTCTGATGACCGATGATACGCGCGGCACTCTCCACTCCCACTTGCATGTGCGTCCACCCGAAGACGTCACCGTGCCACATTTCGCTCCCGAGCTGTATCCACGCCTGAAGCAGTCACGCGCAACCTCGGTCGGCGCCCATCTCCGCTTCAAGACTCCGGAACTCAGGGACTCCCGATACCGCAGGCGCGCGAAGGGAGAAGGGAGACTATGAAAAGGATCGTTTGTGGTTGGTTGTTGGTGATCGTTCTGCTCCTGGCCGTGCCGCGCGTCCGCGCTCAGGGGCCGGCGCCACCCCGCCTCTACCAAGACACCTGGTACGAATTCCTGCTCAGGCAATTCAATCCGACTGACTTCAATTACGGCCCGTGGCTCGAGCAGCGGCGCCAGGTCTTTCTCGATGCTACGGTACGCAATCAATACTTCTGGTTCTCCTTCTGGATCACGGCATACGCCGCATTCCTTACGCTGGCCTATGCCAAACGGTGGATCGATGACAGCCGTAAAATGCGAATCCACGCACAGACATTGGCCGACCTGCACAACCACGACTTGCATTCGCGCGAGCAGGCACGCGAAGCCATCGAGCGATACAACACGCACATCGAGAACTGCAACCGCACGATGGAAGCGGCGGAATCCGGAGCTGGTCGCCCTGCCTGGGGCGAGAGTGGCCAGGACAACCTGAAAGCGGAACTCTCACAGATGGCTTCCCAACTCGACGCGACCACGCATGATCGAAACAGGCTCCAAGAAGAGCTCCGTCAGAAAGCACTTGTGGTCGCCGACCTCTCTACGAGGCTCGATGCCTTGGCGAAACGGCTAAGCGGTCCTGGCAAACGCGACACAGCCTTGCGTGACCCGTCGCCAGCCGATGCAACCGGCGACGGCGCCAGGCTCGTCGGCCACATCAACCGCTTGCAGGAAGAGCTCTATGCCGAGCGGCAAAAAAACAAGCAACTGAAGGGCATGTGATAGACATGTTGGTCACGGTGACAGGCTTTGGCAGCGTATGGCGCAAGCGATTCGGGAAGAACCCGAATGATACAAGACGCTTAGCTCGCGCGGCCTTCTTCAACACCACGGGCGTTCCGGTGAACGGCAAGATCCGAACCCGGCCGAAGATCATTGGTCACGTCCGGTTCAATGGTGTCGGCGGCTTCGATCCGAATTGCCCTCTGCGCATGCTGAATATGGTGTTTGAGTGCGCAGAGCCCTGCATCTGGAAAGGCCAAAACAAGGTCCTTTTCAACCGGATGCTGTCCGCCCCGCAGCAGCCTGACTACTTCCTGATTGTCGTCAAAGCCTGCGAGGTCGGCCATATCAATGTGGGCTCGCCAGCTTGGCGGTCCGAGGGAACGCTCCTGATTTCGTTCAGCGAATGCCGTGACCAGCAAGAGGCGATGCTGCTCATGCCGCCCGGCGGTTGGCTGCGCACAGACCTTGGGAGGTTCGCGCTCCGGCCATTCGTCAATTGGCCGTGGAGTGCGCGCCTTCAGCTCGAGTCGCTACGACGGGAGTGACCGCCGATGCGCTATCCAAAAGGCTCCATTCAACTGAACGAAGCTCGCGATATTCCGCTCTTGCGCCAAATCCTGCGCTCGGAATACGCCACCCACTCCCAGCTCTTCGAGTTCATGCGGATCGAGTGCTGCGAACAGAACCGGAAGTCTTTTGACTGGAGGCTCCGGCGACTGGTGGAGAACGGACTTGTCGAGCAGGGCACGCCTCCGCCGGCAAAGGGCGAAGCTGTGTATTCCATTGCCAGCAGCGGCGCAGAGCTGTTGGTGGACAGAGGCGAGAACTGCCTGCTTGGGCATGAACGGTCAAACGGGAGGCACGCGGAGCGTAGCGTTCTCCACGCCCTTGGCCTGAACGACATCCAACTCAGCGCACTTCGCGCCGGATTGCTCGTCCGCTGGATCGGAGCGCTCGAGATCCGTTCGCAGAATGAGCTGACTGGAGCTGGTTTCGCCAAGGATTACGACGCCATCGTTACGGTCGGCACAGAGTCAAGTGAGCATCGCTTTGCGCTCGAATACGAACGCAGCCCGAAAACTATCGACCGCTACAGAGTCATTGCGGTAACCCTGAGCCAGGAATCCCGCGTGAGCCGGGTTCTCTACCTGGTCACGAGCCACGATCTTCTGCGGTTCGTCATGAACCACGTCGGGAAGGCACAAGGTCGTGTGTACTTCGGGCTCGCAAGGGACTGGCACAGCCAATTGCTGGACATGCCCGTAACCTCTTCCCTCTCCACCACCCCCCGGCGATTGCGAGAGTTTCTCGCCTTCGCTGGCACACCCATCAGCTCGGCAGTAATCTCCCGCTGAAGGCCCGTTTGCCGTGATTTTGCCATTTCTTTGAAGTGAAGTTTAAGTGACAACCACTTTCCGGGCTCGCCCGGAAATGCTTTTCGCAGCAGCGCTTGCGTGCTTACTATTCTCCCTGCTGCGCCTGTTTTATGCCCGGAAACGACGTTTTGGGGATTGAGTATTTTTTCGGGAATGTCGAGAAACGTTGCGCGCGGGATGAAGTAGCGTTGCGCGTTGGTGTGTCCAGGCGGTGCTGTGGATGTGTGGTGTGTTCCTGAGCAGAGGATGTGGATGTTGGCAACTGGTCGAAGATGATACGGGTACGCGCCGATCGGCGGGTAACGGGTTTCTTTGAACGTGAAGCTTTCTTTCTGTGGACGAGAGGTGTGCAGTTGGAGTTTCTGGAAGATTTGATTGAATGAATGGCCCCGCCCGCTCATCGCTCAATCGACGGACGTCGTAGATTCGGCCATGGCTCAAGGCCGTCATCGGGCTGACAGCTTCTGGGTGTCCACCCGGTACTTCTCGCCTCGGAACTCGAATTCAACGGCCATTTTGTTGACCATCCTTAGACGTTCCCTCACCGCCCCTTGCTACCCAACCGAGGTTGAGCTCAATGGCGAGATCCGATTCTTGCTCAAAAATAGGCTGGCGATCGAGGCGAATCATCTCACGCCGATAATGTGCCAGTACCAGCCAAATTCCGGTTAGGGCGAGAATAAATCCCAAGTACCACAGTGGGTCTTCCGACGCCCGCCGCTCGATGGCCGGAACCCAAGAAGTGAATACTATGAACTCGAGAAGATAAAGGAACCCCCAAAGGGCAAAGTTGCTTTTGAAATGAGGCGCCGAACAGGTGAACGGAATCTTGCGGAACTGCACGAGCAGAATTTCGATCAGCAGCACCGATGCCGCAGCGACGACGGCCGTGTGGATCACTCCTACTCTCCAGCCCCAGAGGAAGCCGTATGCCGGGAGCACGATGGCAAGCAGCGGTGGAATCAGGAACGTCAGCATGATTTTCCGCGCGAGGCCAACGCACTCCCTCGCGTCGGGATCCGTCAGGCGGAAAATCCAATTGGCCTTCTGCATCACGGGAATTTCGAATGAAAACCGTAGTCCGACAAGAAGCAGATAGAGCGCGATCAGGGGGATGCTGAGCACCGCGGCCGAGGGCCATCGGCTCGCGCCGCCAGCGCTCGCCGATTGAAACAGCGTCTCCGAGCCAAGTACGATGCCAATCCCCGCGAAACCGCCAACGATCAGCATGTGGTTCTCGCTCCGGAACAGAGCTTTCAAGGTGAACGAAAAGCAGCCGCGCTCGAACGGCGTCCGCAGGAACAGATCCGCCGCGCGACACCCCTTCCTGTTACGGATGGCGCCGTCGGCGGTGGCGAAGGTCGCGATCGATTCCGAGCTCTTCGTAAAACAGCGGCGGTAGCTCAGCGCGTACGCCCCTATTGCCAGCGCCGGGGCGACCACGCAAGCGAGGACGGCCGTTCTTGCCAGCGTCCCGAACGTCGGATCCGACGGCCCTCGCAGATGCTGGCACAGGCCCAAAAACCAAACTGGCGGCAGGAATCGGGCCGGTGGTAGCGAGCTTGGAAACACATGCTGGAGGACCGCGCTCATCTCAAAACTCGTGGAAAGCGCGGCCACCAGAAGGGCGACCATGCCGCAGCGCACGTAAATCGAGCATCTGCGAAAGGCTCTATAAGGAAGCACCGCCATCATCGAACCAAGAATCGCCAGCACGATGAAAAAGCTGAACATGCTTGCGAGGAATACCGCTAACAGGTGCGTCGCGAAGAACATCGCCGTGTAGCCGAACGACGATTGCCAACTGCTGGCGGCCAGCGGAAACAGAATGGACGACACCAGGTTCACGTCGAAGGCCAGCGCGGCGGCCACCAGCAACAAAGCCGCGAGATTCGCGTACAGAATGTGCTTCGCCGGAATCGGAAGCGGCGCAAGGTTCACATAATCGCGCCGGTCGGGAATGAGCGCGTCCCATTTCCAGACGGCCACTGCGCCGGTCACGACCATCGCCAACACGATATAAAAATATTCGTCGGGCGAAGAAGCCGCGTACGCGTCCAAGTGGGTGCTGCCGCTAAGGGACTGGAACACCAGCATGATGATCGACGCGAACGCACCTGGAATGGGCAGCAGCGCCAGCATGGCGCCCATGCCAAAATCGAGTTCGCCGGTTTCGTCGCCGCTGCGCATCATGCGCTCGATCAGGTGCCGTACCAATCGTGTAAATGGCCTATCCGACCACTGCCGGCTGCCTGCCTGAGCGCCTTGTGCGTTGCTCGAGCTCATGCCGCTTTCATGACGCTGATAATGTCCCGTGCGGTGCGCGCGGCGTCGCGCTCCTCCACCAGACGAACGAAGGTGTTCTCCAGCGACGATTCACCGGCGCGTTTTTGAATCTCCGTACTCGCCGCGTCTGCCAGCACTTTGCCTTTCCGGAGAATCATGACGCGCGTACACACCTTTTCAACTACCTCCAGAACGTGCGAGCAGTAGAAAACGGCCTTCCCCTGTTTGCCGAGCGACTTGATCAGGTTCTTGGCAATGAGTGCGGAGGTCACATCGAGGCCCGACAGCGGCTCGTCGAAAATCAGCAGCGCGGGATCATGCACCAGCGCGGCGATCAGCAGGATTCGCTGCCGCATTCCCTTCGAGTACGTGCCAAGGGATACATATTTCGCGGGCGAGAGTGAAAACAGCTCCAGCATCGCGTGGATCTTCTTAGCAAGCGTCGCGCGAGGCAGGCCTCGCAGCGTTCCCACCAACTCGAGGTATTCCCACCCCGAAAGGAACGGATAAAGCTCCGGCTCCTCGGGAACGTAGCCGAGCTGCTCGCGATAGCCGACCAAGCTCTTCTGGATATCTGCACCGCGGAAGAGCACGTTGCCGCTCGTCGGCTGAATCAGCCCCGTCAGCAGGCGCACAATCGTGCTCTTTCCCGCCCCGTTCGGTCCGACGCACCCCAGCACTTCGCCCGGCTCCATTGAGAAGGTGACCCCATTCACGGCGGGAACCGCCGTGTAGCACTTGACGATGTTTCGCGCTTCCAGGAGGACCATGTTTCCTTCACCAGACGCCGGCTCGGCGGCCAATTGCGTCGCCTCTCGGTCGAACAGCGGAGACCTGCTTACCGTAACGAAGCCTGCCTGTATCTCCTGCTGCTCGGGCCCGCTACTGCCCCCC
>JAKAWN010000324.1 GCA_021827245.1 Acidobacteriota bacterium | reverse complement strand
GTGGGGCCAGGATCAGGACGACATCATCATGGCGCCCTACACCACCGTGCAGAAGAAGATGATCGGAATCTACTGGGTGCACTTCATGATGGCGTCGGCGATCAGCAGCGCCGCGATTCAGCCGGCTATCCAGCAGATTACCGCGCTGCTGCGCCAGCGGCACAAGCTGCGCCCCAATCAGCCCAACGATTTCATCATCCGCAGCCCCGAGGAACTCATTCAGGCGCGCATGCAGTCAGCCAACATCATGACGATGCTGCTCGCCAGCATCGCTTCCGTTTCGCTTCTGGTCGGCGGCATCGGCATCATGAACATCATGCTCGTTTCGGTCACCGAGCGGCGCCGCGAAATCGGCGTCCGCCGCGCCGTCGGCGCCACCAAGCGCGACGTCCGCTGGCAATTCTTGAGCGAGGCCCTCGTTATCAGCCTGATCGGCGGTGCGGCCGGCATTGTCGGCGGAATGGTCGGCTCGGCGGTGGTTTCCGGGATGTTACGCTGGCCCACGCAGATTCCCTTCACCGCGATCGTCGTCGCGGTGGGATTTTCCGCCGCCGTAGGCGTCTTTTTTGGCTACTACCCGGCGGAAAAGGCTTCTCAACTCGATCCGATTGAGACACTCCGATATGAATAAACGCACTTTTCCTTTCTTGCTTGTCGCGGTTCTGGCCGTGCTCGGCATCGTAATCAACGTTTTCGCCGCCCTGCCGGCCGGGTCGCAAATCGTTCGCAATCAGTTCTTCATCGTCGCCGAGGTGAATCTGCAAAAGCACCAACTGGTGCTCAGGTTTCCCACCGACATCACCATGTTGATGACCGTCAACGCGAAAACGACCTTCATCAACGAACAGGGTCGTCACCAGCCGCTGCGCGACATTCGCCCCGGCGACACTGTCTTTATCACCTATCAGCCGCAGGGCAAGAGCGGCACGGCCATTTCGATCCGCGAGGGTCCGATGACCGTACAGATTCTCCACGCCCGCTATTTCCAGGGCTAGGCGCGGAGCGCCCGCGTTCCGTTTTTCTCGTGTTTTCCCGGTGCGCTTGCCGCGCTCGCGCGGGGGGTGGTAGTCTGTCTCCGAAGCGGGAGTAGTTCAGCGGTAGAACGTCGGCTTATCATTTCTGCCCTTTCTTTTCAGTTGTTTAGCGGCCTTACTTACCCTTATACTGACCGTCCAGGAAAATTGCGATGGCGCGCGTTAATGTTCTCAAGCAGGTGAAAATCGGCACGCGCTGGACGCTCGTCGCCATACCGCGTGATGATCACGGCCGACCCGACTGGAAGGCGCTGCCCGAGGGTCGCTACTTCATCGAGTGGCGGGAAGGCGGCAAGCGAAGGCGCCAAGCGGCGGGCGTGACTGCGGCCGAAGCGCTCGAAGCCGTACGGCGGCAGAAGCACAAGCTCGAAGGCAGGGCGCTCGGCCTACGCGGCTACGAGCCCGACGATGAGGAAGCCGCCCGCACGCCCCTCCATGTCGCCGCCAAGCGGTACTTCGAAGTGGTGGAGACACTGAAGAAGCCCAACACGCTGCGGAAGTACAAGGCCGTCATCAATCGCTTCCTCGAGTTTTTCTCCGACCGTACGACCGCGCGAAGCATCACCCCTGCGGATCTGAACGAGTTCATGGTGCATCTGAAGCGCAACCACGATCTCGGCAACAACAGCGTGATCCACAACATGATCATCGTCGCGCAATTCCTCAAGCGGCAGGGGCGCGGAGGCCTTACGCGCCATGTGGATCTTCCCGAGGCGGTCCGGCTGCTGCCCGAGGAATACACGGACGAGGAACTGAACGCCTTTTTTGCCGCCTGCGGGAAGCCCGAGCGCACGCTGTTCCTCACCTTCCTGCTCACCGGTTTTCGCGAACAGGAAGTCGTGCATCTTTTCTGGAACGACATCAACTTCAATCTGAACACGGTGAGGGTCACCGCAAAACCCGAACTTGGGTTCTCGCCAAAGCGCTGGGAGGAACGAGAAGTCCCGGTGCCGAAGCAGCTGATCGACCCGCTTCAGGCTCATCCCCGCCGGGACGGCTGCCGATTCGTCTTCCCCTCCCCGCGTGGGCACCGCGAACTGCACATGCTCGACATGTGCAAGGAAATCGCCAAACGAGCAAAACAGGACCCGGCGCGCTTTCACCTCCGGAAATTCCGGGCGACCTACGCCACGCGGATGCTTCGGGCTGGATTCGACGTGCGCACCGTCCAGCACTGGATGGGTCACAAATCGCTCGACACTACGATGCGGTATCTCGCGCCGGCCAAGGATGTCCACGACCGGCTGGACAGGGTGCAAATTGCGGGTATTTTGGAGGGAGGGTGATCCTCAGCAAGATCCTCATTGAGGGAAGCAACATTCCTTTCGCTTAGTGTGCACGCCCCATCGCTTCTGCGCACAGAGCAATCGGTCAATTGGCGGAAGGAGCGCACAAATCAAGCATCCGCTCGCCCAGTGGGAAGCAGGCGCGGTACCTAGATGATGATGCGTCCCCATATCGCTCCGAATTTCAAACGATCCATCGTCTTGCATGTGAAGAGTCTCAAACTCAACCATGCCGGCACAACCGGCATTGCCAAGGGATTGGGTGATTGCTTCCTGTTTTCTGTTCGCCGGGACTCTGCTGGTGAGTTCTGCAAACCGGAAGCCATTCGGAGAATTCAATCCTCGAAAAACCAGATACCCGAGCGGAACACAAATTACCTTCGCGTCTTGAAACTCAATATTTCGGTCTGAAAACGGCGGGCCAATCCTTTTCAGTTTGCCCTTGGCCTTTCTCCTACCCAAGTCGATCAGTCTTTGTCTCTGGGTCTGCAATATCTCTCCGAATCTCCGTTTCGAAGCGGCCATTCTATCTTCTGCGTCAGAGGCTTTTTCCTTCGAGGGCCCCAATTCAGGATGTACACATGAACTTTGCTGTTGTAATGGGAAAAGAAATCCGCCATCCACGAGCCTGAAATTTTCTCCACAACATGGCCATACGGCCACAAGTTCCTAAATAGCATGCCTGAGCTAGGACATTCATCGTGTGATCACCGGGTGTTTAACTTTCTCCTCGAAAACCCGACTGCGAATTTGCCTGTGGCCAACCGAGAGGGGAGCGTCTCCCGTTTTTACGTCAACAAATTCGATTGCGTCGACACGGTTCACAAGGGCCGTTCCGCGCTAGAACGGGGAGCCGAATTTGCCGTTCCACTGCTGCCCTTCGCCGCCGCCAAAGCCGACGTAGGCGCGGGCGATTTCGTGACCGGCCGCCGACACGATGATCCCCAACCCAAAGTCCTGGTGCAACTGGTCGAAGCCCAAGTCTCCGGCACTGACCCCTACCTGACCGACATCGTAGAACGTCAGCAATTTCAACCATTGAAACTTCCAAGGTAGCGTATGGCTGTACTCAGCCTGTAGATACAGTGCGTTGGGCGCGCGGAATCTGTAGTCTGCGAACCCCCGGAGCGTGTCGATGTCCTGTAAGTTTGCGCCGCCCAGCGTTGGCTGGAGGTAGAACGGGACCGTCTGGCCCGCCGCGGCAGTTTCGAGGGTGAGGACCCCTCGAAGAGTAACGTCGCCGGCCTCGCAGACCTTGTTTGCCTTGCTCGGCAAACCGCAGAACCAGTCCCTGAGGGGGCGCGGTTTCTTAGGGTTCACCTTGAAATGCCCGCGAATTCGGAGCGGGAAAGTGTTTGATAGGTCGGCGCTGAATTTATGGAAAGAGAACCGGCCGTCATCGAGGTCGCTGTAGTACGCGTACGTGATGACGTAATCGAGGGTAAAGGGAGGGTTCTCCGGGTAGTGCGGTTCAAAGTATATGCTGTAGTGTGCAAACGCGGGCTGCGAGTCGAGGCCAGGCGCCGTCGTCGCTGAGAACTCGGTCCCTATCGATGGGTACGAGCCGTTTGTTCTTGGGCCGATGTGAGGCTGCATGTAGCTGATCCCGCCGCCTACGTCGAGCCAAGACGTCGCAGGATCCACAATATCGACCCCGCCCTCGTACCACCTCTCGCTATAGAGGACGTGCGTTGATTGACTAGTAGAGTTGCCGATGCCATAGAAATCGAGGCGCGGCGCCTCGACGCGGCGCACGAAAAATTCCGTTTTGAAAGCCTCCGCCGTCGTGCAACCTGTGAAGTCCGCGCAGCCGAACTGTGGCCGCTCGAGAGTCAAGCTTCCTTCAAGGAAAAGAAATCGGTTGTACGACGCCAGCGCGGTGCCGGTGGGTGTCAGTCTCCAAGGTGCCTTGAGGTTGCTCGCCGGCACGAGGGGGAAAGTGTGCTTGACAGTGAACCCTCCTCCAAAGCCGCTCCCGGGGACAATGGTCTTCAAGACGGGCCGGATGGGCATCTGGAGGTAGGCCAAGGCGCAACTCTCGATCGTTGCCCGGGTTGTCAGGACAAAGGCGTCGTGGCAGTCAGACCTGACGTCGTGAATCGTCTGGGCCGGGAGCCGAACCGGTAGGCACACCTCGAGGAGCAGGACGACGAAGGGCGCCAGTAGCGCCTTACGCATCAGGGCCCCGGCGGAGTCTGCGCTGACAAACGGCTGAGGTCACCCCCTGCATGTAAGCTCCCGCTTTGCGTTCGTCGTCCGCTGCGTCGACGGACGGGGCGGGGTGCCCGATTTTTCGTGCGACAAAGGCAGCGTGATCCAGCAGCTGCCTCTGCATGTCGGAGAGCGGTCGTTGCGGATCCGGGAACTTGACCACGTCCGTCCTGAAAGTCGACCGGTCAGCTAATTTCTCAAGGGAGCCCCAGCCCGGTTGCTGGGAGGCGTATTTGTCGCGATCGCTGAGAAAGTTATCTTGCGAATCCTTGGTGAAGAGGCGGCGCGCAGCTCCAAGGAAGGAGGTGTGATCAAAGATTTTGCTCACGACTCCGGCGTCGATCCAGGGAGAAACGATAACTGCGGGCACGCGAACACCCAGCCGATCAAAGCGGAACCCTTCGGGATTGTTTATCTCGCCGTCGGGGGGAGCGACGGGTTGTGGTGGCTTCACGTGATCAAAAAATCCCCCGTGCTCGTCGTACACGATCACGAGGATGCTTTTCGTCCACACCTTGGGATATTTTGTCAGCGTTTGGTAGAGGTCCCTAATAAGTGCCTCCCCCGCGTAAACGTCGTGTGAGGGATGCTGGTCATTTGGCCAGTACGATTGGTCGTGGGGTCCGGTCTGGTCGTTGTACCGGGGCTCGATAAAGCAATAGGAGGCAAGATTGTCTTCGCGGCAGTCGCCCTCGAATTCATTGTAGTCTGCGAAGAATTGGGCCTGATCGCTGAAGAGGAGATGTTCGAATGCAGTGGCTGACGAGAAGTCGTGGTAGTAGATCGTTGAGGTGACATTGCGTTCCTGCAGGAATTCATAAATCGTCCGAAAGCCTTGAAACGTAAAGTCGGGGGACATGTCGAGCCGCCCGCGCGAGGTTCCGGCGTGGGCGAACGCCCGATTGGGGAGCGTCGGGCCCGGAACGGAGGAGAACCAGTGATCGCACACCGCGTACTGCCGCGCAAGCGTGCTAAGCACCGGAAGCTGCCCAGGACCCCAACATCTCATAATGTTCGCGGCCGCGGACAGGTCTCCCCCGCAGGGAGATTCGTAGCTCCGGATAAAGCCCGACATTTCAACGGGGGTACCCGCGGCAGGCATCTCGGTTCCAAAGATCTGCATGCTCACGGAACGGAAGTCGTGGTAGGGGTCGGGCGACAAAATGCGGGACGCAGTGGGCGAGACGCAGGTCTTATTGCCCTTGGAGTCAGTATTGCACCAGTCCTGGCCGCCCAGACCCTCCATCCCCGGAAGTCCTAAGAAGCCAAGCATGTGGTCGAAGGATCGATTTTCCATCATTAAGACGATGAGGTGTTCGATCTTGGCCGTCATTAATAACCTCCCCTTGTACTAATACGTCGTTCGAGCGATTGCCGCCCGGCCCGCGCTCTCCGGGAGGCGCAGAATTCCGGCCGGAGCGCGGCGTAGAGCGGGAACTTCGCGCGTCGAAGGACAGCAACGGCGACGCCGGGGACCTTTCCAGATTTTCAAACAGAGTTTGCCACCCACCCCGGGTTCGCGCATTATACGGTCTTTACGGCGGCGGACACCACACAATTTTCTGGCGCCTGAGCCCGTGAGATCAAAGGCAAGCATCGGTCAGCCGCCTGCCATGAGTAAAGAGGACGCAAACAAAGTCCATGCGCTGGAGGAGGTGCAGGAGTTCTCGGCAAAAGGCATCTTTATTACAAACGTACCCATTGGTCCAGGCCAAACCGGATGCGCCACCTCAGCAGAGCGAAGCAAAAGCCTTAGGTTGGAAGCTGAAGTGCGAATGCTGGCCTCAAGCGGGTCGCCTAACCCTACCATACGCTCATCCCCCGCGTTGACTTTTTGCCTTTCTCGACTCTTAGGTAAGCGTCCTCCTGATCCCGCTTACCCAAAGCAAATCGATACGATAGGGGACCACATTCGAAAACGACGACTGGACCTCGGGATCACCCAGAAGCTGGTTGGCGCGCAGATCGGTGTAACGGTGGACACCATTGCCAACTGCGAGGGGCAACGCAGTTACCCTGCGTTGCCTCACATGCCGGCCATCATCCGATTCATCGGCTACAACCCTTTTTCAGAAGCTGACACCTTGGCAGGCAGATTGGCCCGCTACCGGACCTCGCGAGGCATCTCCCAAAAAACGCTGGCCAAGACACTGGGATTGCCCGTGCACGCTCGCGTGCTGGGAGCGGGGGGACCGGAAGCCGAACCAGCAGTACCGCGAACTCGTAGAAAAGTTGCTTACGGGAATCAGGTGGAACCAGGGTCGACATCAAGGGGAATCCACACGCAAAAGAGTGCTCACCGGGGCGCGGTTCGAACCCCTGCGGACCAAGGGCAGGATCGGAGACGACGGCCCGGCCACCTGAGTGCACGCGAATGATTCCGGTTTGGTGGGCGAAATACGGTTCGTTGCCAGCACCGGCATGCCTCGATGGAACTGCCGCAAGCTTGTAACCCTCATCGAGCGCTTTTTCGCCATGACGAAGTATGACTTTCCTCCACACGCTCATAGGACGCCACACGCACCGCACATGTTGACAATGTATAGCTATATGCTATAATACCGGTGTTCCTTCACAATCAATAAGTTCAGGCTGATTCTGCGACTTGTTGCGGCTCTGAGCGCATGCATAGCAGCTCGCGCGCTCAGAGCTGCAACAAGCAGCAGAAAGTGAGGAACCACCATGGCGATCCATGGAACCGCCTCGCAACTGAAGGTTGACGGCCCTTACGTCGAATTCCAACTGGGGGTGCTCCGCGCACTGCCTCGCGACATTGCCCCAGACATCGCCGAAGGCTGGCGCAATAATGGTCAAGCCCTTGCGAAAGCCCTCAGGAAGGCGTTGCTTCCACTGGGAGAATCCGAGCCAGCTTCTGTCCCTCAACCCACGCCGCTGCTCATTCCGGCCGGTACGACCGTGATTCCGGCGACGATGATTCCATTTGCCGCGAAGGATGGCTTCGTCGTGAACACTCAACGGAACGCACCTGTGAAGATCGGCTTGATTTCGGATGATTTCCAGGCGTGGTTCCTAGCAAAGGTGGAGCAACCGTTCGAGGGGTCGACTCTCAAGTACAAGGAGTTGTCTCATGCGTCCGATGATGATTCGATCATCGCGGCGCTTGGAACCAAAGAGGAACTGGAAACGACCCTCGCTGAAGTATTGGCTCTGATGTCGGCCCAGCTGAATGGCGAGCCAGGGGCCCTCCTTACGAACGGTCACGCGAACATTTTTTATGTTCGCGACGCCCAAGGTGAACTTCGCACCGTGCAGCTATACTGGCTCCGATACCGCAAGAGTTGGGAAGTGAACGCGTCCCCCTTCTCGATTCCGTGCGGGCGGAGGGTCGGAGCCCGGGTGTTCTCCCGCGATTCTCGTT
>JAKAWN010000323.1 GCA_021827245.1 Acidobacteriota bacterium | reverse complement strand
GGGCACGACGTGCATGTGGCGCGGATTGATCCGCCTGCAAAGTATGACGCAAGGCTATCTATTGGCTCTGCATGTTCATGGCATCAGGGCCGGCCCTTAACCCACAGTCTCAAGTGTGGGGTACGGCGAGTATTTACAGGGGGGGTGGGCTGAAGACCAACTCGGATCGATCGAATACTCGGAGAAACGCTTCTTCCGAAGGAAGCTCGCCTGTTGGCTCAAGGAAGTACAAACCTTCTGGCCCGAGTGCCCGGCTCGAATCTCAAAAGATGGTTGAAATCTCATTCTCCGTTCTTCCATGAAAATCTCTGCCATTTCCAGTGTTCAGAACTTTAGGACCGTTTATCGTTCTTAACATCCTTGTGGGCCCATCGCTGCACGGGCAATGCCCGCGCTGCTGAACAGAGCAGGCTGCGCTTTGTGGACAGCTCGGGATTGGGCACGATCCTTTCCTGTCTGATGCGCCAGTTGAGTGCTAGAGGCGGCGACTTGGAACTTTGCTGCCTGTCGAAACAGGTGTGGGCCTCTTTTGACATCATCCGCATGAGCCGGATTTCCGAGTCCACTCCAAATTTGGATCACTCCTCGCGGATTACAACTATAAACCGGCTTGCGGAGGGTGATCCGGCTCCGCATCCGAATTCTGTAGTTCTCTTACGATGCGGCCTCACACCGGCCGGGATCTAGTGCGCTCTAAGCCGCGCTGAGCTCCGAGGTGCAGTGGGGGCAGCGGGTCGCCTCCGCCGGAATGCTCATCTTGCAGTACGAGCAGTCTTTGGTGGCGGGGGGCGGCGGCGCCGGGGCAGGCTTCGGCATCATCCGGCTCACCGACTTGACGAGCAGAAAGACGGCGAAGGCGACGATCAGAAACTCGATAATGGTGTTCAGGAAGACCCCGTAGGCGATGGTGACAGCCCCGGCCTTCTTGGCCTCTGCCAGGGTCGCGAAATGCTGCCCGGACAGGGCGACGAAGAAGTTCGAGAAATCAACGTTGCCGATCAGCTTGCCGATGGGCGGCATCAAGACGTCATTCACCAGCGAGGTAACGACTTTGCCAAAGGCCAGACCAATGATGATACCTACCGCCATATCCATCACGTTTCCGCGCATCACGAAAGCCTTGAATTCCTTCCACATGAGATTCCTCCTTTTTGAGATTAAAGGACCGTGCTCCTCCAACGTTTCTGGGCGCCGGCCTTCGAAGTCGAGATCCGAACCCCGGTGCTGCACCCGGCGACTCTTGCTTGAACGACCTGGAAGACACCGTGCAGGCCGCAGGGGTGCCCACCATGGGCGCCGCTCCCAATGCCCGCGAACCTGCCCCCAACCCCGACCGGACCGTTCATCCGCCCGGCCCCGGGGCAACGGGATCAAAAGTTATAGCCCAGCCCGGTAGTGAAGGCCACATTGTTCTTCTTGCTGCCCGCGGCGGGATTGCTCATGTAAAAATCAATCACGCCGACGTTCACAGAAAACTTATTGCTGAGCCTGGCCGACAATGTTGTGGCCGTGTCAAACCGATATCGGCCCGTGTTCGACAGATTGGGAAAAACATTCAGATTGTGGTCCAAACGCACGAGCTTGGTGAGCTGCATTCCAAGCTTTTCGCCCAGCAGGGCCTCGGCGCTCTGGGTGTAGGCGCCGGTGAAGAACTTCTCGTGGACGAAAGTGGCGCCCCCCAGAACACTGAAGAGCGTACGCGACGTCTTGATCAAGTCGCGACCGTAACCGCCGCCGTAGATCTGTCGGAGATAGAGGCCCTGAGGGCCGACATGATCGACCTGAGCGAGCCCGAACAAGAAGTCGTTGGGGGCGAAGACGTAATCCTGGCGCAGGTTGGTGCTAAAAGTGTTTGAGGTCACTGTGACCCCCGCTTCCGAAGCATGGGCGAGCAGCGCGGTTAGCCCGTAGCTGGTGCGCCAGTGACGCTTGAAGACCGGGCTCGCGGGCCGTTCCCGAGTCGCCGCCAGCGTGGTGCTGAAGGTTCTCGCCTGCTGGTCGCCGTTCTGGAGGCTGTAACCCAGGCTGGCGTTTCCCGTCCAGTCCTGCCAGGGCTTCGCGGTGTGCTCCACAAGCTTGTTGTAGGTCTCCTCGGGCATGATCACGTCCACGCTGGCGGCCGCGACGGTTTGGGGCCTACCTTTGGCCGTCACCTGCCAGTTGCCCGAGGGCTCGAGCTGGAGTTCGCCTTGCAGGGTTTTTTGGCCTTTCACCATCACAGCCACTGGTTTTTCCGCCGAGAACGATGCCACCTGTGCCAGCGGAATCGTCAGGCTGCCCAAGACATCGGATTTCAGTTCCAGATTGCCGTTTTTGACAGTAACCAGGGTTCCTGTAACCCGGTCGCCGTTTTTTAGCGTCACCACGTCTGCTCTCGCCACTGACGCAAAGGAAACGAGCACCAGAAGAGCGCTTAGCAACATTTTCATAGCTCACCTCCGCCTTCACTCTCACCCAGAAACGCGATTTTGGGATACTGAGACATGGAAGCCCCTCCACTGTCTGGACAGGTGGCAACTGCGATCCCGGCCGTGCATGCTCCCCGGGCCGGTGCTTGGGGATGCCGTCAGGCATGCCCAGAGTATCGGTCAGGATAGGGTCCTTTCTTACGGTGCTTCAACCCCGAAGACAGGAGCCTCCCCTCGCCGCTACTCACCGAAGAATCTCCAAAGTACTTCACTTCCTCCAGAGCTCAGGAAGATATGGCTCCGGAACTTGATTCATACCGTCGGCTCAGGGATAAGGGATCTCGAGAACTTGGCCAACTTGAATCTTGTTCGGATCACTGAGCTTGTCCTTATTGGCCTCAAAAATCTTCATATAGGAGCTGGCATTGCCATAAAACTGTTTGGCAATCTTCGAGAGAGTGTCACCTGCCTGTACTGTGTAGGTCTTGGTCCCCGCAGCAGGCGAAGAGGAAGGCGCCAAACTTGAATCGATCACAATCTCGCACGTCAAGTCGGCGTAATTCGGGTCGACCAGCTTGATCTGGTTCCAGATCTCGTTCTTCAGTGCTTCCGTGCCTGCAGAGGCCTTGACAAACAATTTATTGTCTTGAATGTGGAGGTTCTGCAGCCGAAGACCCTTTTGTTCGATCAGCCGCAGCACTGATTGACGCTTTGACTTAAGATCCTCAAGGCGGTCCATAATCCCTCCTTTCAAACGATCAAATGTCCGTTTGATAAATGTCCGCCGATCCACAGTGCACATCGGCGGCCGCTAAAGTAGCGTCGTCAAAACGAGGCGGCATACTTAAACAGTTCTTTACGCGAAAAGGGGAGATGCCAGAGCCCTCCGGATCTCGTCGCATTCCAGGCTAATCCTTATCCAATGGCTAGTCACGTCGGATACAGTCTGTCTCACGTCCGGGCCGAAATTCCAGCCAGCGGACGGATTGCATCCCCGCCGCCAGCGTTCAAAGCCATGCTTTAGAGGTCCGTTGTCCCTCCTTGGTCTGACGGATTGTCCCCGGCAGTCGTGTTTCGGTGCCTTGCAATTCCCCTTGTTTCGGATGCCAATAAGAATAGAGCTGATCCGACCTAAGGTGTATGACCTGGATCACCCTGCGTTGTGACTCGCGCAAGGAGCCATGCCGCGGCAACGACCATAAAGCCTTTTGCAGGCACCGGCGATTGTTATCATCACTGACCCTGGTGACAGAGGACACAGAACGGGAGTGGGCCTGCTGTTTTAATAGTTTCAGATCCAGGACATCTGAAACCACCGGGTGGAGCATGGGGCGCACGAAGCCAAGACCGGCCGGCTCCTATGGGGCAATAATCCTGCCCGACTACTTGCCATGCCTGTTATCCTTTCTTGAATCCGACCTGGTGTTTTATACCGTAGGGACATGCAGTTGCCTTCGGTTGTCTTCTGGTGCGCGGGCCACGGCCTTGCCAGCCCCACGAACAATAATGACCGACGGGCAGTCATCATCAGCGGCTTGTTACATCGGAGGTCCGATGAATGAGCATTGCTTTTAGCCAGTGCAGAGGTATGGCTGGCTGAATATGTCTCAAGGAGGATGTTATGGACGAGCTGATCAAACTGGTAACCCAGAAAACGGGATTGCCGGACGACAAGGCAAGGTTGGCGGTTGATGTTGTCGTCGGCTTTTTGAAGCAGCGCCTGCCCGGCTCGGTTGGCGAACAACTAAACGCCGCACTGTCAGGCGCCGCGGGCGGGGGCCTGACCGAGAAGGTAAAAGGAATAGCCGAAAGCGTGGGCGGCGTGTTTACCAAGAAGGCCAGCTGATGTCGGAATGCAGCTTATTGCATAACAGTAGATGTGGCGGAATACAGGGCACCCGGAATCCCGGGTATGTCAAAACGACTTTGCGCGATCATTCACGCTTGCCCGGGTGTGTTGCATAGATGACAGTGTCGCCGGGTTTGCTTAAACCACACGAAAGGAGAATCTTTATGGCGGACATGAGTCGACATCTCGACAAGGCTTATGAAACGAAGTCGTTCGAAGAACTGGCGGATGCACCCATTGAGGCTTTGGAAGGTCTATCGAAGCATGACGCTGAGTTGCTCGGCAAGGCATTTAACATTCGAACAATCCGCGATCTTGCAGAGAGCAAGTTTGTGCTGCGTGCGCTGGCGATCGTAAACCTTGCCAAAGTACCCACAGCGAAAAGAAAAGCGGCCTAGCAGAGCCGCATGGGCCGGCTGCCGGCGGACTGTAATAAGCGCTGCTCCGCGATTATGGTCCGCCGGGATAGGCCGTGGGAGTCTGTGCTTCGCGGAAGGAGGACGCCATGTTGCATTGGCTTTGGGTTGTGGTGATCGGTATTGTGATTGGAGCCCTTGCCAAGCTCATCATGCCTGGGAAAGATCCCGGAGGGTTTATCATTACGGCCCTGCTTGGGATCACTGGATCCGTGGCTGCAACAGGGATTGGCCGAGTGATTGGTTTGTATGGCCCAGGAGAGTCGGCGGGGTTCATCATGTCGGTGATTGGAGCGATTTTACTTCTGGCCATATACCGCGTCGTGAAACGGCGCCCCGTTACGCATTGAGTCCGGAGACCGCAAGAGTGGGCGACACTCTCGCTTTGAGGGAAGCGACGCGGCGCTTAGGGGTATGTGTGCGGATTCGTGCGCACGGTTGGGGTTTCCTGCCAACTTCATCGCGATGAATTCTCCAGGAAAAATGAGCAGGTTCAAATCCTAACCCGGCCGCCAAAGATGATCCAGAGGTGACCAGCCATGCAGGACTACGAAAAACTGGGCGTATTCTACCTGGGGCGTGCATACAATCCAGCCGCAGGAAAAGCTGCGGACGATCTCGTTCTGTACGACTCGAAGGACCTCGTCACGCACGCAGTGTGCTTCGGTATGACAGGCAGCGGGAAGACAGGCCTCTGCACCGTACTGATAGAAGAAGCTGCTATTGACGGAGTTCCGGCTCTGGTGATCGATCCCAAGGGCGACATCTCCAACCTCTTGCTTACCTTCCCGGATCTCTCCCCGGAGGCCTTTCGTCCTTGGATCAACGAAGATGACGCAAGGAGCAAGGGAATCTCGCCCGAGGAGTACGCTCGCAAGCAGGCGGAGCTTTGGAGGAATGGGCTCGCTGCCTGGGGCCAAGACCCGGGGCGCATCCAGCGGTTGCGCAACGCAGCGGACTTTGCCATTTACACACCCGGCAGTACGGCGGGCCTGCCGGTGTCGTTTCTCAATTCATTCGCCGCGCCGGGTTCAGCAATCCAGGAGGACCATGAGTTGCTGCGCGAGCACGTCAGCGCCACAGTGACGGCGTTGCTGGGATTGCTCGGTATTCAGGCCGACCCGGTGAAGAGCCGGGAGCACATCCTGCTCGCATCGATCCTGACCGACGCCTATACGCAGGGACGAGACCTTGATCTGGGGACGTTGATTCAGGCTGTGCAATCACCACCGGTATCCCGCATCGGTGTACTCGACTTGGAATCGTTCTATCCAGCCAGGGAACGCTTTGAACTAGCGACGTCGCTCAACAACCTGCTTGCCTCGCCTGGATTCGCGTCATGGCTGGAAGGGGAGCCTCTGGATATTGCCAGCCTGCTGTACACGCCCCAGGGAAAACCGCGTATCTCGATCTTTTCCATTGCGCACCTGGGAGATGCTGAACGCATGTTCTTCGTCTCGCTGCTGCTTAACCAGACGTTGAGCTGGATGCGCATGCAGTCCGGGACCACAAGCCTGCGCGCAATCCTATATATGGATGAGATCTTTGGCTACTTCCCACCCGTGGCGAATCCCCCCTCGAAGCAGCCCCTCCTGACACTGTTGAAGCAGGCACGAGCCTTCGGTGTGGGGCTGGTGCTCGCCACGCAGAATCCGGTGGACCTCGATTACAAAGGCCTGGCCAACACCGGAACTTGGTTTATTGGCCGCCTCCAGACCGAGCGTGATCGCAACCGTGTGCTGGATGGGCTGGAAGGCGCCGTGGGTGGCGGCATGGATCGCCAGCGGACGGAACAGATTCTCTCTCAGCTCAGCAACCGCGTGTTCCTGATGAATAACGTTCACGAGGATGCGCCCGTTGTCTTTGAGACGCGCTGGGCGATGTCCTATCTGCGCGGACCATTGACCCGGACACAGATCAAGGCGCTGATGGGACCGCGCAGGCAGGCTGCTGCGGCTCCGACTGCGGCCACGCCTGCCGGGCCCTCCGCAAAGATACCGTCTGCCGAGGCCTCTCGGCCAGTTCTGCCTCCGGAGGTGGTGCAATATTTTATGCCGGTGCGGGGCCTGCGCCCGCCTGGCGCGCGGCTGATCTACCAGCCGAAGATTCTCGGCGCCGCGCAGGTCCGTTTTGTCGATGCCGCCACGCATGTGGACTCCCCTCGCGACTTGATTCTGCTGACCGACATCGAAGCCGGAGCGGTCAGCGTGGACTGGCAGAACAGCAAGGAGGCGGCATTCACACTTGATGAACTTGATAGCGAGCCCGCTGAGGAGGCGTTTTTCGGTTCTCTTTCTGCCGAGGCTGTTAAAGCCAGGAATTATGCCGCCTGGAGCCGTGACCTGGTGGCATGGCTCTATGGCAGCCAGACCCTGGAATTGCTCAGGAGTCCAAGCCTGGGAGAGACATCTCGGCCCGGAGAATCGGAGCGCGATTTTCGCGTGCGGCTTCAACAAGCAGGGCGTGAAAGTCGCGATGCAGGTGTTGAGAAGCTGCGAAGAGCGTATGCACCTAAAATGGCCGCGCTTGAGGAGAGGATCCGCCGCGCCGAGCAGGCTGCCGAACGGGAGCGGCAGCAGGCCAGCCAGCAGAAGATGCAGACTGCGGTCTCGATTGGGGCAACGTTGCTGGGTGCTTTTCTGGGCCGGAAGGCGGTCAGCACGGCTACCATGGGGCGGGCGGCCACGGCGGCTCGCGGTGGTAGCCGTACCTGGAAAGAAACGCAGGACGTCGCGCGAGCCGTCGAAACGGTCGAGGCGTTGAAGCAGCAACTTTCGGATCTGGAGGCTCAGTTTGCGGCGGAGACACAAGCGCTTGAGTTGGCGCTGAGCCCGGCGACAGAGACGTTCGACACCGTTGCCGTCAAGCTGAAGAAGACCAACATTACGGTGCGTCTGGTGGCACTGTGTTGGATGCCCAACTGGAAGGATTCTCAAGGAAATATCCAGCCTGCGTTTTGAACATTCGAGGCAGGCATGGGCCCGGAACAAGCACGCTCGACAAAATAAAAAACAAGAGGACGCATGGGAATTGAGCACCACACCACGAAGTCGCTCGAGAAGGGCAGCCCGTTTCCGCTCGGTGCTACCCTTTGCGCGGATGGCGTCAACTTCGCACTTTATTCAAAACACGCCACCGAGGTATTCCTGCTGCTTTTCGATGCTCCGGACGGGAATCCGACGGACACTATCCGCCTGCCGGAACGCGACAAGTTCATCTGGCATGTGAAAGTTAAAGACGTAAGAGCAGGACAGCTCTACGGCTACAAGGTTCGTGGCG
>JAKAWN010000322.1 GCA_021827245.1 Acidobacteriota bacterium | reverse complement strand
CGAGCAGGTGAAGGTGATGGTGGGGGGCGCGCCGGTGACGGAAAGCTGGGCGCGGTCGATCGGGGCGGACGGCTATGGCAAGGACGCTCCTGCCGCCGTGGACCTGGCGCGAAGCCTGGTCGCGGCATAATGCCGGCGTATGGAAGCTCAGAAACGCCTGCCCCATGCACTCAGCAGGCTAAGAGGAGGAAATAATCAATGACCTCACGCGAGCGAGTAGAGATGGCGCTTGAACACAAAGAGCCGGACCGCGTTCCCCTGGACCTGGGGGCAAGCACGGTGACCGGGATGCATGTCGATTCGGTCTACAAGCTTCGCCAGGCGCTCCACCTCGATGAGCCGGGAACCCCCGTCAAAGTCGCGGAGCCCTACCAGATGCTTGGGGAAATCAAGGCCGACCTCATGGAAGCGCTCGGCGTTGACGTTGCAGGGCTGGCGAAGCCAACCACGAAATTTGGTTTTAAGAAGGATAACTGGAAGCCCTGGACCACCTTTGGAGGCACGCCAGTGCTGGTTCCTGAGGGTTTCAACACCGAGCCCGACGCGAACGGGGACATCCTGATGTACCCGGAGGGCGACAAGTCCGTTCCCGCCAGCGGGCGCATGCCGAAAGGCGGATTTTACTTTGACTCCATTGTGCGCCAGCCGCCCATTGACGATGACAATCTGAACGTGGAAGACAACCTGGAGGAATTCGGTCCCATCTCCGATGCCGATCTTGACTACCTGGGCCGCGAAGCAGACCGGTTATACAAGGGGACTGACAAGGCAATCTTGGCCAACTTTGGGGGAACCGGGTTCGGCGATATTGCGAATGTTCCGGCCCCGGGGCTCAAGTACCCGAAGGGCATTCGCGACATTGAGGAGTGGTACGTCAGCACCGTCACGCGCCGCGATTACGTTTATAAAATCTTCGAGCGCCAGTGCGAGATCGGCATCCGGAATCTCGAAAAGATCTTTGCTGCCGTCGGGAATCGCGTGACAGCCGTCTATTTGACCGGAACCGACTTTGGCCAGCAGAACGGTCCCTTCATTTCCGTGAAATCTTACCGCGACCTCTTCAAGCCGTTCCACCGGGAAGTTAATAGCTGGGTCCACAGGAACACGAAGTGGAAATGCTTCATCCATTCCTGCGGTTCGGTGCGCGCGCTGCTGCCGGACTTTATCGATGCGGGTTTTGAAATCGTTAATCCCGTGCAGTGTTCGGCGGCGGGCATGGCGCCCGAAGAGCTGAAAAAGGAATTTGGCAACCGGGTGGCCTTCTGGGGCGGCGGCGTCGACACGCAGCGCACGCTTCCCTTTGGTACGCCAGAAGAAGTCCGGCAGGAAGTCTGTGCGCGGCTGAAGATTTTCGGGCGCTCCGGCGGCTACGTTTTCAACCCCACGCACAACGTGCAGGCGCGCGTGCCCCTTGAGAACCTCATGGCGATGTACGAGGCCCTCCGCGAATGTGGTAAGTATCCGGCTTGAATTGGGAAGTGTCGCGCCGCACCTAATCGCGGACCGTACAGACGCCAGGGGCGGTAGCCGTAAGGTTATCGCGCAACAGTCCCCATCTCGTTTGAAAGAAATAGCCCAGGCTGGCCCGTTCTGCGTTCCCCACAAATACTTACATGAGCTCGCAGAGCTTCCTGAGAATCGAGACCCTGCGGGCTCAGAGGGGTTGTTTGAAAGCGGTCCAATACGCTTCAATTTCCTCCAGCCGCTTGTTCTTTGTTTCCGGCACGTAGCGCCACGTGAAGGCCCCTTGCGCCAGTGACATCAGCATGAGAAAAGTGAATGTGAATCCCTTGCCCAGCACGTGAAATGCATAAGGGAAAAAGAGGACCACGATGGCATTAGCCACCCATTGAATCAGCACTGGCACGGTCATTGCGATCCCCCGGACATCATTCGGAAAGATCTCCGGCACCAACGTCCAGAACACGGGTCCAATGCAGGCAGAAAAAAAAGCAAGATACGTCAGGATGAGTGCGAGAACAATTGGCCCCTGAAAGCGGCCCTCCAGGACGGTAGCGAACAAAGCCAGAAGAGAGAGCGCCATGCCGAACGACCCGGTGATATAGAGCGGCTTGCGGCCGTACCGGTCAATGGCCCAGAGCGAGACGATGGTGAACAAAAACTCCGTTATGCCAACTACCACAGTTGAGGCCAGAGCAGTATTCACTTTCCAGCCGGCTGACTGAAAGATTGCGGGCGCATAGTCAACGATGGTGTTGATGCCTGAGACCTGGACAAGAATCGCCAGGCCGACGCTGGCCACGAGCGCGCGGCGGACTCCGGGCCTTAACAGTCCGCGCCAGGCTTGCGGTTCCTTGTGCAGGTTTGCTGTGATCTCACTGAGCTGCGATTGAGCGGTTTTCGAGTCGGCGATCCGATCGAGCACTTCAAGGGCTTCCTGCGATTTGCCGGCCATGGCCAGGAAGCGCGGCGTTTCCGGCGCCATTGCGACGAACAGCAGGAATACCGCGGAAGGCACGACTCCGGTCAGGAACATCCATCTCCAATTATTGGCGCCGGCATCTCGCAGAAGATAATTGATGCCGTAAGACACGATGACACCAGTAACGATCGACATCTGGTACAAAGTTCCCAACCGCCCCCGGATCGTAGGCGGGGCGACTTCCGCCACATACATAGGGGAGATGAGAGAAACCCCGCCAACGGCCAGGCCACCCAGAAATCGAGCTGTGACGAAACCGGCAAAGGTGGCCGCTGCCGCCGCCGCGACCGATGTTGAAGCAAACAGCAGGGCGACGAATATCAGCAGCCGCCTGCGCCCGTAGCGATCCGCGAGTTTGCCGGCGAACGAGGATCCGAGAACGCACCCAAACAACAACGAACTGAATGCCCAGCCGAGACCGAGGTCCCCTAAATGAAAGGCGCGAGTAATGAATGGACCCGCGCCCGTGATGATGGCGATATCGAATCCAAAAAGCATGCCTCCCATCGCCGCCGTACAGGCCAGGAACACGACATAACGCAAGTTGATGAATTCATCCACGTAACCATTCTCTTTGGGAGGCTTCTTCACCGGAATTTCCTTTTTGTGCGGGCGGCGCTGGCAGCACACAATTTCAGGACTTTGAAACTCTGCGGGTTTTTGCCCGTTTTCAGATTAAGAGCCGCAGAGTCTGGACATCGCAGAGTCTGCGCAACCTGGCTGGTGCTCAGAAAGCGAAGATGATTTTCTCCGAAGCAGCAACGCGGTTTTGGCATCACGCCATTCTATGTCAGCTTCGCTGATCGCAGACATTAAAATGCTGATGTGTGCGCCAGCCGCGAATGACAAAAACAAATGTTCTGAGTTCAGCGTTGTGGGTTGAGAAGGATATTACGAATTATGAGCCGGTCGCACAGAGTTGCGCTCCTTCAGCGCATTTCTTTGAGATCAAGAGCCGCGGAGTTCAAGAACAACTAGGTGCTACGTGCTCCACGCAAGCAATTCAAGGTGTCACGCAAGTTGGCATTATTCCGGATGCAGTCTGGCCTATAATCGTCGGTCTGGTGAGGTTGGTTTTTTCAAGCAAGGCATCTTGCCGCAGATTGAAAATGCGACTGACAAGAATAGGGAGGGTGTAACAATGACAGATCTCAACCGGAGGGAATTCCTATACGCTTTGGGGGCGGGCGGCGCCACGCTGGGAGCGCTTCCGCAAAGCGCGCAGCCAGCGCCAACTTCTGCGGCGATCAAACCGATTTCAGGAAGCTGGTTTGAATTCCAGCATCACGCCACTGTGGAAGGCGTCGATTGGAATCCAGAGTGCGCCTGCTTCACCTCGCGGCAGTGGGAAGAAAAGGTGAAAGAGATCGCGGACGTGGGGATGAATTACCTGGTGCTGATGGAAACCGCTCTTTATTACCGTGCCTTTTTCTCCACGAGAATTTTTGCGCCATGGCGGCTGGCCTGCCCCGATCTGATGGAAGCGGTGCTGTCGGCAGCGGACAAGCATGGTGTCAAGTTCTTTGTCGGGGGCGGCTTCTACGGCGACTGGGAGAGCCCGCACATCATCACGGACCCGGTGGCCGCCCGGAAACGCCTGCAGGCCATCGAGGAGCTTGCACGGCTCTATAGCCACCACACGAGTTTCTACGGCTGGTACTGGCCGAATGAAGCGTTCATCGACCGATACTATTCAGAAGAGTTTATTCGGTATGTCAACACCTGTTCGCGGCTGGCCCGGCGGTTGACGCCCCGGGCGAAAATTCTGATCGCGCCCTATGGCACGCGCGTCGCCGTACCCGACGACAAGTACGTCCGCCAGCTCGAGTCGCTGGATGTGGACATCGTCGCTTACCAGGACGAGGTAGGCGTGCGGAAATCGACGCCGCAGGAGACACCATCTTTCTACGAAGGCTTGAGAAAGGCTCACGACCGCGCACACCGGTCGGCGATCTGGGCGGACGTCGAGATCTTCCAGTTTCAGGGAGCCGTTTACAAGAGTGCACTGATGCCCGCACCTTTTTCGCGAGTCCTCCGGCAACTGCAAGCCGTTTCGCCCTGGGTGGAGAAGATTCTGGTCTACCAATACCAGGGCATGATGAACAAGCCCGGCTCTGCGGCTTTCTGTGGGACCCCCGCATCCACGCGGCTCTACACCGCTTACGTGGACTGGCTGAAGGCCCACCGGCAAGTGAAAAATGCTTGAGGGTGCCAATAATGGTGACGGCACGTTTCCAGGGCCGCTGCCTGCGCTAAGCCGTCAGGCTACAGTTCGCGCTCACTATCAGGAAAACCCCATCGGGTGCAAACGTCCGGAGGGATCGATATACCGGCGGCACGATAGGCCAGCAGCAGGGAACCGAAGACCGGAAGAAGCAGCGCCGGGCGAACTCTAGCTTCTGGATACCCCCTTCGTACATTCTCCGTGAAGCTGGAAAGAACGTGCTCGCTGCCGAAGACCCCTCCGGTGTAGCAGACGAGTAGCCCGGCCGTGTCCTGTGTGCGCTGCCGGGCTCCAGACTTCCGTGAGAAAAGGAGAGAGACTATCTGCAGAGCGAATTGCGCAAGATCCATCCCTGCTTTTTGAAGTATCCCGCGGGCGACCGCATCGCCAGACTCGGCTGCTTCGTTTACCCACGATGACAATCCAGCCAGGTGGTCCCGGGAAAATTCGCCGGAATAATACCTGGCCATTAAATCGTAGGCCGAACTCACCGAAAGGCGGTCGAACAACATGGGCGCCAGAATCGTCTTCGGTCCCGTTCGGTCATGCTGGGCAAGAGTTGCGCGGACGGCCTCGCGGCCGATCCAGTAGGCGCTGCCTTCGTCGCCGAACTGGTGGCCCCATCCGCCCACTCGCGCTTCTTCCCCCTCCGCATTGATGCCGCGGGCCACCGAACCCGTTCCGGCAATCACAATGATTCCCGGCTGGCCTGCCGTCGCTCCTGCCAGTGCATTAACCGAATCGTGAACCACACTCAGCCGCTCAGTATGAACAATTTGTTTGAGGATTCGAGTCTTGATGTCGGTTTCACCGGTCATGCCAAAGCAGGCGGCGGCAAACTTGTGGCGGGCAGGATCGGGGACATGGATGGATGTCAGGGCCTCGCGAATGGTCGACAGGATCACGCGCTCCAGGCGCTCTGGGCCACCGGGCTCCTCGGTATGGTTGCTGGGCCCGCCGCTCGAGTGCGCCACAATTCGGCCCTGTTCGTCGCCCACAACCGTTCGAGTCGCCGTCTGGCCGCCGTCCACTCCAAGGAAAAGCTTCATGGCCGTTTCTTGCTTCCTGTGCGCTCCGATGGAATCGAGCGGCTCAGCGAATTCTTTGGACGGGGCGATGCAGGGCGGCTTTCGTGGCCGGTCGGGCAGGCTTCAACGAACCGGCGGGTCAGCCATTCGAAGTCAGTGATGGCCGTACCGACCACCACCGCGTAGGCGCCCAGGTCAAAGGCCTTGCGGACCTGCTCGGGCTCGTGCACCCGGCCTTCAAGAATCACCGGAAGATCAACTTCCTGAACCAGTCGGCGAAGAAGATCGAATCCCGGACCCTGGCAATCCTGCGTCTCCTCCGTGTATCCGTAGAGCGTTGTGCTGATCAGGTTAACGCCGTGCTTCGCGGCTTCCAGCCCCTGCTGCACGGTGGCAACGTCGGCCATCAAAAGCGCACCAAGACGGGTTCTTGACTCGTCAATGATTCTGGCAAGGGACTGATTGTAGGGCCGGGCGCGTTCCGTGGCATCGAGGGCGATGATCTCAGCGCCTGCGCGATGAATGCGCCGAACGGATTCCAGAGTCGGTGTGATGTAAACCGCCGAGTCCGGATAGTTGGTCTTCTCGATGCCAACAATGGGAATCCCTACGGCCCGATGAACCGCCCGAATGTTGCGGGCGCCCCTGATCCTGACACCAACGGCCCCTTGCTGCTCCGCAACCGCTGCCATCGCGGCAACAAAGTTGGGACGATCAAGGGCTGAGTGCGGTCGCGGCTGACACGACACAATCAGGCCTCCCTTAAGCTGCAGGATTGAGGTGCTTTTTTTCAGGGTAACCATTAGTATATTTGACTCGCAGGACCTGGCGGGACTGATCGACAATGTCCATTGTGGCCCGGTTCGACTTGAAGAAACTATAGCTTGGCCGCGCACCATACGCAAGCGAGTTCCTCAGCCCGCTTGCGGCATTTCAAACCGGAACTGGCATTCGGCAACCGCTTGCAAAGTCCCGCCTGCCAAGATGCTGGAATGCCACGGCCCCTCTGTCGCCGACGGGAGAAATCGATGCAGACGAACGAAACAGGAATTCGACGCCGTGACGTCCTGAAAGCGCTAGGAACGATTCCTCTGGCGGCCTTCGTCCCCGTTCTGGCGGGGGCGCAGACCCGGCATCCCCTCTATTTCATTTGCAGCGAGGACAATGACCTCTACCGGGTGGCAAAAGCATCGGGCATCGCATGTTCACGTTGCGACCATCCGGAAGAGGCAGTGGCCCGGGCCGCCCAGGGTTCGGGGCTCCTGATCCTCGCTGATAGTTATCCAAATCATACGACCCAGGTGGGTGCCAGAGTGTATCAGGAGGCGTCCAGGAAGCGGCTGCGCCTCTACGTCGAGTTCCCTTCGTTCATTCCGGACTTGAGCGTCGGCAAACCACAACATGTGGCCTACGGAAGGTACCATAACATCCTTGACCGCGCGGTCGTCGGCACGAACGCTTTCGGGCCCGCTCTTAAGCGGCTCCGGATCCTCGCTCTCCACGGTTGTATCTATGTGCCTGTTGCGTCCCGGACCCCCGAACTGGTCCTGGCACGGGTTGCGGGATTCAGCACGGCTATTTACGGACTTCCGCAACATGGGGTCCATCCCATCCTCTTCAAGCACCCGAGCCGGGATATTCTGGTCGCCACCACGAAGCTGAGTGAGTTCATCGAGGGCCGATATGCACCTTCAGCGGCCTGGCCGTACGTCTGGAAGTGGGTCTTCGAATGGCTTTCTCCCAAACAGCAATTCGCTTTGCTCCGTTGGATTCCGGCTGTTCACCCTGCCTTTGACAAAAGTCAGCGCCTGCCGGATAGCACCGAAAAGGAAGCCTTTCAAAAAGGAGTTATGTGGTTTTCCAGCGCGAAATTATTTGTCGCCCCGTCCTGGAAACAGACGGCATACGAGAATGCCAAAACTCCGGGCCCACATTCCAACCCCGCGCCCTCTTGGCCATCGGGAGACGGGAGTGATGGAATTCTGGAAGGGTTTTCCAGCGAGATCGAGTGGAACGGAACGCAGCCGGTCGGATGGAACCTGCGCAATGACTGCGCAGGCGAGGTTTCAATGGCCATGGCCTTTTCAGGCGTTGTGGAAAAGAATCCCGGGAACAGCAGAATCTCTGCGAACCTGAACGACTTTATCTATTTTAAGTCTGAGCTCGCCCATGGACCGCGCAATGATCCCAAGAGCCCTTCTTTCGGTCTTGTCGGCTGGGGCGTGCCAAGCTCCCCGGGCATCTACTACGGCGACGACAATTCCCGGAGCATGCTGGGCA
>JAKAWN010000321.1 GCA_021827245.1 Acidobacteriota bacterium | reverse complement strand
CTTCAGGTTCAGCGAGTCTCGCTACTTACAATTCCGGGCGGAGTTTTTCAACCTCCCGAACAACGTGGACTTCGGTAACCCGAATGCTTTCATCTGCGGTGGATTTTGTGGTGAAGGCACCATTACTGGCCTTGCCGGCGGTTACAATCCGCGGCAAATCCAATTTGCATTGAAGCTCTATTTCTGACGCGATTCCGACACGGTTTGAGGCATACCAGGGCGGCCCCGCGGGGCCACCCTTTTTCCGCTACGATCACGGGGGAACGCTTGCGGATGTTGCCCGTGAGCGATTCCATAATTGCAGCACAGGAGGATTTATGGGTCGTCTTGAGGGGGGAGAACCGCGCCGTTACGTGGTGATAGCTGTGCTGGTAACGATGGCACTTATCGCCCCGTCTGTGAAGGCGGTGCCTCCCCAACGGTTGCAGAATGAGGGGCCATGGCGACTGGCCACGAAGGATACCAAGATCGTCCTGTCTACTCAGGGTGGATGGCCAGTCCTCAAATCTCTGACTTCGACGGCTACCGGACAGAATTGGTTGTCTTCTCCGGTCAGGGAGCCGCTGATGAAGACCGTCGTATCGGACGGAGTGTCTCAGGATACCAACTGGAGATTTAAAGGGGCAGATCAAAACATCCAAAGTGGCGAACTCATCTTCCGTTACGCCAATTCGAGTCCGAGGCTCGAACTCCGATCAGTGTGGAGAGCGCGGCCCGGACACGGTCCGGTGGAACACTGGATAACGATTGTCAACGATTCCGGTAGTACGATTACCGTGACACATCAAGACAGTCTGTCGTTAAACGGTCTCAGCCTAGCGTCCGGTGAATCCGCTCAGGCATGGTGGATCAATCGAGGGGGAAACACACCAAGCCTCAAAGGAGGCGTATTCACAGTTAATGTTAACTCCGATCTGGACCAGATTCTGATAAGCAGTCCAACCGATGGTTCCAGTCCCGTCCCCTGGTTGGCAGTTCAGGTTGGACATAATCGTGGACTCTATGTTGGGTGGGAGTTCTCGGGGATTGGCCGTATTCATGTGAAAACCATCTCTGAGAAGCCCCTTCGATTTGACCTCAAAGTCGGCCTAGTGCCCCAATTTAAGACCGATATTCCTGCCGGGCAAACATTTCTAGCCCCGCCGGCGTTTATGGGCTCGTATGAAGGCACCATCGATGATGGCAGCTATACTTTGCATCGTTTCATCTTGGATAAACTCCTTCCTCCGCGTGCGAAAGATCAGCCATATCCGACGCTTGCCTACAACCTCTATTTGGATGACGGCGGAAACAAGGCGAGAGAGGACGATGTACTGAGCAGCGCGGCCTTCTGTAAACGGCTTGGATTTGAGACTTTTGTTCCCGACGCGATGTGGTTTCCAAAGGACGGCGACTGGCGCTGGGACCCTGCCCGCTTCCCGCATGGCGAGAGGCCCATTGAACGGTACGTGCACCAAAATGGCATGAATCTGGGCTTGTGGGTTGCCTGGACTCACGGAGGGGATTCCGATTATCCTCAAGCTCTCAACATCTTTCGTCACCCTGATTGGTTTAATGAGAAGGTGCGCCAGAATTGGAAGGCTTCCTACATTAACTGGAGTCCACTGCTTGATTTGGGCTACGAACCGGCGAGGAAATGGGCCGAAATGGAATTAGAAAGGATTGTCCCCGAATATCACCTTGATTACCTCAAGCACGACTATAGTCCCATCGTCACTCAATGTGTCCAAACTGATCACCCGCACCACTACGGCGTCGATGTCAGTTATTGGTCGACTCTGGGTTACTACAAGGTGATGGACGCGCTCAGAAAAAAATTCCCAAACCTCATCTTCGAGGGATGTTCCGGTGGCGGTCACATCAAGGACTTTGGCTATGTCCAGCGCGTTCATTATATCGTGACGACCGATACGCTCTCCGCCTTGGCCGATCGCCAAAGCATTTACGATTCAACCTTTGCATTTCCTCCGGCCGTGCTGATGGCCTACACTTACGAGAACTATTACAACAGAACGTCGGATCGCCCGCTCCCATATCTCTGGCGCTCTGCGATGATGAGCGCCTGGCAGATCGATCCCACCCATAGCGCCAACTGGACTCCAGAAGAGATTACCGGAATCGAGCGTGCCACTGAAGTCTACAAGTCCTGGATTCGGCCGATTCTAGATGATTGTGAAGTGCACCACATCCTGCCGCGGCCAGATGGGGTCCATTGGGACGGAATGTTTTACTGGAGCCCCAGCCTCAAGCGAGGGACTCTTTACATTTTCCGTCCGAACAACGACCAAGTCACTAAACGCGTTCCGCTTAAGGGGTTGGAGCCCGGCGGACAATACAAAATCTGGTCGGAAGACGGTTCCGTTGCGCATGGCATATTGAGCGGCGCCCAACTGATGGATCAAGGACCGGGCATTAAGCTGCCCCATAAATATAGCAGTGATCTCATCTATGTGGAACAAAGTCATTGATGGGGCGGGCCTGCCAGCGGGGTATATATCCCATAAGGAGCCGATCCGATGGAACTCATCGGTAAAGTCGCTATCATCACCGGCGCAGCGTCGGGAATTGGAGCGTTTGGCCGGAGACAGGAATGCAAAGGTTCACCCGGAAGGAGTTCCTGTTGTTGGCTTTGGCGTTTACTGGTCTGCCCCTTGGGAAGCCCATAAAGGCTTATTTGCAACCCAAGTCCGTGCTGTCTGGCGCGCCGGCTTTCGGCTTGGGGAATAAGCAATTTGTAAGATGGATGAAGAAGACGGACCTCAAGTCGGCCCTATGCGCCGACTAGTGTAGTGCGTCTCAATTTGTGATGCATATGATTCGTGTGGTTTCCGCTGTAGAGCCGGGCTTTAGCCTGGCATGTGCCGCCCTGAAGGGCAGCGCTACAAGTATCAATATTTGTGACGCACTACACTAGAAGAAAAGCTCGGTCGAGCACGTTCCCCGGTTGCTCATGCCCATGCCAGCTCGATATAATCGGGCCATGCGGAAGCTTGGCAGAGTGGTCATGGGGTCGCTGATTCTCTTTGGCCCCGTCCTGCTCCCTGGGAGGCCTTCGGCCGCAGCGGCCGGTCGAAGGGATGACCTCCTGGCCATCGCGAGAAACAAGATCCGCGAGAAAGACTATTCCTCGGCGGAGGAGCTGATAAGAAAAGTTCTCATCAAGGAATCCACCTCATCGAAAGCCTATAACCTCCTAGGGGTCTGCCAGACTGGAACGGGCAAGTACGAAGCCGCAAGGGTGTCTTTCGAAAAGGCTATTGAGCTCAATCCAAAGTACGCTTCCGCTCGCGTCAATCTTGGCATCTTGCTTCTGGGATTGCACGAGGATGCCGCCGCCCTCAAGCAGTTCAAGGCAGCCCTCGCGGATGATCCATCAATTTTGAGTCGAGATCCGACCTCTTACTTGTCTTCCAACATTCTCGGTCTCTGCCTCATGGATGAAAAGAAGTACGAGGCAGCGCTGGCGGCGTTTCAGCGCTCCGTGCGGATCAATCCAGCGTATCTTCCCGCGCGATTGAACATGGGCAATGCGTTGGTGGCCTTGAAAAGAGACGATGCAGCACTCAAGGAATTCTTGGCCGCGCTCAAGATTGACCCCGAAAATTCCGCGGCTCTCTACAATGTCGGGCTCATTTACGGCCGACAAGGGAAGTTCGACGCCGCGTCAAAATACTTAGGCCAAGCCCACCGGCTCGCTCCGCGCCTTCAAGCCGTGACGTTATCCTTAATCGGAGCGGACCTCAGTAGCGGCAAAAAACAGGAGGCGGAATCTCTGACTGATGACTGGGAGAAGTCTGGCTCACTTAGTTCCGAGGCCCGCAAGGACGTCGCATTGCTATGGATGGCGCATGGCGCGCCTGGCTCAGCCGTCAAGCTAGTGCAAGGATATCCCGCCCTTTCGTCAGAGCTCTGCAAGATCGGCTATGAGAAAGCAGAATCGGAATTCCAGAACGGGCATTATCAGGAAGCAGCCAGGGAGTTGAAGGCGATCCAAAGCTTACAGCCGCCCGATGCCGCGTTTCACAATCTCCTGGGTTCCATTTATTATGCGCTCGACGATCCACGGAGGGCTTCGAACGAGTTTCAAGATGCGATAAAGCTGCAGCCAGACAACCCCGACCTTTATTTTAAACTCGGAATGGTTTTTCTGAAGCATCTAACGCCCAGCCCTGCCATCTACGTTTTTAAAACCGGGCTGAAGATCCGTCCCGACGCGCCAAAGCTTTGGCTGGGACTGGGTCTTAGCTATTTTATTGCTTACCGCTCCGAAGATGCCGAGCGGGCGCTACGCAAGGCGATAGCGCTCAATCCCAGATACGAGATCGCTTACGTCGTCTTAGGGGATGTCGTGGCGCAGAGCGGACGTGCTAGCGCCGCACTGGAAGAATTCAGCAAGGCCATCGCGATCAGCCCTGACTCGCCGGTTCCTTACTACTATTACGGCAAGCTCGCTCAGGAGTATCACCCACGAGATGCCGTCGAAAAACTCCGCAAAGCTGTTGCCCTGAAGCCAAGCTTCGCTGAGGCGCACTATGAACTTGGAAAGGCGCTGGCCAAGGAGGGGAATACGGCGGAAGCTATCGCCGAATTGCAGAGGAGCCTCCAACTTAACCCCGGCCTCGCCCAGTCTCACTACCAACTCGCGTTGATTTACGGAAAGCTGGGAGATCATTCTGAATCGGCGGAACAGCTCCGTCAGTTCGCACGGGCGAGTAAGCAGAAACAGCCCGAAGACCTTATCCAGGGGTTAGAAGTTCAAATCGAAAAGCCTTGATATGAGTTTTTTGAAGTGCCAGTGCGCCTTGGTCTTAGGACGCGTGTTATGTGGAATTCTGGTCATCGGTGCCACATCAGGAGCTGCTGCGCAAGAATGGGGCGGCCCCGCTCCAATTTCTTCCCCGGCCCATCTGCAAAGACAAATATCCCAAGCCGAAGCCGCGGCCCGCGCGCATCCCAACGATGCTGAAACTCTACTGAGCCTGGTGCGACTCTATGACCTGAACGGCGATTTCAGGAAATCTGTTCCCGTTCTAAGGAAAGTGGTCAATTTACAGCCCGACAACCTGAATGCCAATCGTCTCCTCGGCACGGATCTATTTCATATCGGGGACTACACCGAGGCTTTGAAGCCATTGCGAACCGTGGTCGCCGTTGATCGCAATGATGGTCAGACAAACTTTTATCTGGGCCTGTGCTACCTGGCACTGGATCGCAACGATGAGGCGGGGAAGGCCTTTGCCGGGGTGGCCGCGAATGCTCCCGCGAACATGGATGAACTGTATTTCCTGGTTCAAGGCTATTCTCGCCTCTCCTCAGCAATGCTAACCAGGCTGGCGGCCCTGGGCAAGAATTCGTACCGCATGGATGAAATTCGTGGTAAGTACTTTGAGCTGCAGAACGCTCCGGAACAGGCGATTAAGGAGTATGAGGCCGCCGTACAACTGCGTCCCGATTTAGCCTCGCTCCACTACGTGCTGGGAGATGCCTACTGGAAACTTTCGCAGTTGAATAAGGCTGCAGCAGAATTCCAGCGAGCAGTCGAACTGGCCCCCCAACACTTCATGGCACATTACAATTTGGGAAAGGTCTTGTTGGAGCAAAATAAGTTGGCCGATGCCCTTAAAGAGTTTCGCACCGCGTTATCAGAACAACCCGGCTTGGTTGACGGCTATTTGGAGGTGGGCAAGGTGCTGTACCAGGAAGGGCACTACCATGCGGCCATCCCTCAGCTCCAACGGTACGTGAAACTTTCTCGCGACAGCCCGACACCCCATTATCTCCTTTTCCAGATCTACCGCCGATTGAACGACGCCGTGGATGCGAACAAGCAGCTCAATTTGTTCAAACAGACGGACGCGATTATGCAAGCCAAGAAAAGACCAAGAATCCGGTAAGACAGGGCTTCATACGTTAGGGTTGCGAATTGAACTTTTTGAGATAAGTTTTCAATCAGCGAGTTCCGTTTGCTCACAGCGCTTGGCGATGGTGGCGCCGTGTTACCGAAAGCGGCGGGGCGGACTAGCCGCGGTTCAAGGCGACGGTCGAGCCGCTGATCGGGATACTGAAAGAAAAACTTGGCTGGGAATAAACAAGCGGGAATCCAATCTTACGGTTTAGGAGGCGATATGAGCAAGATTTCGCGGGGCGAATTTTTAAAAGCTTTTTTTGCAGCGTCGAGCTTACCTCTGGCCAAGGCCAAGGCGTCATCGCCCGACCCTGTCCCAACACGCTGGCACAGTCCAGGCTTGGGCATGTTGCCTCTATTAGCCCAAGCCGAGAGCCGCCAGGTATCCCCCGAGAACCCGACGGGCGGAAAAGGCATGGGGGCAAGGGCCATACCGAGTCCTCATGATCCTAATCTTCCTTATTCCGCGGCTGCGGAGCAACTGGGCCAAGGCTGGAAGGTGAGTCCTTTTTATAAATTCAAGGCGGGCGAGACGCGCACCATATTGGAGGTTGATGGACCGGGCGTGATCGAGCACATCTGGATTGCGACGTTGACGAGCTGGGAAGGCAACGGCAGGGCATGCGTGCTTCGTTTCTACTGGGATCATGAGGAGACGCCATCCATTGAAGTTCCCTTAACAGACTTCTTCGCGGTCGGTAACGACCGGTTTGCGCCGGTGAACTCGCTGGCGGTCATTGTGAACCCGACCTCGGCGCTAAATTGCTACTGGCCGATGCCCTTCCAGCGGCACGCCAAAATCACCTTTAGCAATGACTTGTCTCAAGAATTAGGTCCGGTAACCTACCAGATAGACTACATGCTCACGACCGTCCCCGAAGATGTCGGCTACTTCCACGCCCAATGGCGGAGAGCGACGACGAAGCGATCCTTCCCGCAACATACCATCGTTGACGGGGTAAAAGGGGAGGGCCGCTATGTAGGGACGTTCATTGCGTGGGCACAATTGACGGACGGCTGGGACGGGGAAGGGGAAGTTAAGTTTTACATTGATGGTGACAAGCAGTTTCCGACAATTTGCGGAACGGGCACCGAAGACTACTTCGGGGGCAGTTACGGCTTTCCCGAAGTTTACACGACAGCCTATGTCGGCAATACGCTCAAGCGCGAAAAGGGCAATGGTCCGAGGTTGTGGAGCCTGTACCGCTGGCACATTATGGATGCGATTTGTTTCAAGAGGGATCTGCGCGCCACCATTCAGGCCCTCGGATGGTGGCCAAACGGGCGGTATCAGCCGCTCGCGGATGACTACGCCTCGGTCGCCTATTGGTATCAAAAGGAGCCGCATGCTCGTTTCCCTCCGTTTCCACCACTATCAGCGCGCTGGTCTAGATAGAGAGCCAGAATGCTGAACGGCGTAAGCGTCCGGTCTTGGCCGTGTGGACGGGTTTGGGATAAGTGGGCATTGTTCCCGATGGACACTTCGATGGTGCCCATCTGGAGAGATAAATGGACACTTCCCATCCGGCAGTGATTGAGGCGGCTTCCCCCCGCAAGGAACTCCCCGCAGCTAAGAGGCAGCACCGCAGTCCCGAACTGAAGGTTCAGATCGTGCAAGAGACCTTGGTGCCAAGCGCCTCGGTGGCTCGGGTGGCGTGAGCGCGTGGCGTGAACGCCAACCAGGTCTTCCACTGGCGGGGGCGTACCGGCAGGGTCTGTTGAAAGCTGGGAATCGTGCAACGTCCGGCCTACTGGCGGCTCGCGTGGCTGAGCCCGCGACACAGCCAAGAGTTGCCGAGACTTAGCGAACGAATTCCGGCACGCTTCAGATCAAGCTTCCCCAAGGGCGGCTGCGAGTCACCGGTGCGGTGGATGCCGAGACCCTGTGGGTCATGCTGGAGCACCTGCGGGAGTTGGAAGGACTGCCCGAGGTGCTGGTTCTGGACAACATATTCGTTCGGTGAATCCACCTTCCGCAGTTGAAGTTTCTGCCTGATAATTCCCCGACATTTGATCTGCAAGACGACATGTGCAGTGCGCACGTGGAGATTCAAACCGGAGGTGTGGAATGGGCAGCGG
>JAKAWN010000320.1 GCA_021827245.1 Acidobacteriota bacterium | reverse complement strand
CTGCGTAAGACTAGACTTGCGGTACGGGATTTGTTTGCCGTCCTTCTCAAAGACTGCATCAACCAGATTCACGAGCCCCGCCCGCGCCATCGCGCCGAGCACTTCTTCGAAAGCATCGCGGCTCATCTCCCGGCCGGGACAAAGTTCAGTGTACAGTTTGCCCGTTGCCTGAGAACCGCGCTTGCGCAGTGCGACTACCACGCGCAAGAACACTGCATACTCTGCCTGCGTGGGACTTCGGAACTTCTGAGCCGCGCACTGCCTTGGAGCACAGAAATCGCAGATCCCGCATGGCTTCTGCCCGTCCGCCAGATCACCGAAGTGTCGCACCAGCGCGGCCATGCGGCACTGGCTGCTCACTGCGTAACGGATCATCTGGTCAATCTGCGCCCGCTTCTGTTCACACTGCGCGACATAGGTCTCGCGCCACTGGTCGTGGCCCCGGCTCACGTTCTCAGCGAAGTCCACAAGGGCGCCGCCATGGGCCCACAATTTCTCCAGCGCTTTGTCGAACACTTCCTCGTCCATTCGGAGTTGGCGCTCGAGCGCCGCCTTCTCTTGAGACGTGGTCCGGAGCCGCGCGAAGATTTCATCCAGCAAGGTCACGTCGGGATAGTCGCGTTCCAGGAAGAAATCATGAGTGAAACGGTCGGCGTAAGAGTGCATCAGGATCGCCCGGCTGGGTCTCCCGTCACGCCCGGAGCGGCCGATTTCCTGGTAGTACGCCTCCAGGCTGCCGGGCAGAGCGGTGTGGATCACGGTGCGGATGTCAGCCTTGTCGATTCCCATGCCAAAGGCAATGGTCGCCACGATGGCCTCGATCCGACCTTTTTGGAATTCCTCTTGCACTCGCTTGCGGAGTGGGGCATCGAGCCCAGCGTGGTAGGCGGCAGCAGGAAAGTAATCGGCGAGCTCGGCCGCCAGACTTTGGGCCTGCTTGCGCGTGGGCGTATAGACGATTGCCGGCCTGCGTCCTGCCTCCTGCAATAGTTTGCCTGTGAGCTCAGCCCGCTGGGACGGAGGAATCTCAACAACCTCAACCGCAATGTTTTCGCGCCGGAAGCCGTGAACGAAGCGCGCGGGCTTGACCAGCCCCAACTGCTCGGCGATGTCATCCTGAACGACGGGCGTCGCCGTAGCGGTCAGCGCGACCACGGGCGCCGGGCGCAAGCGAGGCAAGTGCTGGCCCAGCCTGCGGTAATCCGGCCGGAAATCGTGCCCCCATTGCGAAATGCAATGTGCCTCGTCAATGGCAATGAGAGAGAGTGGCCGTTTGGCCAGCATCTCCGGGAAACCCGGCACGCGCAGCCGCTCCGGCGCGATAAATAGGAACTGCAGCTTGCCGCTGAGATAATCAAGGCAGGCTTGGCGCGAGTCGGCGCGCGGACGGCCGGAATGGATGCGCTCGACGGCGAAGCCGCGGTCCTTGAGCTTCGCCACCTGATCTTCCATCAGGGCAATCAGCGGGCTGATTACCAGCGCGGTCCCGCCCCGGGCGATGCCGGGCAATTGGTAGCACAGCGACTTGCCGGACCCGGTTGGCATGACGAGCAGCACGTCCCGGCCTTCGATGGCCGCACGGCAGACGGCCTCCTGGTTCGGGCGGAAGGAGGAGAAACCAAACGCACCGCGTAGGAGACTACTCATCTCGGTTGCTAAATCATCCCCGGTCATCGTTGCTTTGTGCTGGACGGGGTCTTTCGACGGACTTCCTGTTGTTCCCGCCACGTCAGGCTCAGCGACCTGTGGTGTCCGGCCCACGGTGACTTTCGCTTCACTCACGCAATCCACGACCTTCCGTCGTCGCCCGTCTGTCGAGGCGCTCTCCACAACTCGATTTCATCGTTAGGGCGAAGGCCAGTCGTGCCGTTCATTGTGATCGCCAAGAAAGGATCACTCCCAGGGCGAGCATTGCCGCCATCGCTCCATTTGCCAAAGCCATGATGGGATGCTCAGGAAAGATCGTGTAGGAAATCCAGCCGTTCAAAACAGCGAGAATTAAAAGGAAGGTTCCCACCAACTTAAAATGATCATCGAGCCACCGCCTCAACACAAAAAGTTCTCCTCTCCCGCTGGCGAAAAGACAGACGCTAGCAAGTGCAGTTACGTCAAGTCAAGCAGGCGTGAAGAAATGACACGGCGCTGCCCATTCTCGGCGAGGTCATCTCATCGCTTCGCACCGACCATACCTGCTTAACCTAACCCGGCGTAGCCGGAACCAAACAGGGAAGTTGGACCGATTTGAAATTGCCTTCAAAGGTGCATCAACACAGGGCCAACTCATAGTGGTCAAAAATATTCTGCCACAAAAGAACAGAATCCAATTTCAAAGGTACTACGCTTTTTCTGAGACTTCGCTCAGAAAAAGTGGCCCCTGCCAGGGCAGCCGAAACACAGAATGCTGGCGTATAATCCGGCAGCCATGGCAGACCAATTCAGCGACCATTACGCCGATCTTCTTGAAGGTCAATATGACTGTGTGGACCGTATCGTTCTCAACGCTTACTTCCCGCTGGGGCAAAACGCGGGAGGGTTTCGCACTTGGTGGCGGTTGTTGGACGGCGGCGACGGGACCTTGGATGACACTCACTTGATGCGCATGGCCGGCCGTTTCAGCCGGCGGGTTCGCGCTTTCGCCAAAGCCCGAGGCATTCCCGTCGTCTTCTGCGCGGCGGGAACCCGGAAGCACGAACTGGCGCGGGAGTATCTCACCCAGCCTCCGAAGGCGCGAGGCGTCTTCATGATTCTGATGGGGCGCGCCCCCGCACCGGTCTGGGAGGTCGAGCGGAGCGCGGGCGGCAAGATCCAGGACATCGCACGCCCCAAGTCTCTGCCTTATGTCAACCATCTTTACTTCCATATTCTCGATCCGGAGTGGGGGCCTGTAACCATCAAGATGTGTGTCCATCCTCCCTTCAACGCTCAGATTCTCCTCAACGGCCACGAATATGTGGCGCG
Organism: Acidobacteriota bacterium; assembly: GCA_021827245.1. Next base: position 5,031 of record JAKAWN010000320.1, on the reverse strand, counting down.
CCGGGCGAGAAAGAAAGCCATGGCCTTGACCCAAGAAGATAACTGTTTCACCCAAGCTTCCAACCTCGCCGGCTTGGCCGGCGCCGCAGAGACCTTGTCCGAGGCCCGGACTATAGGGCGCTTGAATCAAGTCTGCGAGCGTTGGATTTACACCTCCTGCCTCTGTTTCGTGCTCAACTCGGAGGAGCAAGAGAAGACAAACTTTCGTTATAAGTATTCGGTTTATCAGACCGAGTACAGTCGCAACCTGCTGTTTCAGGCGGGCGGGCAGATGGATCAGGTGTTTCAAGCTCTCATCGACCGCCATCGAGGCGCCCTCGGTCGGGATCAAGTCAAGACCTTGTTGGGCGGTAAGAAGCGTCCCGGCTGCCGGAAAAGAAAGAAGCAACCAACGCGCTGGGGAGTTCGGGTCGAGAAACCTACGTATGATCTCACGGTGTTCAAAGTCCATTTCAGCAAGCTCACCTTGAAGATCTATACCCAAGGCGAACGGGTCCTGCGCATCGAAGCCATCGTGCAAAACACCCGGGCGTTGCCCGGCAACCGATCCCGGCCCCATTTCCCGACCCTCGTGGCTCTCCTGCGGGGCATGGTGGAGCGCTTCCTCAACGCTCGCCAGGGCCTGGATGTCTGTTTTATCGCCGACGACACCCTGGAGCAACTGCCCCTGCCCTCCCGGATGGGCGAAACGCGGGTGGGAGGAATCAACTTCCACCCGCTTCGCAGGCGCCGGGTGACGGAGGCGCTCCGGGCTCTGTCCGGTTCCCCGCGCGGCTTCACCGCCTCGAACTTGGCTTCCCAGGTTCGCGCCCAGAGTGGCCAAACGGAGGACGAATATAGCTCTCGTCATGCCGCCTATGACCTGAAGAAATTTCGCGTCAAGCACCTGGTTCACAAGATTGAATCCACCCGCCGCTACGAGGCGGTGCCCCAGGGCCTGCGGGCCATGAGCGCTTTGGTGGTCCTGCGCGACAAGGTCATCAAACCACTCCTCGCCGCAGCCTGCCAACTTCCAAGAGGGCCCAAACCCAAGGGCTGCGCGACGCTCGACCGGCATTACCAAACTCTGCGTACCGATATGCGAGACCTATTGATGGAACTCAGAATCGCTGCCTGAGAACATCGACAATTTTTTTCTACATGTTCGGCGCTAAGCGCCTACATTATGTCGACTCTAAACCAAAGATCGGCTTCAGTTGATTCCGCAACCGTCCCCAAAATCGTCACCGACAAAATCCCTGGACCGCGATCAGAGGTTTTGAACAGCCGCGGGATGCACCACATGGTTGGCTACTCAAGTCAAGTAAGGCTGTGCCCGGTTGCTTTTGAGAGGGGTCGCGGCGTTACCCTAACCGATGTTGATGGAAATACTTACATTGATTTTTCAAGTGGAATATTTGTGACCACGTTGGGACACTGTCACCCGAAGGTTAGCGAAGCTATAGCCTTTCACGCGAAAAACCTAATGAACTGCCACGACTTCAATACGCCAATAAAGGTGGCCCTGCTGGAAAAGCTTGCTGCGATTCAGCCTTGGGACTTGACGGGAATGCAGCTTTATGACAGCGGTGCGACAGCCGTCGAAGCGGCGTTGCGAGTTTGCCGCGCAGCTACCGGCAAATCTGAATTCATCTCATGTTATATGGATTTCCACGGCAAAACTGGGCATGCGGTCAGCTGCGGGAAAATGAACCGAACCAATGGAGAGGGGCGCAGTCAGGGATTTTACTTGGTTCCTCGGCCCGACCCTTACCGCCCTCTTTTCACTAAAAATGGCGGATCCATTGATACTGATGCGTATATACAATTTTTTGACGATTTCATGAACAAAGCAACGACAGGCAATGTGGCCGCTTTTGTCTTAGAACCCATCCAGGGATGGTCTGGTTCCATCGTGCCGCCCGGTGACTTCTTCCCAAAACTGCGTCACTTGTGCGATCAACGAGGCGTGCTACTAGTCGCCGACGAAGTTCTAACTGGAATGGGTCGCACGGGCAAATACTTTTGTCTTGAACACTGGGACACCCGTCCAGACGTTGCCACGCTCGGCAAGGGTTTGGGAAATGGTTTTCCGGTTACGGCAGTACTTGTCGCTGAAAAGTACAAAGACAGCATCGGCAAGATTTCTGCCTCGACTAGCTACGGGGGAAATCCAATGGCATGCGCAGCAGCTCTGGCCAGTATTGAAGCGATCGAGGAGGAAGGTCTTTTGGAACATGCGCTGGTTCTCGGTGAATATTTCAACACGCGCATGGCTGCCATGAAGTCAGCTCATCCGATCATTGGTGATGTCCGCGGCATGGGCTGCCTTCTTGGGATTGAACTGGTGAAAGATCGTGTTACGAAGGAACCTTTCATCGAGGCGGGACAGCGAGTTTATCAACGCGCATTCCAAAAGGGCTTAGCGTGGGTCCCCGCCGGGCACATCTTGAGAATGTCCCCGCCCATTGTCATGGAGGTTGATGTTGCCGCGAAAGGGATGGATATCATCGAGGAATCTATCGCCGAAGTAGAAAAAGAATATGGATACTAGATTCGAGACCAATAGCCTCCACATTGCGGAGGATGGCAATAGGTGCACCTTTGCGAAGTCGAGAGGAGCAGCAAATGGGGCGATTCTTGATTGGATAAACTTGGATCGATACTACCCTTGACAATAAGGATGAATTTTACCGGGCAGTATTGTCGGCACGTCCCCAATGGCGTTCACTCATGGCTTGCGGCAGCAGCCCTGGCGCTCGAAACGACGCACGATCAACGGGCCGTTGTCGTCACGTTAGAATTCGTTGGATTCCACTTCTCGTTTCGGGAGAAGCTACGGCACTTCGGAGAACGCCGTGAAGACCCAAGTCTGGGTGGCCGTCAGCGTCTATGTTCTGGTCGCCATCCTCAAAAAGCAACTGCAGTGGGACCTGAGCTTGTACAAATTCCCGCAAATCCTGAGCGTCACGATTTGCGAAAAAACCCCGATTTTACTGGCTTTTTCGCAGCACCACGAATGAATTCCCGAACCCAATCCATGCATCAAATTGGATCTGTTCGACGTATCATGGGACAGCACGGAGTTATCCTTCTAATATCGTTCAGGCGTTCGGGCTCCAGGTTAAAGGCAGGAGTATTGCAGAACAAATCTTCCTCGTCCAACTTCTCTTCGGTTATGTTGGGTACACGCGAACAGCCCGGGCCGAGCTGTTTGGCGGCTACGAGGCCTTGATCATCAACGGCCATGTCGGATCCGACGGCAGCAAAGGGCTGGTCGGCACAAGAGTGAAAGCGATCAAGGAACTCTGGAATTAATTGCGAGATGAGCTTGATTCTGGCATTGGATGCGGGCACCACTTCGTTGAAAGGGGCGCTGTTCGAACTCTCCGGAAGGGTGTTGGGCGTTTGCGCTCATGAGTATCAGTTGGAGAACCCGGAGCCGGACATCGTTGAGCTTGATCCAGAGGTTTACTGGTCTGCTGCGAAGACTGTAATCGCAAATATTCTACAGAAAACAGCCGTAGATCCGGCGGCTATTATCGCCCTGGGTGTAACCGGCCAGGGAGAGACCCTGATCGTTCTGGACAAGCAAGGTAGACCGCTTCGCAAGGCAATCGTGTGGCTGGACAACCGGGCCAAAGCTGAGGCTGAAGCAATCAGAAAGGAGTTCGGGCGCGACCTAGTATATCGGATGACCGGACAGCAAGAGATCGTTCCGGCTTGGCCTGCAGCCAAAATGGTTTGGCTGCGGGAGCACGAGCCAGAAGTATTCAGGTCTACCGGCAAGTTTCTCATGCTGGAAGACTACCTGATCTACCGCCTGAGCGGGACCTTCGCCACCGATCACGCTTTGAACCCATCGACACTTTATTATGATTTGCGTAACGGATGCTGGTGGGAAAGAATGCTCGACTTCCTCCGTGTTTCCCCTTGCCAGCTCCCGATACTGCTGAATTCTGGAGCGTCTGCAGGAAGCGTTGTCGCAGAGACCGGCCTGAGCCATGAGACTGCAGTCACGGTTGCCCCCATCGACCAGGTGGCCGCCGCGGTTGGCGCCGGGAATATTGCACCGGGGCTGGTAACAGAGACAACCGGTGGCGCGCTTGCAGTCTGCGCGACGGTCGCGCGTCCTGTCTATGACCCCGAGATGCGTATTCCGATCTACCGACATGGAGTGCCCGGTCTGTTCCTTCTGATGCCATGGATTCCGACGGCAGGAATGATCTTGCGCTGGTTCCGAGACGAATTTGGTGAGGGGATAGACTACTCTGCATTAGATGCTCGGGCAGCGACAGTCTCTCCGGGCTGCGACGGGCTTATTATGTTGCCCCATTTCAGCGGGATGAATTCACCCGAAGTCAATCCTAGAGCACAGTGCGTGTTTTGGGGAATCTCGACGGCACACCGAAAAGCGCATTTTATCAGAGCCATTCTTGAGGGTGTCTCCTTCGCGCTTCGCGATAATATCGAACTATTGCTGCGATCTGGCGTCGCTTGCCAAGAGATGACTTCTCTCGGCGGAGGTGCTCGCAGCAAGCTTTGGCTGCAGATCAAAGCCGACGTGCTGCAGCGCGAAATAAGAACGATACACTGTGAAGAAGCGACCTGCCTGGGTGCGGCTGTGCTCGCCGCGACGGGAAGGGGGCTTTTCCCAAATATCCGGGCAGCGGTAAACGCCATGGTTCATCCCTCGGCAACGTTCCACCCGAATATTCGCAACAAGGAAATCTATGAGGCTGGATTTAAGACCTATCGAGCCTTGAATCAGCGGGCCTTCTCCGTATGAATAACTCGCATATCGGATTCTCATCGAGGAATGCTCCATGACAGCAGAGAGAAAAGCCAAAGCTGGATTTGTCGGCTTCGGAGAAGTTAACACTCCCACAGAACTCATCGTCAACCGCTGCGCTGCGGCGGCGAGAATGCTCGAGGAAAAAGGCCTGGAGCTATTTGTAACCGCCCCGGTCTGTGACGATCCCCATGGAAACGAGGTGGCGCGAGCGACATCTGAACTTGCCCATAGGGATTTTGACTTGCTCATTCTGTGCG
>JAKAWN010000007.1 GCA_021827245.1 Acidobacteriota bacterium | reverse complement strand
ACGCGGCGTGGCACCACTACCAGTTTGAGCGTGCCCAGAGTGGTATCGCTGGCGCTCAGATTGTCACGGTCGAAGGACTGGCGGAGAGGCTAGCGGGCGGTTTCTGGCGTGGCATCGACCGCAACGAATTCCTGAACGCCGCAACCAAAGCTCTCCAATCCGAGAGACAAAATCTTGGACCCCTGCAGGCACTGGCTGATTTGCCCGGCATGGGCAGAGCGCTATGCGGAACACTGAGTTTGGTCTGGGATTCTGGGCTTGATTTGTCCCACCACTCGAACGATCAGCGGTGCGCTGATCTTCACCGGTTGGAGAGGGCGGTCATTTCATCTCTGCCCCCGAATGCCCTGCCTCCACCGAAACTTGTCGCTCAGGCGATTGCACGTCTTGATCGCGCATTTCCCCTTGTCGGCCCCGTTCTTGTCAAGGGCCTTTATGCGCTGGGGCGTAGCTGGCGTCCGTTGTTCGCCGCTCTAGCAGAGCGCGTACCCGTTACGTGGGAGGCATTCAGCGATTTGGACAATTGGCTCAGGGACACACGGATCAACGCGACCCCAGTCGCCACCAGAGCGCCAGTTCCAAGCGCCGTCACTTGTGCTACTCCGGCTCATGAAATGACCGAGGCGCTACGGTGGGCGCGGCAACTGATCGTGAGTGGACGCGCCAAGCCCCAAGAGATCACCATCACATCTGCTTCCGTAGACGCATTCGATGATTACCTGCGAACTCTCCGCGCAGGATGCGACCTCCCTTTGTTTTTCGCTGAAGGGAATATGGCCCTAAGCAGCTATGCAGGGCAGCAAGCTGCCGCGCTTTCCGAACTGCTTCTCTGTGGGATTAGCCAGGACCGGGTCCTTCGAGCGGTTCGCTTCCTTCGTCATGAAAGCACCGAACTCAAAGGGTTGCCGCAAGGTTGGGATCGGATGCTCACTTCGTCGGCGCCTCTGCTGCGTGTTGAGCATTGGGAATACGAAGTGGAGAGGATCAGAAAAGAAGAAGACCTGGACTTGCGTTCCTCGTTGATGGCCTTTGTGAGGGACGTTGACCGCGGACTGCCACAAGCCGAGGAGGTTGGAGAGCGCTGGCTCCGGGGAATCGCAAGGCAAATCTGGAGACGGGCATTGGCCGAGGGACCGCCATCGGCGCTGGCGACAACGCTGGAACGCGTTCGTGTCACTGACGAGGCCGAACTAGCCGCCTCAGCACTATGGGGCCCGGCCGCAGTCGCTTGCACGGTTCCCAGACGATTCGTTCGCTTCGTTGGTTTGAGTAGCCGTGGGTGGCCACGGACCATTCAGGATGACCCCCTGCTTCCTGAACACATTTTGGGACATCGTCTCGCCGAATACACGGTTTCACAACTGGATCGTTTGCACTTCGAGATTCTCAACGCTCAGGCGGATGAAGTGGTCTTCAGTCGCAGTCGCCGAGACAAAGAAGGTCGCCTCCTGGGCGCCAGCCCGCTGTTTCCTGACGATATACCGGTTGAGCATCTCAGCCAATCGCGCACTCCAACACATGCGTTCAGTCGGAGCGACCGTTTGCTCGCCCGGGAGGACGAGTTCGCCCAATCAGAAGTTGCACGATCGGCCGTCTTGTGTATTCAAGATCATCAGCGCTCCGAGATCACCGCTCACGACGGTCTCGTGCGGGCCCAACACCCGGTGATCTTGGCGGCGATCGGCCAAATCCAGTCAGCGACCTCTCTAAAGCTTCTCCTAAGAAATCCGCTCGGATTCGTGTGGAAGTATGGGCTTCATTGGCAAGAGCCAGAAGATCTGGAGGGAGAGGAACCGCTTTTCTTTGATCTGCTCGATCTCGGCAAGTTCGTACATGAAATTTTGGAACGAGCAGTTCGCCAACTGGAAAGCGATAGCGGCCTGTTTCAGGCTTCGGGGCAAAGAATCGAGGAAGTCATTGGGACTGTTTGCGAGATGACGGTCCGCCAATGGGAATCTGAACAGCCGGTACCGCCCACTCTGATCTGGGCAGCCATAAGAGACGAAGCTCGCGGCCTCGCCTTGCGCGCTCTGACGCAAGATCGCTTGCAAGAAGTGGGGATGCTGTCGTTTGTGGAGGTTCCCTTTGGAGATCCGTGGGCAGGCGAAGGGACGGGATATCCCTGGGACGTCACAAAGCCGGTTGGGATCCCAGGCATGGAATTGAGAATTCTGGGGAGGATCGATCGGCTAGATTTGAGCGGTGATTGCAGCCTGGCACGCGTGACGGATTACAAGGTGACCAGTGAGACGCCTGCATCTGACCCGGTTTTGAACCAAGGCAAGGAACTCCAACGAGCGGTATACGGCCTCGTGGTCAAGGCTCTGTTGCCTGAAGTCAAGAACGTGGAGGCCGCTCTTCTTTACCCTCGGGACGGCACACGTTTCGTACTCCAGAATTTGCCGGAGGTAATGGACACCATGATTCGCTATCTCACTTTTGCCACTGAATTCTTGAAGCAGGGTTACGCCCTCCCGGGCGTTGGCATGGAAGACGGATACGAAGGAATGCGTTTCGCTTTGCCCGCCAATTGCGATGCGTTTTATCTCCCGCGAAAGCTTAAGGCCCGCAACGAGTACCTGAAAAAGCTTCTTTCCCTATGGAACGACTGACTACCTACATCCCGGACCGACCAGCGCGCCTACGCGTTCTCACGGACCTAGACTCGACGCTCCTGGTTGAGGCAGGCGCGGGGACTGGGAAAACTGCCCTGATGGCGGGACGGGTGGCGATGCTCCTTGCCGCAGGGATACCACCGCCTGAAATTGTCGCCATCACATTCACGGAAGCCGCAGCAAGCGAGCTTCTTGTCCGCATCACTGAATACGTGGAGAGGCTCCTTGCTGGCAAAATCCCCGAGGAGTTGAAAATTGCATTTGAAAACGGCTTGACGACAAGCCAAATTGAATGTCTGAAGCGCGGAGCTGAGTCATTCGACGAACTCACCTGTTCAACCATTCACAGCTTCTGTCAGCAAGTCACGCGGCCCTATCCCGTTGAGGCATTGCTCGATCCCGGCGCTGTCGTCATGGACCCGACCCAGGCTACGGTCTCTTGGGAGCGGCTCTTTGAACAGTGGTTGCGTCAGAAGCTTCACGATGGCCCTGTGGAGGACCCTGTTGCTTGGCTACTTATTGAGGAGGGCGAGGCCGGCCGAAGGTTGATTGAACAAATAGCAACGGCGCTGCAGGAACGCCGTAGCGCAGGAGGCATGCAGCGGGACGTGAATGCCGATCTCTTGACGGGTTTCAGGGCGGCGGTCGATGGATTCCAAGGGGTGGTCCGCCGCGCTGCGCAAGACGGCCTCACCGAGCAGACGAGTTCACGGTATGCAGACGAACTTGGGCAATTGGCCGCTGCCTATAACCTCAACCCCGAGAAGTCAATTCCCTTTCCCGAGTTGTGGCGGCTGTGCCAACCACAGCTCCTCGTGCGGTCTCCAGACGGTCTGTTTACCAAAACCGGCAGCCTGCGGAAATACCGCGTGAAGGGAGCGTGGCAATCCGCGGCCAAAGCAGCGGGAAAACCCAAAGGCCTCGGCGACAGGTTCAATGAAGAGGCCTCAGCCGTCTATAGCCACGTGGAGGAAACCCTCAATGCTCTTCTGAGCGCCCTGGGGGAAATAGCTTTATCGCGGGTCGTAGCGGCTGTCGAGCACTTCCGCGAGTTCTATCAGGAGCAAAAGCGTGGCAGTGCGGTCCTGGATTTCGACGACCTGCTCATCAACGCTCGGAACTTGCTGCGCAAATCTCCCGAAGTGCGTGAGACACTGTCGAAGCGCTATCAGCACATCTTGGTCGACGAATTTCAGGACACGGATCCTATCCAGGCAGAAGTTCTTTTCCTTCTATCTGGCGAAGGGCCAGCGGAAGGGCCCTGGTGGGAGTTGAGGCTGCACCCCGGACAGTTGTTCCTGGTCGGCGACCCCAAGCAATCCATCTACCGCTTTCGCCGGGCGGACATCGCCATCTATCAACAAGTCAAGAATGCCTTTTTGACCCAGTTCCCCAACGGCAAAGTGGAAATCACGGCGAATTTCCGATCCCAGCGGCCCATCCTCGACTTCGTGAATACGCGATTCGCAGAACCTTTTGCCGACATAGGTTTCGCTCCGCTCTATTGCACTGTTGTTGACCCGCCAGGAACAGCCCCACTTGTCTCCAGAATCCATGTTGAATGCTCACACGAGGCGGGAACGGACGACCGGCGACGCGCAGAGGCGGTCCAGGTCGCTAATTTTTGCCGGAGCTTGCTTGGAGAGTTTCCAGTCCGGAACGGTACAACTCTTGAACCGTGCAGCCCCAAGCACATCGCATTGCTCGCGCCAAGCGGGACGGAGTTATGGACTTACGAGCAAGCCCTTGAGGACCTCGGCATTCCGCTTTCGACACAAGCAGGAAAGGGCCTCTTTTGGAGACAGGAAATCCAGGACCTGATTGCGGTCACGCGGGTTCTGTCGAATCGGCGGGATTCTCTTGCGCTTGGAGCTTTGCTGCGAGGACCCCTGGTTGGGTTGACCGAAGAGGAGTTGCTCGACATCGTGGCCGAACTCCCTCGCGATCCTGAAACCCAAGAGTTTGCGTTTCTTACGATTGATACCGATCCCACACTGATAACCCACCGAGTAGCGCATGACACGCTTACAAATTTGCGCGACTTGTTCCGCAGCGCCTACAACACAACTCCGTTCGATATCCTAAGCGCGGCTATCGAACGGTTGAATGTCCGCCCGATGCTCAAGTTGCGATATTCGCACCATCCAGAACGGGCACTTGCGAACGTGGATCTGTTGCTCGAACTCTCGCGGCAGTACAGCGTACGCGGGCTCCGCGAATTCGCTCGGGACATGATGCGTCGCTGGAAAGACGCTGAGCGGCAGATTGAAGGACGGGCGGACGCGGGGGCAGACGCAGTCCAAATAGTTACATTGCATGCGGCCAAGGGACTCGAATGGCCGGTAGTCATCCCAATCAATATGATCACGCGGCCTCGCGGGGCCTCGGGAGTCCTTTTCGACGGCAGGAACCAAGTCTTGCTCTGCAAGTACGATCCGATCCGGACGCCAGCCTATGACGCATTCCAGGCCGAAGAGGACGAACAACTCCGCCGGGAACGTTTGCGGATGTGGTATGTCTGCTGCACGCGTGCTCGCGATATGCTGGCGATCCCGCACCACGTGAATGGGAATCCCGGCGGCACCTGGTTTGGAGAGATGGACCTCCGCGTCGAGGAGCTCCCGTCGGCCGAGTCGCAGGCGCGAGGACCTTACGCTCGCCCGCCAACAGAAGGGCAAAACCGCCAGACTCTGGAGGTTTTTGAGCACGAAGCTGACACACTTGCAAAGAGCACTCCCCAGATCCACTGGACTTCCCCCAGCGCGGCCGATGCCGATAAGTCGAGCGGCGCACCGATGGGCGGTCTGACGGAGCCGCTGATCGTGCCCGGGCCGGAAGAGAGCAATGTGGTCGGCAGTGCCCTGCGTGGGCAAATTCTCCACAAGTTGATGGAAGAAGTGCTTCTTGGCTCCATAGACGGAAGCCTTGAGGCTTTGACTTCGAGAGCGCACGAATTGCTGGCCCAACTCGGCCTTCACGATTTGCAAAACGCCCAGTCAGGAGTTAGCTCAGGAGAAGTCTGTGAGACCATCCTTCGGACCCTTTCGCTTCCGCTGGTGCAACAATTTCGTGGGAAGCTCGTTCCCGAATGGAACCTCTTTTCGTCCGTGCACAAGGACGAATCGAATTGGGAGGCCGCTTACGGCATCGCGGACGCGATTGCCTACGACGATGTAGGTGTTCCGGAGATTATTTTCGACTGGAAGAGCGACGTGGTGCCGGAGCCTGCCGTCCACAAGAAACATCTCGCGCAGCTAAGGACGTATCTCGATATGGCTCACTGCCCGCGCGGCGCCATTGTTTACATGACGACTGGCGATGTGCACGAGATTGCCATAGAGCCTCGGCAGGAGTCACAGCCGCCTATTTCTGCCTGATCCGCTACCTCGAGATCCAGAGTCAGCCGCCCGCCTCATGAGATAATGAATCACGGTTCAGCCCGGTGGCCAAATGGTTTTGACATTCGTTCATGCGGGCTCTCTTTACTTAGATTTTCTTGAAGGGCTGGAAACGGTTTCAGAAGGCTCGCTCCTGCTGTGCTCAGCCGAAGCACTGAGGTGCGCGTCCAGCCGACGAGCCGCCTCGTGCAAATCGCGCTCCGCCACAATGTTGTACCGGTCGAACACCGAGCGGGTCTTGTGACCGGTAATTGCCATGGCCACACGTTCCGGAACGCCCGCCCGTACCATGTTTCGCACAGCACTGCGCCGGAGATCGTGGAACAGCTTTCCCGATATGCCGGCACGGGTACAGGCCGACTTCCACGCTCTTTGGAAATTGCCGATTCGGTTGCCTTTCCTGAAAAACACATACGTGCACCCTGGGAAACTCGACTCGCAAAAGGCCTTTTGCGCCCGCAGGGTTTCGAGCAGCTCTCCAATCAGGGGGATCGTCCGAGGTTGATCGTTTTTCGTCGTTCCGGGATCGAGATGCACCGTGCGAGCTTCCAGATCGACTTGATGCCATTTCAGGTTCAGCACTTCCCCTTCGCGTGCCCCGGTGTAGTATCCAAACGTGAGCGCCGGCTTCAAGTACGAGGGCAATTCGCGCCGAAGCGCCAAATAGTCGCCATGTTCGAAAAAGCCCTTGCGGACATTGCTCTCCTTGAGCATCGGAATATATGGTGCGCGAGCGACTTTTGGCGGCGTCATCTCGGCCGCCAGATTGAACATGCGCTTGAGCGCTGCCAGTTCCCGGTTGATGCTCCCGTTGCTCGCCCCTTCCTGCTGCCGTTTGATCGTATAGGCGCGGACACGCTCGCTTGTGATTTCCACCACCCGCAGACCTTCGAAAAATGGCATCAAGTGGTTCTCAATTCGTCGTCTGGCCCACACCAAGGATTTCCGGCCATTGGCTTGGTAATCGTTCAGAAAACCCTCGGCCAATTCTTCGAATCGCACCCGCTCAGCGCATGGACCAACGAACGAACCCGCCCCAATTTCTCCCTCGCGCCTCCGGAGCAACCGCTTGGCATCCGAAGCCTTTTTGGACCTGCTGGTCTCGCGGAACGGCTTGCCGTTCCGGTAGTATTTGATCCACCAGATTCGGCCTCTTCGGTATATCGTTCCCATAGTTCACCGTCCGTGAGGGGAGGACCGCTACACGCCTTGCGGGAGCTTGCAAACAGCGTTCGCGTTCGCGGATTAATTCTTTTGGCAATGTTTGGTGTTGCGCTTCAGGCAGGCAGACTGATACGAAATGACGGACAAACCGGCGACGATTCAGTAGAATGGGAAACCGTTTTTACGGTCTGGCCATGGCCGACGATCTGATTGCACTTAACCTTCCGATTGGCCTTTTTCGTTTCACAATCGAGCCCCAGGAAGCGCTGCAAGTGCCCGCCGTAAACAAGGGCAATATGCTTCGCGGCGGCTTCGGCCATGCCTTCCGGCGGCTCTGCTGTATCCCGCAATGTAGGGACACGAAATCCTGCCCGCTGGCCGCTTCCTGCCCATACAAGGCGGTTTTTGAACCCTCACCGCCGCCCGGCTCAGAGCGGCTTTCGAAGAATCAGGACATCCCGCGCCCATTTGTCTTTCGAGCGCCGCTCACGCAGCAGACACGGTTCGAGAGGGGCCAGCGGTTCGAGTTCGGCCTAGTCCTCATTGGCCGGGCCCTCGATTTTCTGCCTTACTTCGTTCTGTCGTTTCGGGAGCTTGCAAGCGAGGGGCTGGGGCTGAATCGCGCCAGATGCACGCTGGAACAAGTCCAGCAGACCGGTGTCTCCTCAAACGACGCGAGCCACCCGGCGCCGGATGTAGCGCCGCCCCTCACGTCGGCACTGGCAGTCCTACCGCCGGCTTCCCAGCCGGCATCAGCAGCCGAAGCAACGCCGCACCCGTTCGTAGGAGCGCGGTCCCCGCGCCCTAAGGGAATAGCGCAGCCTTTCACGGCGGCAGGGTCCCCGCACGTCGTATACACGTCGGCCGATAAGTTGTTTCGCGCGCCCGCCAGCGTCGGATCTCAAGGATGGATCAGTGCCCGCCTGCAAGAGCTTCGCGACTCAAACGGCCGCGGGCCAACACAACGAATTACGATCCGATTTCTGACACCGACGTTTCTCCGTGCCGATGGCGAAGTAATACGCCGCCCGGAATTCCACCATGTCTTCAAGCGCCTGCGCGACCGCATAAATGCACTCAGCACGTTCTTTGGCGAGGGCCCAATGGAGGAGGATTTTCGTGGGCTCGGGGAACGTGCCGAGAGAGTTCGAACCGTCTCCGCTCAGACCGACTGGGTCGAACGCTTTCGCACGTCCTCCAAGACCCGCCAGCGCCACGAGCTTTCCGGCTTCGTGGGCGAGGCTACCTACGGGGGCGAAGTGAGCGAATTTTTGCCGTGGCTCACTGTGGGTGAATTCGTCCATGTTGGCAAACACACTGCCTGGGGCAACGGGCACTACCAAGTGCACGGATAAACGTGAGAACAGGAAGCAACTAAGAGCAACCGATGATTGACATCCATGAAGCTTACTTACGCGCGGGTATTAATACACCGCGCGCATTCCAGGAAAGCGCGTGGGCAAGCATTTTGGCCGGTAAGAATACTCTTATTTTCGCCGGTACGGGCAGCGGCAAGACTGAGGCTGCGCTGCTACCTGCCCTGGAAACCGGCAAACGAATCTTGGTCTTGTATCCGACCAAAGCCCTTCTTCAAGACCAGCACGAACGCGTGAAGGGTCTTGCCGTCGGAAGGACCATAGCTATTGACACTGGCGACGCGGACGACCAACGTTTTTATCACAGTGATGTGATTTTGACCAATTTAGATAAATTCCTGTATCGGCTTTTTGGCTATGGAAAGAAGCGATGGAGTTATCTTTACCCTTACCGGATTGGGTTCGCCCACGACCGGAAGGCGATTCTGATTCTCGATGAAGCCCACGCTTATGAAGAGGTGGCGTTTTCGCATCTCTGGTTTCTGCTGAAAAAGCTCACATATGAACGTCGCGTCCAGACCGTCCTTCTTTCCGCAACGCTACCTCCTTCGCTCAAAGAGGCGTTGGAGGACCCGAGCCACGAACACTTTCCACGAGGCAAGGATGAAGGCAAGTTTTTCGACAAAGTTGAGGATCATGAGAACAAGAGCGGGGCTCTCGTTTACGGAGGTCTAGTCGCGGCTTCGGATGTCGTCAACAGGTCTTTCGATTTCTTTGACCAGGGTAAACGCGTCATTGTGGTGACAAGAAGAGTAGTACCTTCGGGTTTGGCCCACTCTCTGGATGACATTTCGCTTCACGGGCTATGGAAACAGTTTAGTGACGGGGCCCGTGCCCGTGACCCCGAGAGAGCTTCGCTGACGACTACCGCTTCATTGAATGGCGACGCCGTTACCGGGAATGTCCTCACATACCACGGCCACCAAATGCCAACATATCGGTTGCGCGTTCTTGGACGGCTTAAAGCACTTGATAATCCATGGAAGCCTGATGGCCAGCCGGAGCACCGGCAGCCGTTTGTGCTTCTGACAACGTCTGCGATGGAGGTCGGCGTAGATATCTCGTGCGACGTGATGATCACCGATCTTTGCGAGCCGGATAGCTTCATCCAACGGGTGGGCCGCTGTGCTAGACGTATGGGAGAAACCGGTGAAATATACCTGATAAATCCCAACGGAGACAGAATTTCCGAGGCTACCAAGCCGCTTTGGCAGCTCATGCAGCAACGACAACCGGGAGGTCCACTGGACGCTCAAGTGAAGGAGGACTTGAACGAGCTGAATCGCGTCCCCGATCTGAAAGATGTCCCCCTGCGACTGGAGTACCTCCAAGACGTAAGCTTGTACCGATATGTCTACGACTTTGTACAAGAGAATTGGGAACTGTGGGAGAAAGGGGTTGTGATCACCCGTGACTGGGAACCGTCGATTCCATTGGTGCGCTGGGAGAAGGGTCGGGGAGGGGACCACATAGGCGGGATTCCGGCGCGTGACTTTTGGCGAGGAAAGGAGATCAAGGAAAAACTCCTCGTGCCAATCTCCGGCGCGGCGCACATAGCTCCCTCCTGCGCATGGGTCTTCGAAGGGTATAACGAAGGCAATCAATATACACAGCGCATTGCGGTTGGAGGCTCAAGAGAGCGAACACTGATTGAGGCATTACGGTTCGCAGGACTCAGGCCACGCGCTCAAACACAGAATCAGGATAACAAGGTTCAGGCTGTCTACGGGCTTGACCTTCCCCTCATTTTGGTCGTGCCAGATGTGGCCGGGATCCGCCAGAGAATACTCCCCAGCGAGGACGTGGGCCTTGTTTACCACAAGCGGGCGAGGAATGAATGGGCCAAGACGCAGGCTGAAAGAGCGAGGTGGCCAGGCTACACCCGTTCTCCAAACGAATCCGTTCTTCGCACCTTCGGGACGATTCTGTACAAGGATTCGGCCGAGACTGAGCTTCCCGTCTACTGGTTTGAGCCCGCCGAGGAGAACCAAAGGTGATACCTAACGCCAATCCGGCGCTGTTTGTACCTGGCAAGATCATTCAGGTTAGGAGCCAAGAAGACCCGGGAGTTGTGAGCCAGTTGGTCCTCATATCGGTTGAGGAGCACATCGGCCATGTCGTCGCAATGCTGGAATGGCTCTGGCCAGGTGTTGGCGGCAGACAGCGAGCCGCTGCCAGACTCCATGACATAGGAAAAAAGGTCGGAGCGCGGTCGGAGTTCATTAAGGGGCTCAAGATCGGTCCCGACAAGCTGCGTAGAGATTTTTATGCCCCAAGTGACTCCGGGACAGGGCTCTCCCCGGCCGGCGCCGCAGAACGCTACTTGGCCTTCGTTCAGTCAGGGTCTCATCGTCGTCTCTGGCCCACCGTGGACGCGCAGGATTTCCGGGTGGACCTTGATGCGCCCTTCGGCAATCACGCCGCCGAGGTTAACGAGGATGACCTGCTTCCGTACCGGGATGGCGCCGTCGATTTGCAAGAGGACCCGCAGAGCCGAGAATACATTCTCAACCTCATCCGTTTGCACCATTCCTTCCAACCAGATCGTGTCATTAGCGCTTGCGCACAATACGGAGATGAACTGGTCAGAGACTTGTACCGGCTAATCGTAGCCGATCACGCAGGTTCTCGGTGGGCCGAGTATGTGGTGCAGTATCTGGAAGAAGGATCTGAGCAGCCCGATCGCGAGGATTTCTTTGGCGACGTGAGCGTGAGTGCATCCGCCGAACCGAAGCCAGAAGAAGAGTGGAACGGCCTTAGAGTGGGCACGGTCCGGCTGGAGCGGGATCGGCTCCCTGCCGAACAATCCGGACCCCTCGTCAAGGAGCTGGTGGTTCGATACCATCCTGTGAGAGTGGATTGGGACCTGAAGCGTTTGGCTGAGGAAGTCCGTCAGCAGACCGGGAAAAGCTCTGTCGGCAGGGAGGGGTCTCGGAGGCGCACAAGGCGATGACACCGCAGGAGAGCATTCAGAAGATTATTTGGGCTTTGCTAGCTAACACGGAAACGCCTCAAGAGGCGGTCCGCGCCGCGGGCACTTTGAAGCCCCACCTCGGCCAACACGCCGAACAGGACTTCAGGAACCTGCTTCGGGCTGCGGGGCTGTTTGCTTGCGACGACGATGGATTTTATGTCCGCTACGCGTCAGAGTCGACGCCGACGACCCGCTTCGAGCGGCTTCTTGACTTTCCACCTGCGACGCACCTGCTATCTGTTCCGGTGCCAGTCGAGCCTCGAATGCGCATCGCCTACGGTGTGTTTACCGGCCTTCTTCTCAAATATCTATATAAACGTCACGCCGTTATCCCACTTCAGGTAGTTGAGGGGATGGCGATGCTGTCAGCAATAAGAACTCCATCAGATGCAGTTTCCACTGACGCGCAGGAGATATGGCAAAGCTTCCAAGCCTCCGATCTTGCGCGAACTGCGATTGAGGATGGAATCAAGGCAACGTTCTCGGCGTTGCGGCGCGGAAGAGCGATAGGTGCCATTGAACTCCCGGCGGCATGGAAAGGCACGGAAATAGAGGCTGCGCTCCGGATCTCCGTCGCAGCGCACCCGAAACTTTTCCAGGCTCAATCCAAGGCAGAGAAACTGCAATTCACGACTACACACGACATATCCACGTCTTCGCCTGCGCCCTTGAGCTTCGTCCGCCTCGACGGCCCTGCAAAGCAGGGCGGTGCTGCGGGTAACATCAAGACCGGCGCCTCGTGCCTAATCTGCGGCCAGCACGGTGAGTTAATCCAAGGTGGAAAGTTCTTTCTCCCGGAGAATAAGAAGCAATGGTACGAGCAACCTGGGCCCAGAGACAAGTTCCCAAGCCTCTGCGCGAATTGTGCTTACATTGGATTGCTGTCGGGCATAGTTCCCTCCAACGAAATGAGCGTTTTGGAGCTGCCCGCAGATAACTTTCTAGAAGTATTTGCTCTTCATGAACACCTCCAGGGTGTTTCGGGGCTGGTGGCCCTCAAGCTCATCAACCGAACGGCTTCGCTCTCGGTTGTGCCCAGTCGGTATCTGCTCCTGTCAAAGTCCGCGAAACACGGGCAGATGGATTCCAAGACTCAAGTGTACATGCAACTGCGGAACCATGAGCCGCTGCTCAGGCGCCTTGACCGTCCGATGCGGGTCCAAGTGGAAGGGAGCCAGCCGAATTTCTGGTCAGAGATCCACCCTCACGTTGCCGTTGGGCTCTCTTATTTCGCTCACTTGCCGGCATACTACGAAACGGGAGACCGGAAGATCACCGCTCAAGGCATGACCCGCACCATCGTGGAGGGACGCCCCTTTGCCGCCTTATACCTCGCCACCCAAGCTCGGCAACCTGAAAAGGGGTTCGGTTTCGAACGCGACATTCTACCGCGGGGCGTTCGGAATTTTGAGCGCGAGTTCATCGGAAACACCGCGTACGCGGCCAAAATGGCTTACGCGTTAGGAGGCCCGAGAATGGATTGCAACGTCTATGATGATGTGATCAGCTTTTCTAATTATCTGCTCGATCTTGTGCGGCCACTGGTTGAAAGGGAGGTCCGCAAGAGTGGGTCTGCTGTCTCTGGCATCGCCCGAAAGTATACCGACGTCATTGCCCGCGATTTCGTGGACTGCCGGGCAGCGAAGTTTCTTTATGTCGTGTGCCAAGAGGCTGACCAGGCGGAGAGCCAGGACGACCGGTGGTGCAAACGGCAGGTCTTTGATGTCCTCAATCCAGGCGCAAAAGACGACACGGCAATTGCGAATGCGCAGGATGAGCTGAAACGGTGTGACAATGCTTACGACGCGGCTGAAAAGCAGCTAAAGGATGCGACGGATTCAGATCGAGCCTCCGCACAGCAAGTTTTGAAGGAAGCCGAGCTGAAACGGAATGAGGCCATCTCCGCGATACGAGATGCCTGGGAAACTTTTCGCAAGAGCAATCCAAAGACCGAGCTAGAGTCTCGTCTAGCCTCCTTGCATCAGACACACGGCAAGGACACGGGGCCTTGGGGTAAGTTTCTCGATGAGGTCCAAGCCAGAACCCTTGCGCTTCTTCTGATCAATACTCGCAGGGCGCGTTCATAACGGGAGGTCAGGAAAAATGCCGTCGAAACAGAAAAAGGATAACTCCGCAACACCGCGGGTCACGAAGACTGGTGACAGTCTGCGCACAACGCAGTACACGGGCGTCAACGCACCCATTTCCAAGACCGTCGTTGTAAGTGCTTTGCTAGAGGTCACAGGCCATGTGCGATTTGGCGACGGCACGGATATCGCCACGACCATAACCGAAAAGGACGCCGTTCTGGCACCCGACGGAAAGAGCGTAGAGAAGGCGATATGGGCAGGAACCAAGCGGCGTGGTGTCGACCGGCGAACAATACATGAATTACGCGATCGATCGGGTTGGAATGAGAAGTGCTATATTCCGGAGCTATGCGGAATGTGTCCAATTTGTTGGCTGTACGGCTTCACGGGCACGACGCAAGAGCGAGAAAGCCTTGTGAAGAGGATCAATGCCAAGTCGCGGGTGCTCTACAGTACATCGGTTTCCCTTGAGGGAGTCGCCCGTTGTGTCAGTCGGCACTCGCGCAACCAAGTCGACGAAAAATCACAAACAACTGCTGGAGCTGCCGGCATCCATGAGGAAGAGGTGATTGTCGCGGGGACGCACTTTCCCATATATACTTCGCTCCTACACGTTCTTGACTGGGAAATCGGTGCCTTCGCCCACGCGCTTTTGGAAGGTATAAACCAGAATCGTTACACAGCAGCGTCCCGTGGCCAAGGGGGCATCCGGTTCGCGGAGAACGATGGAGACCCGGTACTGATCGTTGACGAGTCACCCACCGGCGTGTTCCCCCTGTCGGTACCAAAGGTGCCTGCATGGGAAACAGACTACGCCAAAGTGGCGGCCCTGTTCGCTTCGCACCACTCCAGTTCGCCGTCGCTCGTGGGTGTTCAGTCCACCTTGCAGGCTCAGGGCTTTGCGGTAGAAGGCAACACAAAGACACTCACCGCGAGGGCTGGAAGCACCGAGCTGATTGTTGAGGCTGCCGAGAATTTCCTAATCGTGCGGCAAGGCTCTGATGAGCTGATGAAGCGTTATTACGGCAACCAAGCCTTGGGCTACCTTCGGCAAAGGCAGATCGAGTTCCAAAAGACGCTTGCGGACCCCGAGTGGAGGGGTCAGCTGAGCGAAGAGCTCAGCGCATATGTGGCCGCGATTCAGAAGAAGGAACCGAGTAAGGAGTCGACCGGCGCTACCCCGCCAGATCCGGGCACAAATCCGGAGGAAGGCGCCCCAGATGACGCGGCTGGCAGAAGTGAATAGCGACAAGCTGTTCGTCCTCCTGCTTCGAGGAACCGCTCTCACGCCGCTGATGGCGCGAAACGCATTGAAGTCTAACGTCACGTGGTCCAGCTATCCGTTCTTGCCGCCAACGGGGGCATCGGGCTGCCTAGCGGGGCTTCTCGGAAAAACGCGTTGGTATGAAAGCAATTCCCTTGGCTTGGATGCCCGGCGACTTGAGGACCTGCCGGATTACCACGGGACCTTCGCGCTGGGAGCATACCCTGTTCAGTGGCAAATCTCCCGGCGCCACTTCCGCGGTCATCTTGGTTCAATCTTCAACTACGAGGCTACAGTCTGGTCTGCGGGACGAAACGAAGGTAAGAAATTGGCCGTCGTTGAGGAGGTACTGACAGACGTGCTTGTATTGGTAATTGCTTCAAGGGAGCGGTCCAAACTGCTTGCGCTGCACGGCGCCGTCCGCGGACGGCTAGGGCCTCTCGCCAAAAAGGGTAGCATCCAACTAGAGTATGCTCCTGATCCGGAGATCCTGGAACTAAAGTCTGATAGCGCCACTGGCCGTGAGGAAACGCTTGCCCTGATGTTGGCGACGGAAATTGGAAGCCTGCCCCAGCGAACATTTCTGCCAGGACAAGCACTTGTCCACTACGTGCCGGTTCGCTCTCGCATGCTGAGCAATAAACAAATAGAATGGGACATCATGCCTTCTGTTTGGGATGAGGGCTTGAAGTTCAGGCGTGGTGTTTCAATCTTTTCGGGGTTCACAGGTGGTCGGTCCGTTGGCGTATCCCACCAATTGTGGGATCGGATTTCAGCGGGAAAAGCATAAGATTGCGATATCCAATCCGAATGCAAACTGCCCTCCGGAGTGCCAACACAGGAGTTCCCAAGAGCACCCCAGACGAGCGGCCCGCCCTCCCTCGCCAAAGGGGGCTCGAATGCGTTAGGGGGCCGGTCGCCAACTGTGCAGGGTCGGGTGCCGTCAGAGAGCGGCGATCTGCTGCGGACTTCGCTGCCTAGATTCACGAACCGCAGGGCAAACGCGTCCGACCGGGAGTTGCATACTTTGGAAACGGTTCGCGCGTTTTCCCGGCGATTCCTCATCAGGTGCGCGAAAATTGCGTGATTCCCTGCCGCGAGCCTGCAGCGGCACGAGCTACAAACATGAGCGCTTCCTCTCTCAATGGCCAACCGACCCTTCAGACTGAAGAAGCTGGCGGTCAGTGGAATCTGTTCACGGGTGAATTGGAGCCAATACGGGCCCAGGATGGAGAGGCACCCGAATCAGGCTGGCTGTTCGATCCCGAATGGGGCATGGTTTTGCCAGAAAACAGGGCCGGCAAGGAAATCGTCGTGGAAGAAGGGATCACGCTCAGTTTTCCCGTTATCGGATCAGAGCGGGGCGGTGCCGGGAACGGGGCACAAATTCAACCCTTGGTTTTCGGCCGCAAGCCATTCGTTCCTGACAAGCCCCGGGTAGCCAAGACAGAGGACTTGGCTCAGGTAATTCTTTCAGGCTACGGCATTTATCTCGGCAAGAAGAGCGAGCGGCTCCAAATCAAAGTGGCTGGGAAGCTGGCGAAGGACGGAAACGGCTCGACCTACGAATTCCCCATGTTCCGGTTGAGCGAGGTCGTAATCGCGTCACGGGGCGTTTCCTTCTCCTCGGACCTTCTCGAGGAATTCTGCGAGCGCGGGATCCGACTGAGTTTCCTGGACTACGCAGGCCGGCCTTACGCCATGCTCACCTCACCAACGCTCACGGCGACGGTGGAATCGCGCCGCGAACAATTGAAGGCTTTTGACGACGCCCGCGGGCTAGAATTCGCGCGGGCCGTCGTCCGGGGTAAGATTCGTAATCAGCGGCATCTCCTCCTGTACTGCGGCAAATATCTAAAGCAGTCGAATCCCGAACGCTACGACGTTGTCGTCGGGCTTGCGAAGCAGCTACGTCAGCTCGAACTTCAAGCACGAAAAATTGCTGGCTCAACGGTCGCCGAAAAGCGCCAGGAACTGCTGGGCCTGGAAGGCGTGGCGGGACGGCTCTATTGGCAGGGATTTAAGGTGATCGTCGAGGACAAAGCGGAGTTTATGGGTCGCGTCCACCGGGGCGCCGATGATCCCCTGAACGCTCTGCTCAATTACGGCTATGGGATTCTCTATGGCCATGTTTGGGGTGCCGTCGCGAACGCCGGCCTTGAACCGTTCGCAGGATTCTTACATGTCGACCGGCCAGGCAAGCCTTCCTTGGTGCTCGATCTGGTGGAGGAGTTCCGCCAGCCTGTTGTGGACCGGACCGTGATCGCGTTCATCAACTTGGGCCAGAAAGCGGAAATGAAGGAGGGTTTGCTCGACGCAGATACGCGGAAAGCAATCGCTGAGAAAGTGCTCGAACGGCTCGCGAGCCCGGAACCATTTCGCGGACAGCAGTTCCAGATTCGGTCGATTATCCAGATGCAGGCGCGGGCGCTCGTCAGCTTCCTGCGCGGGAAGGCCAAGTACAAGCCATTCTCGTTTCGGTGGTAGGTGACGGCCTGCTGAGCCAAGTCTTTGCACTCAAATGTCACCGGCTCGCGAAGGGAACGCCAAGCGTAGGCTGCTTTTATGGAACTGAGCACCCTGGTCATCTACGATATCGAAGACGATCGAGCGAGGACGCGCGTGGCGGACGCCTGCAAGGATTTCGGTCTGGAGCGCTTGCAGTTTAGCTGTTTCCGAGGAACGCTGTCGCAAAACAAGCGCGAGGAACTCCATGAGCGCCTGCGCCAGATTCAACGGGATTGGCAGGCTCGCTGGCATCGAGACTTCCCAGAGGTCCAGACCAAGCCTATGGACATGCCAGTCCCTCCCGAAGACGAGGCCAATGGCCGCTGGCAACCAGCGTTCAAAATCATGATCCAGCCGCTGTGTGAGAAAGACGTGAAAGCGGCCCTTTATGCCTATCTCTTTGCGGATGTCCCGAAGGATCTGGCGCGGGAGCGCAAAGAAAACTCCGGTCACGCTGAATAATACTGTTTTGTTGCCAGTTTTGTTTAGACGGGCTTTGATTTCGAGATGAGAATGAGGGTTGCCCGAGGCTGACGATGGAGCCGAGCGCGATAAGCGGCGCCGCACTTTCAACGGCCACTGGAGATCCGCCTTCTGAGCTGATCCCACTCCGTGTGAATGATCTCAAGCAGTTCGAATATTGCCCGCGGATTGTGTTTTACAACACGGTCATGCCGGTGGCTCGGAAGAGCACGGTCAAGATGGATCGGGGCAAGGAGGTCGAAGTCAAGCTTGATGCCCTGGAAGCGCGGCGCACGCTACGCCGATACCGATTGAGCGAAGGTGAGCGCCGCTTTCATGTCTGGCTCAACTCACCTTTTCTCGCGCTGAGCGGTAAACTTGATCTGCTGATCGTCACGCCCGAAGCGTGCTATCCTGTCGATTTCAAATACACGCGTGGACGGCCCAGGCGGAATCACGTTATGCAGCTTGCGGCCTACGCTGTGCTGGTCGAAGATGCGATGAAGATGCCGGCACCGTTGGCGTTCGTTTATCTGACGCCCAGCGACCAGCTGATCCGAATCAACGTCACTGATCGGCTGAAGGCGCTCATCCATGAACAACTCGCCAGTATCCGGCAGCTGATCCAAGAGGCAATGCTGCCGGAACCCACACCGGTGCGTGCCCGGTGCGAAGAATGCGAGTTTAGAAACTATTGTGGCGATATCTTCTGAAAAGGGGGGCATTACAGTGGTGGAAAGCCGTCGCGCGGATATGGGGATGGGAGTTGAGACCCGGATTCTCGCAAAACTCCCCCATTTCTCAGCAAATGAGGGGTTTTCGAGGAATTCTGGCTGCTACGCCGCGTATTTCGTTGAAAACAGAGCACAAAATGAGCAGTTGAAGAGAACTCCCCGATGAAGAGGGGACTGAAAGGTGTAACCATGCGTCTATGCAAAGTTTAATTGTTTGTTGAAGAGAACTCCCCGATGAAGAGGGGACTGAAAGTCCACACTGCGGCTCAGTCATAATCGCCGCATCCCCAATTGGTTCAATGGCCCGCTGGACTCCAGCCGCCCTTTTTGTGCCCGGATTGTGCCTGTCTGCTGCGAAAGGGCAGGAAGGCCGTGATACGGTTCAGAACAACGGGCCGTTAGAATAGCAGAGCCCGGGCTTTCATGAGCTACCCCTCTTCCCCGATGTCCAGGAAGGTGCGGCTGTGCCTGAACTGTGCCCATTGTCGGGCCAATTTCTGCGCGAATCCTTCGTTGTCCTTCGCGAACCAAAGGTTCTACCGGTGGCCATGAGGTGTTTGGTGTGCGTAGCGGGCACGGGCGCGAACGCGCCTGAGGCAATGTTTCCAAGTAGTTGCTACTGGAAGGCGCTTTCAGGAACCCTTTGCTCGGAGCAAATTCCGTTTTGCCCACGACCCGCGCGGTTCGCTGTCACTCTATCGCGGTACAATGAGCGCCACGAAGATTCGCCTATGTGTGGTCGGCGCGACCGGCAAGGTTGGCAGTGTGTTGGTGAGGAACACCCCGGCTTGGGCGGATTCGCTTTGAGGGGTGCACTGGCGCCCCCGCCGACTGACGAGGATATCGGCCACGTCTCGGCGGCAGTCCCGTTGGTACTCTCGTCGCACCGACACTCGACGAGGAGCTTAAAGAGCCGACGGATGTTCTGCTCGATTATACGAAGCCCGACTCGGTCATCGCATGCTGCGTAACGTCAGCAAAACGCAGCCTGCAAAGTTGCTGAACTTTCAGATCGGAGAAAAGGGCAAGAGATTCACGATTCCTATGAGGTAGCTGAGGCAGCCAGGCATTCCGCCCTCAATCACGTGAAACGGGCAGATGGCTGAGCCATGCTGCGCCACAGAGAAGTGAATCCCCCACTCGGATTGCAAGTACCAGAAGGCCGGTTCGCGCAGTTCGCGTCGAGAAATGCGACAACGACGGCTATCCGCTCAGGAACGCGATCTAGAAGCAGATTCCACATCGGCAGACCCCACCACCCGGCAACAGCAGGAACATTAGAAATGGAAGCCGCTCCGCCCGTAAGCTGCTGAGGAAATTCCGTATGATTTCGAAGAACTCTTCACATTGTTGAATTGACAGCACCGCCGAATTCGTGTAACAACATGCGTGGTAAGGCGGACGCGAACTCGCCGGTTCCCGGAGGTGGGGTTTGCGCCGTCGTGCTGCTGTGGTTGTTCCTGCCCTTTTGACTTTCCTCTTCTTCTGCTCTCTTTTCTCAGTACCGTCAGCACTCGGGCAAACGAAGGGGCATGCGTGGACTGAGCGCTTCGCCTCTGCAACCGCCATTCCAGGCGCGAAGCGCGTCGGGTCGCAGGTTTGCGCCACCTGCCACGCACAAGAGGCCCGCGATTTCCAGCACGCCTTCCACGCTCAGCAGGGAGTCCGGTGCGAGGATTGCCACGGCGCAGGCAGTCTTCACGTGCAAGGCGGCGGTGACGTTTCCAAAATCATCAGCTTTCCTCGGCGGACCGGCCGCCAGGCGAATGCCGTTTGCTTGAGCTGCCACATCCAGGACCAGTCGGTGCGGAACTGGATGGCCGGCCCGCACGCAGGGAATGGAGTCCGCTGCACCGATTGCCACCAAATACACACCAGCCCCTTGGCCACAGCCATGCGAGGCCGATTCGCATTCGATACGGAGACGCACGGAGCGCTCACTGCCGCGCAGGTTTCGCCCGAAACGAATGCGATCATCGAGCCGATGGCGGAGACAAACGCCAACTGTCTCCGGTGTCACCAGGATGTGCGTGCGCAGCTCAGCATGCCTTACCACCACCCGCTGCGCGAAGCGGACATGAGTTGTGTCGATTGCCATGACCCGCACGGCGGCCCGGCGGGAAACAACCTGAAAACCGCTAGTGTGAACCAGCTCTGCCTCAAGTGCCATGCGCAGTATCGCGGGCCATTCGCCTACCAGCATCCGCCCGTATCGGAGAACTGCCTGATCTGCCACACGCCTCATGGCTCTCCGAACACAAATATCTTGAAAGTCAGCATGCCTGCTTTGTGTTTGCAGTGCCATGCCGGCCACCACAATGGCGCTGGCTTGCCCCTCACCGATCGCTGCACCGACTGCCACTCGTCGATCCATGGGACCGACGTTCCCACGCCCAGCGGCGGCTCGCGTTTCATCGATAAGGGCTACAACGAAGCGCAACTGGTTCATGGTGTGGCCACCCCAGCGGGCAGCTACGCCGGCATCGCTGCGCGTTCGGGCAGCGTCACTTCTTCTTCCATGTCGCGGGTCGGTGCCTCTTTAGCACCGGCGGCAGCCGCCATCAACGCTGCGAGCGGTTTGCTGGCCTTCATGTCCACCGGGGCCGCGGCGCCGCTCTCGGGCGGGACCATGGAAATGGGAATGGGCGGTTCCACGGCCGCCGCCCCGGGAGCATCGACTTTTGCCGCGTTCTCGTTCACCCCGGGCGCCTATCGGTTCATCGATGCCACCGGCTTTGAAGGCCGCGTTGGCGAATACGACAGCTTGGCGCAATCAGCAGGAGCCAACCTCTCCGAGGCCTACGTGTCCACGCGCAACCATCTCACCGTTGTCTCCCGTGCCAACGTCTTGAGCAGCGCCGATTACGCCATGGCCTCGCAGCTCACCCTGGGAGAGTGGCTCCAGGCGCAGTTTTCCGAGCGCAGCTTCGTGCAGGAACAGGACCACTATCCCTTCTACGCTTTCCCCGTCCTGGACATTCCGCCCGGCACCACACAGCCTGCCGATACCTCCAGCGATTCGATCGCGCCTGTCACCCAAGCGGGCGGGGCTCTTTTCGGCGTCGTGAGAAGGATGGGCAATGCAAACGCCCGGTTCAAGCTGCCTTCGTTGCCCATCCACCTGTTCGTGAAGGGCGACTGGAATGCGCGCGTGGGCACAACGCAACTCTCTTATCTCGACGAAAACGATAATTTCCTCGGCTGCGGGAACGAGTGTCACCACAGCTCCCAATTCCAGCCGGTGAACTACACGACGCGCGATGTCGCTGGCGGCGCGGAATTCAACTGGCACAGCGTCGACATCGCTGTCGAGCACGCTTTCAGCAGCTTCAACGATCGTCTGGGCTACCCTGAGGGTAGCTTCAGCGGTCCATTCGATCCGTCGCAAGACTTGGGAGGTTTCTCCAGCGTCCTGCCACCGCCTTCCGGTCCCGCGCCCGGGTACATCCCTTGCGGAACCGCCGCTTCACCCGGCTGCCAATACGCCATCGACATCCCCTCGCCCAGCCAGGCTTCCACCGACGAGGTCACCGTGAATTGGGTTCCGTCCGCCAAGTTCAACTTCAATGGCGATATCAGCTACATGCGCCTGCGCGACCTGCTCACGCGCTACCCGCAGAACATCTTCGATACCGACGAGACGATCAACTGGGATGCGGTCAAGCGACTGCTCGTGACAGTCGATTATCACCAGCAAAACCAGATCAACGATTTCACGCCTTATTACAGCCTCTTTGGCAACGTCTCTTATCACAACCACTGGGAGGGCGTGCGCCTGGACTACCGACTGCCCAAAGGCTTCGACGTGGAAACCTATTACCGCCGCAGCGGTATTACCCGCTCCAACGCCTTCCTCTGGCCCCAGGCGTATTCCTTCGACAATACGGACCTGTCCTACGTCGTGCCATCTTCCTTCAGCAATACCACCGGCCTGGCGCTCCGTTATCACGATCTTCGTTTCTGGAGCGCCCGAGCTGGCTACGAATGGACAGGCACGCACGACCCGGGCTATCTGCTGGTGCCGCAAAGTAATAACCGAGTGTTCGCTGAAGTTACCGTCACTCCCGTCCGCTGGCTTACCTTCGATAACGACGCTAGCGTGATCCTCCAGAACGCGTTCCCTGCCCCCGGTCTGCCCAACACCCTTGGCGAAACGCCGGGGTTCGGTACGGACATTTCCGGTTTACCTACGAATTTCCAGCGGCGCGACCGATTCTATTACGAGACGGCGAGCTTCACTCTGCCACTTCAGGCGAACTGGAATGCCAGCCTCGGATATTCCTACCAGCAGAATAACTTGACGACCTACATGGCCTTCCAGAATGATGCCAGTGTCGGCTACGTTCTGGACGAGCCGCTCGTCCCATACAAACAGATAACGCAAGCGTATTGGGCCGGGTCGAACTACATGCTCGACGGACATTTTGGGCTCGATTTCCGTCTCACATACAACTCGTCACGCAGCGGGTTCCGGCCGGACCTGAATCCAGCCGACGCCGCACTTTTTGGCAATGCGGCTTTAATTTCTCAAGGCGCCTTCGACCCCGTTGGCTTTGCGGCAGCTCTCGCCAATGTGCAATTCGCCTCGACAGAGATTTCGCAAGTAATCGTTCCGCAGTGGATTGGGCAATCGAAAGCCTACTATGTGTTTCCTTACAAGATCGAGGGGGGCTTCCTCTTCTACTACGGAAGCTATCGGGATTACCTCAATCCGAGCTTGAATGGAGTGCTACGAACCTTCAGTTTATATCTTGGCCGTTCGTGGTAGTGAGCAGGCCTTCAAAAGCCATGGAGTTTGGCAGCGTGAAAAGGACAGGTCGGCGAGGCGATGAAGGTTCTTCTTCACGCGTTGAGCACATTTACGATCAGTGACTAGTGGTACGCTATGCAGCTTCGCCTCAACGGACAGGCCGGGAACATGGCCTACGCGCAATTCAAACGGAACATGGCGCAAGAGCAAGCGCATTCCGAGAGGCAGTCCGCCCAGTCCCAAAGCCAGGCGGAGAGCTTCGACCGCGCTCTGCGTGGCGTGGACCTCACGGTGGATCCCGTGACCGGCAAGCGGCGCGAGGTTTTGTCGGCTGCGCCGGGTATCAGGCCGTGGCTCACTGCGACGGGAGTGAATTCCCCCACGCAGTGCCCGGGCTGCCGTCCGCTCCAAACTGTGCATTAGGACTCTGCGGCTGCCCCCGGCGCCTCCGCCCGGGGAATCGTCCCCCATCAACGCCAGTGCGCCTCGATGGGTAGCACCGGCGAAGGCGACGGGCACAGGCCAGGCTCTGCGGGCAGTCGCGGCCGACGAGCACGATCTGCTCGCCTTTCTGCCCGGAGAATTCCCCCACGAGGCCGCTACCCTCTCATGGCGGCGCGAGACGCGCTTGACGCTAGGTCAGGCTGGGAGTAGATTGGCGGAAGTTTGAGGAACATGAATCACTTCCTGCGCCGAACGACGGTTGTTGTGCTAATCCTGCTGTGGAACACGGCTGGGGTCTACGCCACGGTTTGCCGAGCGCTTTGCGCTCAGGATGATTTCCCCCAGCAAAATGCGCAGGTTTCGCTCGGACAGAGCGCGCGGCCAATCCCGGCCTATCGTCGAGTAGCAAACGAGCCAAATCCGGATTCGCAATGCCCCGGAAGCCTGCAGTCGGGAAAATGCGTCGCGGGTTCTTCGCAACTCCAACTCCGCCCGGAAGTTTCATACGCACGAGTGCTGGTCGCCACGATCACACACGTAGCGCTGGTTCCTGGACCCAGCGCGAGTTCTGGCACTCATTCTCCGCCCGGTTTCACGTCGGGCCGTTCCATCTGCCAAAAACTGACCCTCCTTCGCATCTAGGCCCATCCTGCTGCACTTGCCAGCCGCGCATTCCCATGCGAATTGCGTGAGCTTTTCCTGACAATCGCAACTTCGATAAGCAATCGGGGTGCACGGTCCGAAAGCATCGAGAAGCATCAGGCAAAACATGCACGCGCGGGGCAAGCTTCTGCGTTGAAGGAAGCGAAGACCCGGCGATTTCAAACAGGAGAAGACAATGAAAGGATTCATTTGGGGCGTTATTGCCACCATCGTTTCCGTGTTGCTCGTGGCGCTTGTCGTAGGGCTGACGGGGCGCATCAGCATGCGCGCGGACATTCTGCCCAGTTCCCTCGAAAGGAATCTTGCGATGCGGGTGATGGATGCCAATGTCGAGCGGAATGCGCCGAAAATGGCGAATCCAGTGCAACCGACGGACCAGAACATCGTGGCCGGCGCGTCAATTTATCGTCAGCATTGCGCTCTGTGCCATGGTGATCCTGGCCAGCCAAAATCTCCGCTTGCCAACACGCTGAATCCGCCGCCCCCACAATTCGTCACGGATCCCGCGGACATGGCGGAAAACGAGAACTACTACATCATTCTGCACGGTGTGCGCTGGACGGGCATGCCGGGCTGGAAAAACGTGCTGCAGGACCAGCAAGTCTGGCAGGTCGTATCGTTTCTCTCGCACATGAATAACCTTCCGCCAGCCGCCAAAGCGGTCTTCGGCGTGACGGGCACCTCGCCTGCCGTGGCAGCTGCGAAGACCATGAAGATGAAGATGTGAGCATCAGTGCTGTCGGGTTTTTTTCGACACCATCGCGGAACGAGACGAGCGACGGTCAGATGAAAAGAGAAAAAGCGGAAACAATTTCAGGAGGGGTCATGGATCGCACACGTCGGAATTTTTTGCGGGGCGCGGCGCTGCTGGGCGCAGGCGCTATTGCCACGCGCGGGAGGGCGGAATCCCAGGCGCAATCGGGACAAGGGAAATTGCAAATGCCGCCGGGCATGAAAATGGAACACGGCAAGATGCAAATGAACGAACCAACGCATCGGACGTCCGTGGAGGAAACAGGTTCTCTTTCCATCATTACGCCGGATTTGCCGTACTTGCCGTTCAAGATGGACAACGGCGTGAAAGTCTTTCACCTCGTCGCCGAACCGGTCAAGCGCACGTTTATCCCCGGCTACACCTTCGACCTCTGGGGCTACAACGGGACTGCGCCAGGCCCGACGATCGAAGTCAATCAAGGCGACCGCGTTCGCCTCATCGTTGAAAACCATCTGCCCGAGGCGACCTCGATGCACTGGCACGGCTTCGAGGTCCCTATCGACATGGACGGGGTTCCCGGAGTCTGTCAGGACCCGATCCCTCCGGGTGGACGCTACGTCTATGAATTCACCCTGCACCAGGAGGGAACGTTCTTTTACCACTCGCACATGGCGATGCAAGAAATGATGGGAATGATCGGCATGTTTATCATGCATCCCAAAGTTCCCTACTCGCCGAAGGTGGACAAGGACTTCGGCCTGATCCTCCAGGAATTCGCCATCCTTCCGAACAATCCCATCCCCAACACTATGTCTATGGAATTCAACTGGCTGACGCTGAATGGCCGCTCCGGCCCGGCGACGACGCCCCTGCTGGTGAAGCTCGGCGAGCGCGTCCGCATTCGTTTCGTGAACATGGGCATGGACCACCACCCCATGCATCTGCACGGCAACACGTTCTACGTCACCGGCACCGAAGCCGGCCGCGCGCCCGTGTCCACGTGGCGGCCGGAGAACACGGTGCTGGTTGCCGTGGCCCAGGCACGCGACATCGAATTCGACGCCATCTATCCGGGCGACTGGATGCTCCACTGTCATCTGCCGCACCACATGATGAATCACATGGCCTCGATGGTCGGCCCCGTCTTTGAATCCGAGCAAGGAATGCCTGCCGGGATGGGCATGAAGTCCGGAATGGGCATGCTGCAGCAGGGCGGCGCGATGAGCAAGGAGAACGGCCCGAGTCTGGGCCGCTCAATGGGCATCGGCTCCGACTACGAAACCCCTACCACCAACATGCCACTCTCTGAAATGCACGGGATGACGGGAGCTGGTGACAGCGGACAGGAAAAGAAACCGCAGCAGATGCCGAGTATGCAAATGCCAGGTATGCAGATGCCGTCCAGATCCCAGTCCGTTCCCGGATTCCCACAGGACATGTTTATGCCCAACGACGCGGCCGTGGCGAAACCGGAAACTTACGGCCTGCGGCCCACCTGGAGCGGCGGCGTTCAGGGGATGTCGACGCTCGTGCGCGTTCTCGAGCCCGCCCTATACGAGAAAATCATGGAATTGAAACGCGAGGCCGATTCTCGGCGACCGGCGAAGTACTACATGGCGATGCGGCATGGCACGAAGGAATAAGCGCCAAGAGAGAGGGGAAAGAGGCGAAATGATCACACTTCAATTGAAGGAGAAAAGTTCCATGAAAGACGTGCGGTCACGGATGCTGGCGTTTGGCTTCGCAGTTTGCCTCCTACTGTTGGCTGCTCGGAGCGCTTGGTCGCAGCGACTCGGCGTGGCGCAGTCATCAAGTCAACAAGAAACGTCTGGCCACGATGCCGTCAACCGGCTCACTTTGGACGATCTTGAGAAGATAGCGCTTGCCCATAATCCCACCATCGGCCAAGCGCAGGCGGAAATCCAGTCGGTTCAGGGACACAAGCTGCAATCGGGGCTCTACCCGAATCCGACCGTCGGCTATATCGGCGAGCAGATTCGCGGTGGTGCGCAGCGCGGCGGCGAGCAGGGCTTTTTTGTTCAGCAGAAAATCGTGTTGGGCGGCAAGCTGGGCCTGAACCGCAAAATCTACGAACAGGAGCGCCAGCAGGCTCTTGCCGAGTCCGCCGAGCAGAAACTTCGCGTCACCACCGCCGTCCAGCTTTATTTCATACGCGCGCTCGCGGCCCAAGAGACCGTGGCTGTGCGGCGGCATCTGGTTGAACTCGCCGAGGAAGCCGTCACGACTTCTCACCAACTCTACAATGTGGGCGAGGCGGACCGTCCCGGCGTGCTCGAAGCGGAGGTGGAAGCACAGCAAGCCCAGCTCGCCCTTACCGCTGCAGAACAGAACCAACAGAGTGTTTGGCAAGGTCTCGCCGCCACCGTCGGCGTGCCCAACCTGTCCATGACGCCTCTTGCGGGCAATCTCGAAACCTTCGGATCTCTCGATCAGTCCACGTGGCTCGCCAGAATGCTGCAAGAGGCTCCGGCCGTGAAGATCGCCGAACTCGGCGTGAACAAAGCCGAAGCCGTGCTGGCCCGTGCGCGACGCCAGCCAATCCCCGATCTGCAACTCCGCGCGGGAATCGAGCAGAACCGCGAACTTTCGGAATTCTCCGGCCAGCCCATCGGCCTTCAGGGGTTCGCCACAGTCGGTGTCCAAATCCCACTTTTTGACAGGAATCAGGGGAACGTCGAGGCGGCGCGGGCGCAACTCGATCGAGCACGCCGCGAGGTGGAGCGGGTGCGGCTCGTTCTGCAAGAACGCGCCGCGCCGGTGTTTCAGAATTACGAAACCGCCCGCGACGCCGTCCAGCGTTACAAGACGCAGATGCTCCCGCGAGCGCAGGAGGCCTACGACCTCTACCTGAAAAGCTATCAACAAATGGCCGCGGCCTATCCCCAGGTCCTCATCGCGCAGCGCACTCTTTTCCAACTCGAGGACGCCTACGTCGCGGCACTCGAAAGACTCGGCACCAGCGCCATTGCCTTGAAATCCTTTCTGCTGATCGACGGGCTCGGAGCACCCACCCCGGCCGGCCAAATTGACCGTCCGGTGCGAGAAATCAACCTGCCGTCCCGGATGTCAGGCGCCGGAGCATACAAATAATTATGGTGACGGACCCTTTACTTGAGTCCGAAGATGAATCCGACGTTCACTTGCCAATGGCACTTGCCGTTGTTGCGCGGCCTGTGCCCCTGTATTTTGGAAGCAGGGGAAGTTGTGCCGCCCCGCAGACAAGCTCCGCGCCTGTTGGTGTCTGGGCGGGAGACGACCGAGCATCCAGAGGCAGGCCAAAGTGATGCGTGAGGAAGTACTTCGCGCCTCATCCACAATTTTCTGAACAGTGATTGCCGAAGCAGAGCAAAGCCGAGGGATTGAATTGGGCGCAACCAAATCCGCCAGCGGCATACCCTGTCAGTTTGCCCGGGAGGGAACGAAACTGCCAGATAATTCCTGGTCCATAGTCGTCCAAGGTTCCGTCCGCAAGTGTGACCGTTAAGTTGCTGACAACATTATGACCGGTAAATACGGTGGGTGCCGATTGAACATGATACCCATTCCTGCTTCCGTCTGCTTCCCTTCCGGTTGTGTTAGGGCAGCGGCCCGTTCAGATGAACACTCCGCCACGCGCCGGCGATGATTTCCTCGCGAATCGTTGCGGGGTCTTGTCCCTTGCTTGTCATTTGCCGCGTAAACATAGCTTCCATCAGGCAGATGTCACAATAAGCAGCGTGTTCGGAGGCATAGCAGTCGAGCAGGCTCCGATGGCCCATGCGGTCGCAATGGCAGTAGCAAGGCTGCTGTGCAAGCACACCTGGAATCCTCGCCGCGACGGCGTAACCGCGCTGCGCTGCAGGATTGCCGCTGAAATCGGCAGCGGGCAGCAGGGCTGGGAAAGGTCGCGCTGCCTCCAACGAGGGAAAGTAGGGCGGCACGCGTTCAGTGGTCTTCAGTTGCGAGGACGGACGGGAAACGGCCCAGACGGTCATAATGACCAGGACACCGGCAGCAGCGAGCCAGAAATAGGCAATCCTTCGCCGGCCGCGCCTTCTCTTATTCTCTGCTTTGGCCAGCTTTTTCATCTCCGTGTTCTCCTCGGATGTTTCGCTTCGACTCTCGTTCGAGTGTCATTTTGCCTTCTTGTACCGACCAGGCCGTTCATGGGGTCCGGACAAGCGCATAGCGAGGCTTAATCCACGTCTGCCTTCGCGCCCGACTGCACGAGCGTTCCGCGCCGTAGCTGACGTTCCTTCAGCATCGAGAAGAGCACCGGCACCAGTAGCAGGACTCCGATCGTTGAAGTCACCATGCCGCCGACCATCGGTGTGGCGATCGGTTTCATGACATCCGAGCCGACACCGGTTTCCCAGAGGATGGGCCCGAGGCTGAACAAAACGGCGAAAACGGTCATCAACTTCGGCCGGAGACGCTGGACGGCTCCTTCGATCGTGGCCGCTTCGATCTCCTCGTGCTGGACCGGGACGTCACTGGCGAGGCGCCGGTCGAGCGCCTCGTGCAGGTACACGACCATGACCACTCCGGTTTCGACGGCGATGCCGAACAGAGCGATGTAACCCACCCAAACAGCCACGCTGAAGTTGTAGCCGAGCAGCCATTGCAAGAGCAGCCCGCCTGTAAGGGCGAAGGCGGTCGGTAGGATCAGGATGGCAGCCTCGGTGGCGGAATTGAAGGTCATGTAGAGCAGGACGAAGATGACGAAGAAAACGATCGGCATAATCAGTTCCAGCCGCTTTTGCGCCCGCACCTCGAATTCATATTCACCGGACCAGTGGTAGGAGGCACCGGGCGGTAGTTGCAGTTTCTGGCGAAGCAGGTTCGTGGCTTTTTGGACAAAACCGCCGTAATCGCTAGTGCTTAGATCGAAATAGACGTAGCCGGTGAGTTGGGCGTCCTCGTCCCGGATCAAAGCGGGGCCGCGAGAGAAGGTGATGCTGGCGACTTCAGAGACGGGGATTTGCGCGCCGCTGGGCGTGGGGATCAAGACGCGCTCGAGCGCCGGGATATTGTCGCGAAAATCGCGGCTGTAGCGCACGTTGATCGGGTAGCGCTCGCGACCCTCGATATTGGTGGCGACGTCCTCGCCGCCAATGCCCGAGGTTACCGCGCGCTGCACGTCGGCAACGGTGAGCCCGTAGCGCGCGGCCACTGCCCGATTGACTGCAACGTTCACGTAAAAGCCCTGCAAGACACGCTCCGCGAAAACCGAGCGCACGCCGGGCAGCCCCGAAAGAAGGTGCTGCACCTGAGCGCCGACTTGTTGGATGTCGGCAAGGTTGGGCGCCTGGATTTTCATGCCGACCGGCGTCTTGATCCCGGTCAGTTCCATGTCCAACCGGCTCTGGATCGGCGCGGTCCAGTCATTGGTGATGCCTGGAAATTGCAGTTTCGCATTCATCGCGTGGATCAGTTTGTCGTAAGTCATTCCCCTGGGCCATTGCTCGCGTGGCTTTAGCACGACGGCAGTATCGAACATCGAGAGGTCCGCGTTATCGGTGGCGGAGTCCGACCGGCCCACGGTGCCGAAGACGCTTTTGACTTCGGGGAAGGAGCGGATGATGCGGTCCTGCTCCTGCATCAAATCGGAAGCCTGAGTGATCGAGATCCCGGGATAGGAGGTTGGCATGTAGAGGGCCGAGCCTTCGTAAAACGGCGGCATGAACTGGCTCCCGATGCGCGCGGCCAGCGGTATCGTCGCGGCGAGGAAGGCAAGGCCAGCGAGCAGGGTAGCGAGGCGATGGCGCAAGCAGAAGCGCAATACCGGCAGGTAGAGCCATTGCGTGAAGCGCGAAACGGGATTGGCGGATTCCGGTTTCAGATGGCCGCGAATGAAGAGGATCATGAGAATCGGGATCAGGGTGATGGAAAGCAGAGACGAGAAACCAATGGCGAGCGTCTTGGTCCAGGCCAGGGGGCGGAACAGGCGGCCTTCCTGGGCTTGGAGCAGAAAGACGGGAAGGAACGAAACGATGATGATGATCAGGGAAAAGAAAATCGGCGCGCCGACCTGCTTGGCGGCACCGAGCAAAATCCGCTGCCGCTCGCGGTTACTGATTGGAGGTGGCGCGGCTGGCGTGGGAGGCTGCGCTTCGAGTGTCGCCACGGACGAACCTGCCGGGTCGTCCTCGGCAACGGGCGGATCGGCCAGGGAGGGTGGAGGGTCGGCGGAGGCAAGATCCGGCCCAGACGGGGGATCGACCGCTCCTTTCCCGGTTGGTGGAGAAGCGGCGGCCTGCGCCTCCGAAAGGCAACGGTAGCCGTTTTCGACCATGACGATGGCGGCGTCGACGAGAACACCGATGGCTAGCGCGATGCCTCCGAGCGACATGATGTTTGCCGTGACGTGGAAGTAGTACATAGGGATGAACGAAGCGATGACGGCGATGGGCAAGGTGAGAATGGGAATCAGCGCCGACCGGAAATGAAACAGGAAAAGGATGATGACAAGGCTGACGATCAACGATTCCTCGAGCAGGTCCCGCTGCAGAGTGTTGATGGATTCGTGGATTAATCCCGCGCGGTCGTAGGCGGGGACGATCTCAACGCTAGGCGGCAGCGACGCTTGCATCTCGGCGATCTTGGCTTTGATCCCATGGATGACGTTGAGCGCGTTCTGTCCATATCGCATCACGACAATGCCGCCCACCGTCTCTCCTTCGCCGTTCCAATCGGCGACGCCGCGGCGGATGTCCGGTCCGTAGGTTACTGTTCCGAGATCGCTGACGAGGATAGGCGTGCCGTTGTAAACGCCGACTGGGACGTTGCGCAGATCGTCGAGCGATTTGAAGTAGCCGAGCCCGCGCACCATGTATTCGGCACCGCCAAATTCGAGCAGGCGGCCGCCGACCTCGTTGGTGCTCTCGCGCACGCGGTCAATGACGGTGCGCAGCGGGATGTTGTAGGCCAGCAGCTTGTTGGGATCGAGATTGACCTGGAACTGGCGGACGAAACCGCCGATGGTCGCGACTTCGGAAACGCCGGGAACCGTTTCCAGCCAGTAGCGAATATACCAGTCCTGGAGGGTGCGCAAATCTGCGAGGCTGTACTTGTGGGTGTGATCCACCAGCACATATTCGTAGACCCAGCCGGCACCGGTCGCGTCGGGGCCGATTTCGGGATTCACGCCCGGCGGAATGCGGCCCTTGATCTGTTGCAGGTACTCGAGCACGCGCGAGCGCGCCCAGTAGATGTCCGTTCCATCCTGAAAAATGACGTAGACGTAGGAGTCGCCGAACATTGTCTGCGCTCGCACTTCCTTTACTTGAGGAGCAGTCAGGAGTGCTGTGACGATCGGATAGGTCACCTGGTCTTCAATGATGTTGGGCGGTTCGCCGGGCCAACTGGTATGGATGATGACCTGAACGTCGGAAATGTCGGGCAGGGCGTCGAGCGGAATATGGCCCATGCTCCAAATTCCCGCCAACACGAGCAGGAAAACACCCGTGAAGACCAGGAAACGGTTCCGGCTGCACCAATCGATCCATCGCGCGATCACGTCACATCCCTCCTTCGGCGCTGACGCTCAGTTGTTTGTTCGCAATCACTTGGCCGCCTTGGCGCGCCACGATCGTCACTTGCCAGTCCCCACCTGAGGGCAGGTTGCCGGAACCTTCATAGACGCCGTTGCCTTTGTCGGTAAGGTTGAATTGGACGGTCTGCCCCGGCATGCCCATATCGGGCATGCCAGGCGTGAAGAAGGTCACCTGAACCAGGGCGCCAGCAACCGACTGGGCTTTGGCATCGGTGAGTTTCACTTGGAAGGAGTTGGGGCCCTTGCGTGGCGGCGTGGGGATGCTGCTGAATTCGATGTTGTTTTGCGCCGCAGGCACCGCGGCGCCTCCGCTTGTTACGGGCGCTGGCGGTGGGAGGAAGGATCCGATAGCGGCTTGCAACTGGCTCTCGGAGTCAATCAGGAAATTCGCCGAAGTCACGATACGCTCACCGGGCTTGAGTCCTTTGAGCACGATGTAGTTGTTGCCGACCTGCGGCCCAGCGACGATCGTGCGTGGCTCCAGGTAGCCGTCGCCGCGATCGATGAAAGCGATCTGCTGGGTTCCGGCCTGGAAGACCGCTGTGGCGGGCACGACCAATTGCCATCCCATGGGGATCTCCAAATCGACGTTCACAAACATGCCGGGTCTCAAAAGCAAACCGGGATTGGAAAACACGAGACGAACGCGGGCGGTGCGCGTGGTAACGTCGACGGTGGGATAGATGAAATCCACGCGGCCGTAAAAAGTGCGGCCGGGATAGGAATCGACAGTGAGCGTGGCCGGGTCGCCAACTCGAATGCGCCCCAGATCGTTCTGGAAGACTTCGGCATACACCCAAATGGGGGAGAAACCAGCCACGGTATAGAGCCGCGTCGCAGGCTCGACATACATGTTCGGCAGGGCGTTTCGCTCGGTGATGAAGCCGGAGGCGGGGGAATCGATGGTGAGGTACTGTTCGACCTTGCCGGTGCGTTCCAGCCGGGCGATTTCGTGCTCAGGGAGGTTCCATTGCCGCAGCCGCTCGAGCGCTGCGCTGACCAGCGATTTCGCGCCGGAAGCGACGTCGGGCACCGTGCTCGATGCCAAGAGCTGCTCGTTCTGTTTCGCCAGCAGGTATTCGCGCTCCGTGGTCACCAAGTCCTGGCTATAAACAGTGAAGAGCGGCTGGCCCTTCTTTACGTACTGATATTTGGCGTTGGCGAACACCTGCTGAATCCAGCCGGAAAACCGCGTCTGGACGTAGGCCTGCTCTTGCTCGTCTACAGCTACGTTGCCGACGAAGCGAATGTCGTCATGGATAACCTTGCGTTCGACCGTGCCGGTTGTGACGCCGATGCTCTGAAGCCGCTGTGGAGAGATCTGGAGAGGCGCCAGCGCCGCTGCCGGGCTCACGAACGCGGCCGAAGCGGCTTGCCCGCCAGCCGAGCCCGTAGGTTGGACTGAAACTCGGGATGCAACGGCCGTTGCGGTCGGCGTCGAAGCCTGGGCACGCACGGCGCGCCGTTGCCACCACCACGCGCCCAGGCCAGCGAACAACGCGAAGTTAACCCCCAGCAGCGCCAAAAAGGCGATGCGATAGTTTTTCATGCGAGGACTCCTATCCGCTCCTTGGGCGGGTTGGGAAATGATTGGATTCTTTGGCGGCTTCATGGCGCTCCCTCAATTCGCGAGTTCCACACCGATCAGCGGCTCGAGCCGGGACAGCGCAATCTGGTAATCGGAAATCTGGCGGTAGTAATTCACCTGGTAGCCGAGCAGATTGATGAAATTGTCGAGCATGGTCAGGAAATCGACTTTCCCCGTCTGGTAGGCCATCTCGGACGACTCGAGCGTTTGCGAGGACTGCGGGACGATGGCTTGGGAATAGAGCACGGCCAGCTTCGATGCCTGCTCGGCGGCCAGGAATTGTTCCTTCACCAGATAATTGACCGTGGTTTTTCGATTTGCCTGATCGCTGCGCATGCTGTCGAGGTTCCGGGTCGCTTCGTAGACCTCCTGGCGCTGTCTCGATTTGTAGAAAATCGGGATGTTCACGCCGACGAACGCGCCGTACATGTTTGGCCCGCCCGGCATCCTCTGGAACTCATAGCTGACGCTGAAATCGGGATCGTAAGATTTGTGAGCAAGTGCCAGGGCGTCCTGGTCACGCTCGACGAGGCGCTCGTCCCGCTGAATGCCGGTATCGTTGACCTGAGCCAGGCGGTAGAGAGCGGCGAGCGTGTAGACGAGTTTGCTTTGCGCCAAGGGGGCGGGCGGGGCGAGAGGCGTCTGCGGCGAGCGGTCGAGGAGCGTGTTGATTCGCGCCGCGGCGGTGCGGCGTTCTTCCTTGAGGATGGTGATCTGCTCGAGCAGCTGGGATAACTCGACTTGTCCTTTCAGCACGTCCTGCTGCAGGCCTTTGCCGGCCTCATAGCGGGCCTCGGCGATCTTCGTCAATTTTTCTAGCAGAATACGATTGTTCTCGATGATGGCGAGGGCCTGATGGAAATAGGCGTATTGGTAGTAGGCGACTTTGACCTGAGAAATCACTTCTCGCCGCACTGCTTCATAGTCCCACCATGCCGCCCGACTCTCGCGATCGGCAATCTTGCCGCGCAATTTCAGCTTGCCCGGAAATGGGAATGTTTCCATCGCCGAAACCCCGCGATAGCTGGTCATCGCCGCACTGTTCACGACGAAGGGAACGGGCTTGCCCATCCAGCCGACGTTGACTGTGGGATCGGGCAGTGCCTTCGCTTGTGGCACGCGCGCTTCGAGTGCCTCGACGCGCAACTCAGCAGCACGGATCTCTGGATTCACGCGCAGTGCCTGCGCCACCAGTGCCTGAAGATTCAGCCTCCTGGCCGGGATCGACTTTGTCTCAGGCTGCGCCTGCTTCGGTTTCTCCTGGCTTGCGGCCGGCAGCGCTCCGAAAGCCAGGAGCAAAGCAAAACAAAATGCTCCTTTGGAAAAACTCATCTCGACCTCTCCCACGGACTTTGAAAACGAACGCGTCGTTAAGGGATAACTTCGTGGCGTGCAGGCACGCCTCTTCCCTGAGGACTCGGCTAGATCAGGTAAACGCAGAGCCGCGCTTGGCCGCCGGGAGGGCCAGGGCTGGGGCTTGGAGGGATTCGCTGAAGGTTGGAAAGGGAAGTTAAAGCCAGCGGTAATTCAGGCAACGTGAGTTTCGCCGCTAAAACGGGCCGCGCCGGGCACGCCGCGGTTTCGACGGCTTCCGGGAGCGGCGCGCTCGCTTTGGTGCACTGGCAGGAGATCTGCGTCCCAGTCGTTGACGAAGCTGCATTCGCCATGCCCGCACACTGCGTCATCGGGCACTGGCTGTGACCCTCCAGACCGGAGGCGAGGCAGCAAGTGGCGGCCGGCGTGGGCGTCAGCCCAACCAGGCTCAGAATCAAGGCGGAGGCGAAGCCGCGACGAACCATACCTGCATTTGCCTTGCAAGTTTGGTTCCTACGCACACCGTTCTGCCTGTGATGAGGATTAAGAGAGGCAGATCGCCACGCGGCTGATCTCACTTAAATAGCATTTCTCGCATGTTCAACCCTTCTTTCGAGCGGCAAATTTCCCTGGGGCCAAGAAGCCGTGGTCCTTTTCCTGTCCCCGAATCCATCGCCCATGTGGTCCCGCTCACTCAATCATTGGCCGCATTGAGGCATGACCTGCCCCAAATGGGGCAGGTCAATGTCGGGTGGGCAGCTGCCGGCAAGATGCCCGGAACTTGTTCGCGACAGGGCAAAGCGAGTTGGACTCTCGCATTAAATCTCGGTGCTGCATGCAAATGTGGCTACTTGCTAACCCGCTTAGCACCTGGTGGATTTCTGGCAGGGAGGCGTTCGACGACTCCGAGGCCTTCGGAATTTAGCTTGCACCACCCGAGCCGGCGCATGTGGCCTGCGATTCTCCGGGCCTGCGGCATTGAGGCTCGGAGCAGAGCCGCGTGCGACCGGGTGGAGTCAGCGACGGAGGCGCCTGTGTTACCTAAACTCCAAATGTGGGTTCGGTGGATTGTTCCGCGAGGGTTTGCACTGGTCTTGCTATCGTTTTTGACGCCGCACCAGGCGGAGGCGATTCCCCAATTCGCTCGCCGCTATAATCTCAAATGTACCGCGTGCCACACCATCCCTCCCGTTCTTAACGAACAGGGCTATCTTTTCAAAAGGCTCGGCTACCATCTTCCGCCCGCCCTCCAGAGAGGCCAGCCCGCGCCAAAGATTTCCGACTTGGTTGAAAAGGAGCCCAATTGGACCTTTTGGAACAACGTCTCGGCGGCTGTGGCCGATTTCGGGTACTCAGCCGAGCGAACGACGCAAGAGGGTGCAAGCCCGACTTCGACCTCGGCCTTCCAAGTCAATTCCTGGAATGAGTACTTTGCAGGTTGGATGCCGAATACCAACTTCTTCTATTATTCGGAACTCGATATCACGACGAACGGCGTTACGAGTCCCGACCTCATGAACGCCCATCTCGGATACGCCGGAGGCAACGCGAGGAGCAGTTGGTTCATCGCCGGGGGCCGCGATCATTTGCAAGTGAGCGAGGGCACACCAGCCGCCGAAGTCTACAGCCTGCTTCCCGCGTCGCCCTTGCTCTTCGAAACGACCAGTCCTACCACTTTCATTTTCGATCAGTCGCCCGTGTGCGTCTCGCTCGGCTACACCTGGGCCTCGAGCGCCTACCGGCATGTCTTTGCCGCCTCGGTCAAGGTCACCAATGGTGACAATGCCGATGGCAGTGAGATTCTCGGACCCTCAACCAGGAACTCCAAAGATGTCTGGACGGATGTGGATTTCTGGTACGCACCGGAGAGCGGGGTCACCTTCGTCGATTATTACGGTCGCAAGGACCAGATCCAGGGTTCCGGCCTGCCAACCCAGTTCACCTTCAGTCCGCACATCAGGCGTCAGGGAGTGTTTGCCAACTACATGATGCTCGATTACCGGATCAACCTTTTGGCCGGATATATGCACAGCGACGATGATTGGCA
This sequence comes from Acidobacteriota bacterium, assembly GCA_021827245.1. The sequence goes on along the minus strand of JAKAWN010000007.1, from coordinate 3,731 downwards.
GGCGATCGAGGACGAGCCCCTTGCTCGATTCGTTGCCGATGATTCCTACGGCGAAGCCGATTACTACATCAGTCAGGGCTTCGCACTCGCCGGCCGCTACGATCTCCTGCACCAACAAATCACCGGTCCAAGCGGGGTGGGGGTCCAGTCGACTCACGATTGGACCGTCGGGCTCAACAAGACGTTTACGCCCGCCGGAAACGTCATTGGCCGGATCGCCTATAGCTACACGACCGGCCGCGAGCCTGTCGCGGCGGTGAAGAGCACGGACAAACTCGTCGAGGCCGACCTCGCGTTTTACTTCTAGGACCGGCAAGCATGGAGAAAACATGAGAGAACCCCATCGAACGCGCCTTCTTCGAACTTTGGGTCTGTTCGGCTTGCTGCTAGTCGCGGTGGCCGCGTCTGCCCAGGGTCAATACACTCAGGACCGGAGAAATGCGATCCGGGTGAACATCGCCACTTTCCCTTCTGGAATCCGCAAGGGCTACCGGTTGTTCTACGTGAAGTGCAACGAATGCCATGGTCTTGACCGCAGCCTGAAGCTAAGAATGTCCGCGGGTCAGTGGACTGCAATCGTGAAACAGATGCAGGCGATGCCCAGTTCGAAATTCAGCGACCCTCAGGGCAAGGCAATCATCGATTTTCTAAGCTATTACGCCGGGCACCAAATGGCGCTGAAGCAGGCGGCCGGTCCGGCGTCACCGTCGAAAGCGGTCGCTGCTGGCGAGCGGTTCTACGAATCACACGGCTGCGATGCGTGTCACGCTATTGGCGGAAAGGGCGGCACCGTCGGACCAGCGCTCAGCGATGTGGGTAAGAGGCTGACGAGTGGGGAAATCAGGCAAATACTTCTCACGTTGAGAGCAGGCAAATCTGCCGTCATGCCGCCCCTGCCGCCCAAAACCACCGACCAGCAGATCAACGACCTGGTCGCGTTTCTGTTGAGCTTGAAGGGATCAAGCAAGTAGCCAGCCGGCAGTTTCGCGCTCCCCGCCTGGGGCACGAGCCGGCTGAGGAGGGAGGATCCGATGTGGATCGTTATCGTCCTCGACGATGACTATACGACTGGCCGGGAATTTGCGAAGAGGCTTGCCTCAAGACTCGGGTATCGATTTGTGGATGCTGAAGCTTTGGTCGAGAGGGCTGTTGCGTCGCGCGGCAACCGGAAAAAACTGCGACGCATCTGCGAGCGAGCGCCGCGTTTCACCGATCGGCTCACACTTTCCAAGGACGTCCACGTGCTGCAGCTCCGGGCAGCTTTGGCGAAAAACGTTCAAGAAGGAAACGTGATCTGCTATGGCATCGCTGCGGACCTTCTCGACGTACGAGCGGGACACATCCTTCGTGTCCGCGTGAAGGCGTCCTATGATTCCAGGCTGCGGCTGGCGCAACAGCGCAAGAACCTCGATTCCGGCGAGGCTCAGCGAATTCTTCGTGAGGGCCAGAAAAGTCGCGACCGATGGCGGAAATACCTGCTCTGGACTAAGCCGTGCGGGCCTGGACTGCTGATCAATCTCGATGAAACAAGCGTGGATGAAGCCTGCGCGACGGTGCGGGATATGATCGAATGCCTGGATCGCCACCAACCCGTGAATGCAGACCTCCGCTCAATTCGAAAATGGGTTCTTTGTGCCGCGGTTCGGGCCGCGATAGTGCAGAGTCCGCAAACCAGGCACCTTAATGCCGGTGTGACGGTCGAAGGCGATGCCGTCGTCCTGGACGCGATTCCCCCTGTGAGCGATGGAGGCAGTTTTCCGCCCCGCTTTCCGGCCAGCGTCGGGGCTGCCATTCAAACCGCATTTGCCCAATACCCCGAAACCAGGCAACTCCTTCCACAGATGACAATCCAGGGCGACAGGATCGTGCTGCGAGGAATCTTGGAGGACGTCAGCGCTGACCCGGCACCGGAGCCTGCCCCCGGCAGTATCGAGGCTCAAGCGAATCACTCCCCGACAGACGCATCCGCGCGCGAAGCAGCAGTCGACTCCGACCGGGGTCCTGGGGAGCCCCTACGCCACCCTCGGCCGCTGCTGGCGCGAGCCGGGGTCCTGCTTCGTCCCGCAGTTTGGGGGAGCGTCGGCGGAGCGGTTCTGATGTTCCTCCTCATTTATGGCTCGCTATCGAGCAGAAAGAAGCTCGAGCCGTCTAGCCGCGCTCTGTCGCAGGCTTTTTCCGGGGTAATTACCGACACAAACTGCGGTGTGGTCCAAAGAGGCCAACAGTCCAGCGCCGAGTGCGTGCGGTCTTGCGTCCGCTCCGGCGGCGCGAAGTATGCCCTCAGCGAAGCAGGACGTCTGATTGTCATCAGCAATCAGCCGTCAGCGGATGCCTTCGCCGCCCAGAGAGTCATGGTGACCGGCGCTCTAAACCCGAAGAACGGCGAGCTACAAATCACGTCGATTCGTATTGCCGGGCCTTGAATCAAGGCGTGAGATCCACCATCCGGCTTCCGGACTGCTCGCAGGCGCGAAGTTCGGAATAGATATGTTGAATCCTGCGATTGAGGTCGGTGCCAAGGAGTTCGAGGCCGATCTGTCCGGCCAGCCGCCCGAGCATACCGACGTCGGTTGCCGCAACGTGTGTGCCATCGGCCTGCTCCGCCACGATCAAGTGAAATGGCAGGAGAATGCCTACCTCCTGGTCGCCGAGGATGGCTTGGTAGGCGTGGAACGGACTCCAAACGAACAGAACTGTATATCTGCTCCATCCCATGCCCACGTGGTTTTTGAATTCGCGGTCGAAGGGAACCTCAGCCAGGATTCGAAAGCCAGAGCGAGAGAGCGATTGCCGAAGCATTGCAAGGCATCTAACGAACGGCAAATCCGTCGTTGTCGAGATGGCCAGCGAGCGTTCCATCAGAATTCTCTCGATGCAGCTTTGGTTCTTATTCCATCCCTCCGGAGGCAAATCCATGACCAAGGTCCGGGCGCAAGAGGACGGGATAACAACCCTGTTTTCAACGCCCGATGTCGTTTTCGGTGCGGAAAACAGGAAGGAAGTGCATTTATTCTGGCTCATTTGGGGCACGACGATGACCCACATCCTCCATCGGTTCAAAACATGGCGGCGGCTCGCAGGAGGGGGTGGAGGCCGTGAAGGAAGAGTCGGTGTTAATATGATCGGCGTCGGAATTCCATGAGCGGCAAAACGGCTTCGCGGGTGGGAATCGTCATCGGGGCCATCCTGATTGTGTCCGTTTTGCATTACGGCACTCCGATGAGCCACGACTGGCTCCACGCACTTTTCCAACGCGCGTATTACGTACCGGTGCTGCTGGCCGCCATGTGGTTTGGCTGGCGGGGCGGGATCTTCGCAGCGGCACTTTCCACTTTGGCCTACGCACCCTTCATCGTTACCGCTTGGAAGTCCTCCCCTGCTTATGAGGCCAGCCAGTTCGTTGCCGTAGGAATGTTCTTCGTCATCGGCGGGCTGGCGGGCATACTGTTCGAGCAAGAGCGCAAGCAGCGAGCCACAGTCGAGCAAACGGCCCAAAGGCTGAGCGAGGTGTGCGCGCAGCTGCAAGCCTCGTTCGAACAGTTGCGGCGAGCGGACCGGTTATCCGCTCTTGGCGAGCTCTCGGCAGGTTTGGCTCATGAAATCCGCAATCCGCTTGGCTCAATTGAAGGATCGGTGCAGATCTTGCGCAGATCCAATTTGCCCGAGGAGACGAAGCAGGAATTCGGAAAGCTCGCCGAGGACGAGATCAATCGCCTGAAAGAGCTCTTGAC
>JAKAWN010000319.1 GCA_021827245.1 Acidobacteriota bacterium | reverse complement strand
TGATTCGTTGCGTATCATCGAAGCCGCTGAGCGTGCATCCTCGAACGGATCTCGAGCGGAGCCCATCCAATATGATTCTTGAATGTTTCCATCAGGCGGACGAAATAACCCGAACAACGGAAGACATTGTCGACAACATCCCGGGGTGTTCCTGCTGCGCCACGGACAGAGATTCCTGATCGAACCCCTGCCTGCATGCTTTCAATTTTTGAAGCAGAGCACCACGTCGTCCGGAACTATTTCTGTCGTGCCGCATCCAACCGGAGTAGACTTGCGCAACAGGGGGCAAACACCATGTCTATTCGACCGATTAAGCGCCTGATTAAATCCAAGCCGACACTCGAAGGGGCTGGCGTGCATCTGCGCCGTGCATTCGGTTTTGGCAACACTTCCGATTTTGATCCGTTCTTGCTGCTGGACGATTTCCGCAATGAGCGCCCGGAGGATTACCTGGCGGGTTTTCCCTGGCATCCGCACCGTGGGATTGAAACTATCACTTATGTTCTGGCTGGCAACGTCGAACACGGTGACAGCCTTGGGCACAGCGGAGCCATTGGCGCGGGCGACGTGCAGTGGATGACGGCCGGCAGCGGCATCATTCACCAGGAGATGCCCAAGGGCGACCCCTCGGGGCGCATGCACGGTTTCCAGCTCTGGGGCAACCTGCCGTCTTCGCTCAAGATGACGGCGCCGCGTTACCAGGAAGTGAAGACGGCTGAAATTCCCGAGGTCACTGATGACGACGGCACGCACGTGCGTGTGGTCTGCGGTGAATTCTGGGGCAAAAAGGGTCCTGTTGACGGTGTCGCCGCCGATCCCATTTACATCGACGTCTTTGTTCCGCCGGGCAAGCGGAAGACCTTGCCCGTGGAAACCACCCGGCACGCCTTCGCCTACGTTTTCGCCGGGGCGGGAAAGTTCTGCAACGCTTCGGGTCCCCTGGCGGTGCCCACGGAGCCGGTGGGCTGGGCGGACACAAACCCTCCAATAGAGGCGGAAAACCGCTCCCTCGTGCTTTTTGATCGTGGCGACGAAGTTACTGTCCATGCGGATGATAAGGGCATCCGGTTCCTACTGGTTTCAGGAAAGCCGCTTCAAGAACCCGTTGCCTGGTACGGCCCGATCGTGATGAACACGCAAGAAGAACTCCGCCAGGCATTCAGCGAACTCCATGATGGCACGTTCCTCAAGCACGGAAAAGCGAAGTAGCCATCGGCTTTGGCTCTCGAAGCGCGGGTTATAATCGACTGTCTGGCCCCACCGGTTCGGAGGTCTGCGAAATCGCTACGGGCATTTGTTTCCATACAGAGCGCATTAAAAACATGTGCATAGACAGTCATGAATGGCGTCGGGGCACGACTCCAGCCGTGCCGACGAGGTTTGCGCAATTTCTGCGGCTTTAGCCGTTGAGGCTTCAGTGGCTGAATCCACGGGGAGTACAGCTCGGCCAACGGCATGGCTGAAGCCATGCCGTGACACGGCCTGGACCCGAATCCACACATTCCGCTGCGCACAGCATGAAGGAGGAAATAGAGATGAAATACAGGAAGCTGGGGAACACCGGACTTATCGTCAGTGAAGTCGCACTCGGCACCATGCAGTTTGGCAGCAAAATGAATCTGGGCAACCTCGGCCAGGAAGAGACCACGCGGATGGTGAAGGTGGCGCTGGACCGTGGAATCAACTTCATCGACACGGCGGACGTTTACAGCCTGGGCGAGAGCGAGACGCTGCTGGGCAATGCCCTGAAAGGCCTGCGCGACGAAATCGTGCTGGCTACCAAAGTCCGCCTGCCCATGGACGGGAATTTCAACCACAGCGGCGCAACGCGCGTGAACATCATGCGCGAAATCCACGCCAGCCTGCGGCGCCTTCAGACGGACTACATCGATCTCTACCAGGTGCACGGCTGGGACAGCAACACGCCGCTCGAAGAGACCCTGCGGACCCTCGATGACTTGGTGCGCCAGGGCAAGGTGCGCTATATCGGGCTCTCAAATCTGATGTCCTGGCAGGCGGCAACCGCCGTGAACATGCAGGAGCGGCTGGGCCTGGAAAAATACGTGACCGCGCAGATGTATTACAGCCTGGTCGGCCGAGGCCTTGAGCATGAGTTCCAGTCGTTCGCGGAGTATTACAACATCGGCATCCTGGTGTGGAGTGCGCTGGCGGGCGGCTTCCTCTCCGGCAAGTACAGTCGGATGAATCCCGCCCCCGCGGGAACGCGCTTTGGGGATTCCGGCCAGTTTGTGCCCTTTGACAAGGAGATGGGTTACCGCGTGATCGACGTGCTCAGGCAGGTAGCGGAGCGCCACGGTGCAAGCCCGGCACGCGTGGCGTTGGCGTGGACGCTGGCACGCCCGGCCGTCAGCAGCGTCATCATCGCCGCTCGCACCATCGAGCACCTGGAAGATAACATCCGCGCCGTTGACCTCACGCTCTCCGATGAGGACATGCGGTTGCTGGATGCAGCCTCCGATCCGGGCATCGCGTATCCCAAGTGGATGGTGCTTCAGCTCGATACCGCAGAAGACCCGCGCCCGAAAGTGCTCCACCCCGAACGTTACTCCCACGGTGGCGCGTGGAAGGACCTACGCGGCACCAAGTGGTCCAGCTAGAAAGCCTTTCACTTTGCGGAGGGCGATACCTCCGCTTTCCGGGGCGTGATGGCCTCATCCCGGCTGCAGACAACCGCAAGTCAGCGTGGCTGCCGTACTTGTGGCGGTGCGTTCTCCGCGGCGTGAAGTGCGATAGACTGCGCCGGACTCCAAACTGCCAGACGACAGCGCCGGAATGCCCGGGCGGGTACATTGGTGCTCGGCCCGGCCGGGATCCTTCAATGCGCGATCTTTCTCAGTTCCAACGGACAGCCTCGGCAATGGCAAAAATGCTGTCCGCTGTGTCTCTGCACTCCTCCTGCAGTTGTTGCAAGCGCAACTCGGCTTCGGTCTCTGACATCGCAGGGAATGCTCTGCGAAGTGAGATGCGCATCCCGGCCATTACAGGGAAAAGCGCCTCTTCCGAAACAAGCCCCATCTCCAATACGCCCACGAACTCCTGATTCAGGATCATCTTGACTGCGCGGTCGAAATCGTACAGCGACATATGGCAAGACATGAACCGTCCCCCATCCGGACCCTTGTCTTTGTCTCCTGCCTAGTGTGGCGACTTCTCCTGGCGATCTCTTTCGAGTATTGGAAGTATCATTCTTTTCCGCCCCGTGGCAATGGAACTTTGGTGGTGCATTGCCTCCTGAAAGTGCCACGCTGGTTGTCAGAAGATTGCCTTGTGCCACGCCGGCAGACCCGCGCCTCAGAGCCGTCCGAACTTCTTGACAGCTTCCTCGATGGACTTGTACTTGGCGATGTAGGGATACATCGTGTGCTCAGTGAAATCCAGTTGTTGCGCCCTTTTCAGCACCTGTTCTGCGTCCACTCGTGGCACCACCACCACGCCGTCTTCGTCCGCGGCCACGATGTCTCCCGCCGAAACCGGAACGCCGTCGCAGACGATCGGAATGTTCGACCCGCCGAAAACATAGTGATCAACCGAGGTAGAGGGAACAATCCCCAAGGCATAAACTGGGAACTGAATCTTCCGCAGGTATGCAACGTCACGCGTTCCGCCGTCAATCACGGCACCCACGAATCCACGGGCCGCCATGGCCGTACCCATTTCACCGCCCATCCCCGCGATGTTGATTCCATCCTGTACTTTCATCACATAAACGTCGTTGGGGCCTCCGTGGTCGATTGCCGCCAACATGCCGGTCAAAGCCGCTCCTCCCTGGTGGTTTTCCTGCTTCTTAAGCAGCACTGTCACGGCGAATCCGACAAACTTCGTTGCGAAGATCGGACGCATGCGGTGGCTCATGTACATCTTGCGGCCATAGAGCTGTTCTTCGGCGTCGGAAATCGAGGCAACCTCGACCTGGCGGTACTCCAGCAGCATCCGTTGCTGGGCGCTCATGTTTTCCGGCGTAACTGCGGCGGGCGCCTGGTTCTGCCCTTGTCCCTGTCCCCGCCCTCCTCTGCTCCCACATCCCTCCCAGAGGAGCGCAACACAGACGAGCAGGACAAGCACTGCCGGTTGTTTCAATAAGTGAAGGTGATTTTTCATTTTCTTCTCCTGTTCATGATGTCAACGAGAATTTCCATCACTGCAATCCGACCGACAACATACAACTGACCGCCTCCGGAATGCAATTGGCAACTGGGTTGGCTGCATGTGCAAAACGCAGTCTAGCGTTGGGCGCCCGAAAGGTTTTCCGGTTTTCTTTGGAGCATGGGTGTGTCTGCCTCAATGCAGCAGTCAACTCTGGAACGGCAGGATTCGTGGCGCCGCGCAAATCCACGAGTGGGTGAGGGTTTGCCTTTCCAGTTCCAATCCCCCTGCCTCTTTGACTCCAGGAACCTTGTTGTGATAGCTGCCGTCCCGCTCAGGCGGTAATATCGACGACCATGCGAACGGTGCGATGCCGGGTGATGTCACTTGTCGTAATCATATCACCTGCCGCTGCCGGCAGAACGTGCCGCGCGACCGGAAGGAGGTGACGAGACTTTTTTCTGCTCCCCCGTTTCGCCCCGGCAATCGCAGACTCCTATCCCAGTGTCTGTTTCAGTCATGAAGGATCTGCCGGGTGCCATGTCCACTGCTTTTTTGCGGTGGCGGCCATTTGAAGTTGTAGAATAGCGGACAGCGCCAGAGCCTCGTATCCCAGGGACTCCGCGGCTTTTCTTTAGTTCGACGTGCCGGGTTTAATCCCACCACCTTTCAGGTGGTAAGCTTTAGCCTCCAACTCGGGAAGGAGGCGAAGGAGGGATGGGTGAATATCGATACAACGGGCATGCGGTATGGGACCTCAAGTATCATCTGATCTGGATCACGAAGTATCGATACAAGATACTGCGCGGAGAAGTAGCGGAGCAGGCGCGGGAGGTGAGCATTATCCGAGGGGCGATCTCGCCGGACCATGTGCACATGCTGGTGGCGGCGCCGTCGCAGTTGGCGCCGGCGAAGCTGGTGCAGTATATCAAGGGGCGGTCCTCGCGGCGGTTGCAAGAGGAGTTTCCGCACTTGCGAAAGCGATATTGGGGACAGCATCTGTGGGCGCGGGGGTATTTCTGCGCGACGGTCGGCGCGGTGGATGAGAAGACGATCATGGAGTACATCGAAAGCCAGAAATGGGATCAGGATGATCAAGGGTTCAAGATCACCGCGCCGGAAGAGCCTTGAGCCGGCGCGCGCCGGGAACTCTTCAGGCGGCTTGAGCCGCAAGTGCGACTTTCAGTCGTTTGAGAACCTACCGGCTTTCAGCCGGTAGTCGTTCAGATTCGGGTTTGCCGTGGCACGCCCGCGACCCATTTTGATATGTGTCTGCGTAGTTGAGCGGACCGTAGTTTCATGGCTTGGTAGTAACAGAGTTGTGCCAGAAAAGCACTTTGTAACAGCCGAATTGCTGAAGGTCAGGAGGGTCGATATGGACCGAAGAAGATTCATTGAAGCTGGGACGGTACTGTCCATGGGTGCCTTGAGCGCGGTAGTCGCTCCAAGAGATGGTGCGGCTGCGCTTGCGCCTCTGCCGCTTCCTCCTCCGCTTGCTTTTCGAGACGAGAACAGCAAACTCAAGATCACAGGCGTCAGGATGGTTCGCCCGAGGCCGGCGAGACCTTTGCCCGCCTACAAGCCTGCACCGGGTTCCTGGAGCACCGGCGGAGCACTTGTGGCAAATCCCATGTCCATCTATCCAAAATACAAGGCGAAGCGAAGCTCCTTTATGGCAGATGACCTGGGACCGGATGCCGTCGAGATTTCCACCGACAAGGGAGTCAAAGGAATCGGGTTTGGCGGGCCGGGATGTAGCTTCGTCATCGAAAGGCACCTCACCAAGTTGCTGATGGGCGAAGACCCATTTAACGTGGAGGAGCTTTGGGACATCATGTGGCGCTCCACCCTTTATTACGGACGCAAGGGGCTTGTGATCAACGCCATCAGCGGCGTCGACCTGGCTCTGTGGGACATTATCGGCAAGGCTCTGGGTCTGCCCGTCTACAAGCTGCTGGGCGGAGAAACCAAGTCCAGAATTCCTGCTTACTGCACCGGAAATGACGTGGAGCAGCACATCAAGTTCGGATACAAAAGGCTGAAGCTGGCGGTTCCTTACGGGCCTGCTGATGGGCGCGACGGACTGAAGAAGAACGCGGAACTGGTCCAGAAGGCCAGGGAAGCTCTCGGTCCCGATGGCGACATCATGCTGGATTGCTGGATGGCGCTCACTGAAGAGTATGCCATTGAGCTTGCGGAGGCGGTTGCGCCTTACCGCGTTTACTGGATGGAGGAATGCCTTCCGCCTGACGATTACGACGGCTTCAAAAGGATCCATTCGAGAATCCGAACCACGCAGATGGCGACTGGCGAGCATGAGTATACGCGCTGGGGTTTCCGGCTGCTGCTGGAATACAATGCCGTTGACATCTGGCAGCCGGATATCACGTGGTGCGGAGGACTCACCGAGCTGCGTCACATTGCCGCGCTGGCGAGCGCTTACAACATCCCCGTGATTCCTCACGCGGGTTGGTCGCACGGCGGAGCGCAGTTTATACTTGCCACCACCAATAGCCCGTGGTGTGAAATGTTCCTGCCTCCTCCGGGCGGTCCGCCGGAGGTCTACCAGCGGTTTGAGGAGGACAACCAGATCAGCCGCGGCCCTGAGGGGATTTACATGCGCCCTCCTGACCGGCCAGGATTCGGCTGGGAATTAGTTGTTGATTAGGGGGCTCCCAGAGCCGCCGCACTACCGAGGGTCTCAACCGCCTGGGCGAAGCCGTCAGAAAGGAAGGTTTGAAGCTCTGCTACCACATGCACTGGCGGGTATTTGCCGACCATCCAACCGAGATGAGTTTTATCCTTGAAGAAGCCGATCCAAAGCTGGCGTGGCGGAATTACGACATCGGCAATGCATATATGCATCAGCTCGCTTATGGCCCCAACCCCGCGGTGTTTTCCTGCGAGTACTTCCGAAGATTAGCGATCTTTCAGGTCAAAGATGTCAGAGGGTACGCATCCCACCCTTAGAGTTTGTGGCACTAAAGTTGGACCAACCATCGTTCTATTGTCCACCCCTGGACGTGCCGAATATGATAACCCCGTTGATTGTTAAAGCGGAGGAACCTGAATTGGAGAGGCCATTTGTCACCCCCTATTTCGAACGCTTCTTAGACGGGATTCTGCCGGACTTGGCGTTCCTGGCTGAATACTCGGAAGAGCCGGAGTTGTTTGCCATGTTAGGAACTCGCCTTATCGGGCTGGCACAAAGGGCCTCTGCTGAGGGGCTTCAAGATAAGGAAGACTTCATTGAAGAATTCCGCACGATTGATTATGCCGAGCACTTCAAACCGTTTGCTGACTCGATATTGGAGAGCATGCACAGGCTGATGACGCAAACCGGAGAACACGAGCTTGTGCAGAAATCAACCGAATGCCTGATGAAGATTTTGCATTACGCATCTCTTCCCACTAGCTGCATTAATCAGCGATGGGCCGCGGTTAACATACTCTCCGCATTCAAGGACCTCGAGCAAGCCTGGCAACTGAAGCTGAATTCAGGCAGCCGAAACCGCACAGCACATTAGTGCCAAATTTCGATCCACATGAGCCTTTCCTGACACGACGGTTCTCGAAAATGCATCAGACCAGACCGAAACGCTAACGAGGATTATCCACCCTCATCAACAGCCGCTTCGGGCACCTTTCCATAAACGGGTAAATGTAAGTACAAAACGGCAATGCCGAAGGCATCCTTCACCCACGCCAGGACGTTGTCTCCAGACGATAGAGAAGGTACAAGTGCTCGGCCGGTCTTGCGCCAGACGCAGACATGTGATTTCCTAATTTCCAAGGGAGTTCCCCCGGCTCTGCCGGGGTGGCAGTAGAAGTTTGACATTTGCAGGAGTCCATCGCGGAAACTCCTAAACGTGAGCCGCTGAAGCACACGCAAAGGAGATCCACGATG
>JAKAWN010000318.1 GCA_021827245.1 Acidobacteriota bacterium | reverse complement strand
GCACAGTTGGCGACGAAATGGGCGTCCGCGGCGCAGTGCGTATGGTCGCGGAGCTTGTCGACGTAGTCGCAGCCGCGGTACATGTCGAGCTGGCGGGCCTTTTCGGCGGTGGACATGCGCCCCAGCAGGTCTTGGATTCGGTCTTGGATTGGCGCGTCGGCCCGCTTGTAGGTGGGCGTGCCCCCAGACGAGCGTCGGACCTCCTTGAGGGAAGCCGCCCCCGCCGCACTAGCCGCCGCGCCGGTAGCCGACAGGCCCGCAATATCCTTAAGGAATTCGCGCCGGGGAAGCTTGCCCGGTTTCCCTGCGACCACCGGCGAACGTTCGGCAGATTTCATCCCATGTTCTCCATTCCGGGCTGCATCCAAGCCCCGTTGGGTCAGTATTCGTGCGCTATGACAAACTGGAATTACAAATTCGCCGCTGCTCTTCGCTTCTTTGCAACCAGCCCTCCGCGGAGTGATGCCACGGCCTTCCTTTGCAGACCGGCCCTCGCCGCCAACTGTGCCACGTTCTGGGGTTTCGTCTCTTCCGCTCTGAGTGTCAATGCAGCCATCTACGACCTCGCGACTTTATTTCAACAGCCTCGGCCTGTCAAGCCAACTCGGGAAACTCTCCCGTTGTCGTCCACGGCGTTTATGCGAAGATATACCCGGCCATTTTCGGCGTCACTAGCAATACCCGAGCCTCCTTGAAAGAAAGGAATTACGGACAACGAATTTGCCCGACAACTCCCAGGTTGAATACATGCCGAGGTATGGAACTAACGCCTGTTGAAAACGCTCCCGACGCTAAGTTTTCTTGCCCTGGAAGAAATAATTTGATATGTAACATGTCTCAGTGCGAGTCTGACGGGAGTGCTAACTTTCGAAACCAATCTTCACGGCACTGGTCCTGTGTTAGCAAACATCCTGGCTCGCCGGGCAGTGATATGTGTCCTTTTCTACGAGCACGGCTTTTGACACTGGGATTGCGGCGTCAGAACACTTCTCGCGATTCATTGCTTGAGAGGGACGGATTCCCTGCCCACCCGCATCGAAGAAGGTGAGGAAATTATGCGAGACGAAGTTGAATCGGGGAAAACCAGCCGGCGCGCCATGCTGAAGCAACTTGCGGTCGTAGCAATGGCAAGCCAACTCTCTCCTCAGGCTTTCGCGCGAGGTTCGGGAGGAGGTCATGAACAGGGTGCGACTGACCCGGCAAGTGTCACCCTGGAAGATTCCCAGCTTCGCGTGGTGTTCGACCAGGCTTCTGGCACCTTGACCAATCTCGAATACAAAGCCACTCACTGGGCGATCCAGCGCCGCCCTGAACTTGGAATGTCTTTTCGCATGCAGGCGCCCATTCCCGGCCGGGCCGACAATTTTATCCTGGGACAGAAGCAGCGTGCGTCGAGAGTTGAGAAGGAGGGTAATCGAGTCCACCTCGAGTGGCAGAACCTGGCAAGCGAACATGCGGGAGTACTGCCCGTCACTTTCACTGCCACCGTCACGCTCGAAAATGGCGCGCTAACCTTTGAATCGTCGCTAACCAACGACTCCAAACTGCCGATCAACACAGTCTCCTATCCCTACCTGGGCGACCTCAGCGCGCCGACGCTGGAAACCCCCATGTGGCGCCGGCACATGTGGTACGGCAATCTCGAGATAGATGAAATCCATCCGCATTTTCGCAACGAGAAGGGGTATTGGGGCGATCTGTCACCGCTGCAGATGGCCGGTTCACAGCGCAGCCTGTTCTGCCTGATTCAGTCGATTGGCCAAGGGCTTTACGTCCAAGTGAGCGATCCCAAAGCCACGTATCTGATTCAGTATACGTTTGATCAAAAGCCCGGCGATCTGGAATCGGTTACCAACCTGGTTCCAGAGGAAAATGCGATTTCGGGCACTCCGGTCCACCTGGAATTCAGGACGACTCACTTCCTGTTTACGGCACCGGGGTCTTCGGCAAAGCTGACACCCATCGTCATGCGCGGCTATCGCGGCGACTGGCAGGCGGGCGTGGACCTTTACAAATCATGGCGAAAGACATGGTTCATCGAACGATCTATTCCCGGCTGGGCGAAGGAGGTGCACTCCTGGCAGCAGATTCAGGTCAACTCTCCTGAGGACTCGCTCCGTTACTCTTATCGCGATCTTGCCAAGCTCGGTGAAGATTGTGCGCGCAACGGCGTAAGGGCCATCCAACTGGTCGGCTGGAACCGGGGTGGGCAGGACCGTGGGAACCCTTCGCTGGACACAGACCCCAGGTTAGGCACCTGGCAGGAGCTGCACGATTCCATTGCACAGGTTCAGGCGAAGGGAGTCAAGATCGTTCTTTTCGGAAAATTCAATTGGGCGGATATGACCACCAGGTGGTATCGCAGCGAACTTTACAAGTACGACGTCAAGGACCCGTACGGCATCCCTTACCAGCATGGCGGCTACAGCTACGACACGCCCGAGCAACTGGCAGCCATCAATAACCGGCGTTTTGCCATCATGTGTTTTCTCGATCCTGCCTATCTCCAGGTGGCCGAGAGTCAATTCAAGAAGGTGACGGCGCTCAACGCCGCAGGATTTCTCTACGACGAGGTTTGCCATCACGGCGTGGCCCGCTACTGCTTCGCCGCCGACCACGGACATCCGGTCCCGGGCTATCTTTACGCAGGTGACATTCCAATGGCCGAAACATTGAACAGGGTGACCGATGACAATCCGAATTTCCTTTTCGCCGGCGAAGGTCCGGAAGACATCCTGCTCCAGCATTATCCTTTTTCCTATTTTCGCATCGGAAATCAGCACACGCCGGTCTGCCGTTATATTGACTCGCAGGCTCCGCTAATGATCGCCGTCACCGGGTTTGATGACCGTGAAATGCTGAATCGCGCCCTGATGTACCGCTATATCATCAGCTACGAGCCTTACAACTTTAAGGGCCGACTCAGTGATTTCCCCCTGACCCTCGCGTACGGGAAAAAGATCGACGCCCTGCGGCAACGCTACAAGCGCTGGCTCTGGGATGCTGAATACCGGGACACTTTGGGTGCCAAGGTAACCGTTGAAGGAAAGCCCCATCGTCTTTATTCGGTGTTCCGCACGCAGGAGGGAGAACGGGCGGTAGTGGTTGTCAATCAAGACCCATCGAGAAGCATTTCCGCTAAAGTGGAACTTCCGAATCCTCGAATGCTTGAGGTGGTCACGCCAGAACAACCGGAAGGGCGAGGGACAAGCGGCGTGCTAAGGATTCCCCCAAGGTCGGCAGCTGTGATTATCGAGAAATAAGGGCGAACCGCGTCACCCAATGAGACGATCTCTATCTGATTTGAACAATTGGACCGATGTCCGCGCGTCTGTGGAAATATGAGCCAAGCCCTTCGTATATCGCCACGCCGCGCTGTGCCTGAATCACGGCAGTCCACCAAAGTTTGTCGCGAGGGAGCTTCTTGATTCTATTTCTACCTTTGATACCAGTAGCACAAAATTAATTGATTTGGCGGCGGAGGAAAAGATGAAATTGACTGAATGGAATAGTTTTGGACGATGGTTTGCGACGTGTTTAATAACCGGCCTCATTCTTTTCGTAACAGGACCCGCGGCCTTGCGCGCTGCTGGTGTGGAAGGATCGCGAACGGTGTGGCGGATTGGTCAATTCAACAGATCGTCCGCAGAGTTTCACTCGGGCAGCGCACCCACGCCTGCGCCTGTTTACGTGGTTGGAAAGAGCCGCCCGGCCGAAGACTGGTACGCTTTCCAGCCCGGAACTGCAAATGCCGGCGCAGGAGCACGGCCACATCCCGTTACCATACAGTTCGATTTGAAAGGATCTCCGAAAGGGCTTTACACCTTGAAGGTAGGAGTGCTCGTACAATCGCGACGGCTTTCGATTTTACAGGTGGACCTGAACGGCCATCGGGGCTGGGTTTATCAGCGTCCGCGGTGGCATGATGCAATAGGCGATAAATACTATAAAGATTCGGCCACTGTTCAGCTTCCGACCCGCGATCTCCGTGCAGGCGTGAACAATCTCGTGCTGACGGCCATTGACCAGCCCAACCAGCCTGATGCGGTCAGCAACCCGGGCATTTCATATGACGCATTGGAACTGGACCAAGACACCTCTCAGAAGTTTGAGCGCAATGCCATCTCGGTGGATGTTCATCCCACCATTTTCTACCAGCGGAAGAATGGGAACCTGGTTGAGCTTGTGGATGTTTATACGACCCAGAACAGGCCTTCGAGCAAGGGCAGCGTGACCCTTTGGGTGAACAACCAGAAGTTCAACGAGCCGCTCTCAGCGGACCGGGCTTTCGGCCAGCAGCGGATCGAATTCGCAGTGCCGGCGTTTTCTGCCGGAGCGAAAGGCCGGGTGATGGTGAACCTGGGCGGAGCCCGTAGCCAGTTTTCCATGACTCTGCAGCCTGCCAAGAAGTGGACCATTTATGTGGTGCCCAACGAACACCTGGACGTGGGGTATACCGACTATCAGTCCAAAGTTGCGGAGATTCACAGCCGGGTTGTAGACGAGGCCCTGCATATGATCAAGGAAAATCCGCAGTTCCGTTACAGTCCGGACGGCTTCTGGGTGCTGCAGAAGTTTTTTGCGGGACGGGACATGGCTGACCATCAACGTCTTTTCCAGGCTATTCAGGCGCGGAAGTTTTTCGTTCCGGCTCAATATGCCAACCTTCTGACAGGTTTCCCGACCGTTGAGACCTTGATCCGCTCTCTTTATCCCAGCTTCGATTTCGATCAGAAGCACCAGGAGCCGTTCAACTACGCCAACATCACTGACGTTCCGTCCTACACCTGGTCGTACGTGTCGATCCTTGCCGATGCTGGAATCAAGTATCTCATTGCGGGTTGCAATCAGACCCGCGGACCCATCCTGGATGACAGCCAACTGCTGGAGCAGTCGCCTTTCTGGTGGGTAGGGCCGGATGGCAAGAAAATTCTGATGTGGTATTCCGACAGCTACGGTCAGGTTGGAAACTTTTTCGGCCTGCCTCCCAATGTGGTGACTGGCCATGCCGCACTACCGCGATTCCTGCAAATGTACCCCAGCTCAATATACAAATCGAGTTCATTTCTACTGTTTGGCGCGCAATGGGAGAATTCAGATCTGTATCCCCAGCAGGCTACCATCGTCGGAGATTGGGACAAGATCTATGCTTATCCAGACCTCCGTTACTCAGGATTTGCCCATGCCATGGCGGAAGTTGCCAAAGCCGACGGGAATTCCATTCCCGTCTACCGTGGCGATGGCGGGCCTTTCTGGGAGGATGGCATCGCCTCTGATGCCTATTACGCCGCCATG
This sequence comes from Acidobacteriota bacterium, assembly GCA_021827245.1. The sequence continues at coordinate 2,768 of JAKAWN010000318.1, read as the reverse complement.
AATCGGCAGAGCGAACAGCGGGCGCTTTCGGCGGAGAAGATTGCGACCCTCAGCTTCCTGATGAATCCTCCCAGCCGTCCGAATCGTGGAATGATCGACAAGATGTGGGAGAATCTGATCCTGTTTGACGAGCACACCTGGGGGGCGGCGGGAAGCATTTCCAGCCCTGAAAGCGAAGAAAGCGTCCAGCAACTGGCGGTCAAAGATGCCTTTGCCACACGTGCCAGGCAACAGGTGCAGTTTGTTCTGGGCCGAGGCTTGGCTGCGCTGGCTGACAAGATTTACGATCCGAGTGGCACCTGGGTGGTCTTTAACGCGCTGAATTGGCCGCGAACCGGCCTGGTGGAAACAGATCTTCCCAAGGGTTTCAAGATCGTGGATCTATCCACTCATAAGACCGTTCCCTACCAGGTGCTCTCGGCGAGCGGTGACGTGCAGCACATTCGATTCCTTGCCCGCGACGTACCGTCGGTTGGATATAAGTGTTATGCCATCAAGCCGGCCAAAACTCCTCCGCCAAGCCCGGCGACGGAGTCCGGCGACGTGATGGAGAATGCCTACTATCGCGTTGTGCTGGATCCGCAGTCTGGGGCCGTGAAAAGCATCTTTGACAAGCAGTTGCAGAAGGAGCTGGTCAACAGCTCGAGTCCGTACCGGTTTGACCAGTACCTCTACGTGACGGGCGGCGATAAGCCCGCTCGCAACAGGCTGCTCTTTAGCGACCAGCGCTTACCGCTCCCCAAGCTCACCGTGCACCCGGCTGGCAACGGACGCCTGATATCCATCACGCGGGAGCCCTTCGGCACGGTGGCCCGCATGGAAAGTTCGTCGGTGAATACTCCGCGGATTGAGTCGGAGATCATTCTATTCAATCACCAGAAGAAGATCGAGTTCATCGACCACGTTCACAAGAAGGGAGTCTACACCAAGGAGGGGGTGTACTTTGCCTTCCCCTTTGCGATGAACCATCCGGAATTCCGTTATGAGATCCAGAACGGTTACGTGAACCCGGCAAAGGACCAGCTTCCGGGAGCCGGGAAGGAATGGTTTTCAGTCCAGCACTGGGTTGAAGCTCAACAGGGAGATACCAGCGTGGCGCTTGTTCCCATTGACGCTCCTTTGGTGAGCTTGGGCGACATCGTACGGGGGACCTGGCCGCTTGAATTCGGGCAGCGGAAGGGAACCATCTTCTCCTACGTGATGAACAATTACTGGTTTACAAACTACCGCGCCGAGCAAGGAGGCAACTTCACCTTCCGTTACGTGCTGACCAGTGACCAGGAGTTTCAACCAGCGGCGTTGAGCCGGCTGGGATGGTCTGCTATGACGCCTTTCGAGGTTGATGACATCATCTCGAACGACAAGGCTGTGAATACGCCTGAACCGTTAAGCGCCGCCGAGAACAGTTTTGTAAAGACAGACTCATCCCACGTAGTGCTGATTGACTGGAAACGGGCAGAAAACCGCCAAGGCACGATTATGCGGTTTCTCGAAGTGGCTGGAAAGGACGGCAGCGTCAACGTGCAAATTCCCCTGATGGACGTGCAGCAGGCGTGGGAGTGTAATGCGATGGAGCAGGATCAAAAATCCCTTGCCGTTACTGGAAATGGATTTCATTTTGATGTGCAACCTTTTCAGATTGTTACGGTGCGTTTGAAAGGAACCGTGAGTCTGCCGGCGGCAGGGAATTAGTACGATAGCTTTGGCGTCTGGACAACTCTTGCCGGGCAGAGTTTGGGAGCTTTGCGTGAAGCTCAATTGGAGTGCAGATTCCAGCCGTGGCCAGCAGATTCAATGCGCGCCAATTTTCCACCAGCGTTTGGTGAAGCTCCAGCTCGCCTAAGGATCTCAGAGGTTATAGGTTTCCGATTCGCTCTTCCGAGGCACGTAACAACAGATCCTGCACGCTGCCGGGCTGCGGTAAGGTTGATGGAGGGTGTTGAACACGGGCAAATGTATCTCCCCCCGAACAGAACTGAACCCTTTCCAGAACTCACGGCCCTCCTGCGTTATCACTGGACTAGCATTCTCCTCAGAAGTCTGTTCCTGATCCTTTTCAAGACACCGTCGGCGACCTTGCAGTTCAGAGCCAGTCCGCAGAGTGTCCCTGATCCGCGTCGAGGACCCACGCAAGACCCGTACGGGCCTGAGGTCTATCGTCCGTACGCCCGTCTAAATCATAAAATCTACTCCTGGGACGAGAAGTCCATATCCATGAAAACCTCAGGTGAGCAGGGTGCGCGACGCGCCGGTATTTTGGCGACCCGGTGCCTGTTATCCAGACCCTGCTTGGCCACTCCGGCATCGACACGACCCAGATTAACCTGTACTCGATGGATCAGGCCAAGTGTTCTGCAGGAAAGCAAATTGCTTCGGGATTGTGACCTTTTGTGGCCCAGAGCACGAAAAATGAACAAAGGGTAGGAGCTTAGATCATGGGTAACTTCCTGAATCTATTAAGGAAAGTTTGGTACGCCCGGAGAGATTCGAACTCCCGACCCCTTGCTTCGTAGGCAAGTGCTCTATCCAGCTGAGCTACGGGCGCAGACAGACTCAGGCGGCAAGTCGAATTCGATTCCGCCTCACGAACTCTCATTGTGCACTCGCCTTCCCCGGAATGTCAACGCAACCGTTGATGCCCAAGAATCGCGATTGATTAGGAGCGAGAGGGGTAGAAAGGTCGTTCACCCTTGCGGAATGTGTGGTATAGAGATTTTGCTGAGAATCTTTGACGCACACCCGGAGGGTGAACGATGGAAGAAAGCCTA
>JAKAWN010000317.1 GCA_021827245.1 Acidobacteriota bacterium | reverse complement strand
CAGAAGGCCGGGCAGGGATTGTTCACCGAGGGTCATCGCCGATGTTCGAGGACTTTGTGAAGAACGAATTCATGCCCTGGTCGGAGAAACAACATGAGGCTCACCCGCGCACTCAGACGTTTTACCGGGTGAGATCCAAACCCCTGATTGCTTTCATGGGGAAGCTTCCGCTTGATGGAATCTCCACGGCTCATGTGGAGAAATTCAAGATGAAGCGGGCGGAAAAAGTCTCGCCCGCCTCGACTAATCGGGACCTGGCGGCACTTCGATACATGCTCAACTTCGGCATGCGCCAGGGATATCTCGCTCGAAATGCTGTAAGGGGCGTAGCGTTCCTCGACGAAGGTCCCGGCTTCATGCGAGTGGTTTCCCACGTGGAAGAAAAGCGTTACCTGGAGAAGGCAAGACCGGTGCTGCGAGATGTCGCAACCATCATCCTTGAGACGGGAATGCGCCCACAAGAGGTGTTCACAATCCGCAAGGAAAATGTCCACCTTGACCGGCGATACGTCTTCGTTCCCAGGGGCAAAACGGTCTTCGCCCGCCGCAATGTTCTGCTTTCGGACGCTTCTTTAGCGATCCTGAAAAGGCGATTGCGGAAGGCGAAGCACGGATGGTTGTTTCCGCATCGGAGGAATCCAGCGATGCCGATGATGACGATTCAGAAGGCTCACGAAGATGCTCTGAAAGATACAAGGCTCAAAACACGATTCAGGCTCTACGATCTTCGGCACACGTTCGGTTCGCGGTCGGCAATGGCCGGGGTTGACCTCGCGACTCTGAAAGAACTCATGGGCCACTCCAACATTTCGATCACGATGCGGTACGTTCATCCGACACCAGAACACAAGCGAGAGGCGCTTCGCAAATTGGAGCGCTTCAACGTCGAGCAGGTGTTCGCCATGCATGAGAAGCGACAGGAGTCCCCACAAAAGTCCCCACAGTCGGACTTGCACCAAAATGGGGCAACTGAGGAAGTCCTTGTAAACTAAGGGGTTGGATGGTGAGCCGTGAGGGAATCGAACCCCCAACCTACTGATTAAGAGTCAGTTGCTCTACCAGTTGAGCTAACGGCCCGGGCTGGTGTCTGACAGCACGACAGTTTAGCACAATTGGCGAGGCACCGCCGCAAAATCCGCGGTCGAACGAAGGCAAACCGCATCGTTCAACCAACTGCCAAACACGTCAGATGTCTTAAATTCAGCGCCGGGCGCCTCGGGTTCAAACGAAGCAGAGGCAGCCTAGCCGTGTCATCCTTACATCGTTGTCGCTCGCTTCCCTTCCAAAAATCAGGTGTGGGATAATTGCCGTGAAGAGAACAAGAATGCTGGGGCAAACATGATGAGAAGAGGATTTCCCGATTCCATCCGCCGCCGCTCCACCAGGAAATGGAAACTTAGCACTACACCCACTCGTCTATCTATCATTCGGTCAGGGTGGTATGGAACAGTGAGCAGAGGGTGCAAAATCCTCGCGGTCATTTCCTTGTTGCCGGTGCTCGTTCTTGCCGGCTGCACGGGCGGCGACACGCCGGCGCAGGAGTCAAGCAGCAGCGGAGCCGTTGCAAGACCGCAGGAAACCGCCGCTGTGCCGGTCATGGCCGCTAAAGTTGAACGAAGCACAATTCCCGTCGAATTAAGCGCCATTGGCGCCGGCCAAGCGTTCCAGACCGTTTCGGTAGAATCACAGGTCGCCGGCATCGTTCAGAACGTTCATTACCGTCAAGGACAGTTTGTCCGCAAGGGCGACTTGCTGATCACGCTTGACAAGGATCCATTTCTCGCCGCCCTTGCCCAAGCGGAGGCGGCGCTCGCTAGGGACAAAGCGCAGTCCCAGCTCAGCCAAGTGGAGTTCGAGCGCAGTGACCAGCTCTACAAACAAGGTATTATCTCCCAGGAGCAATACGACCAAGCTGTGGCGACCTCAGCGGCCGCCCAGGCTACCGTCCGCTCCGACCAGGCCGCAATCCAGACAGCGAAAATCCAGCTTTCGTACTGCTCCATCTACGCTCCCATCAGCGGCGTCACCGGAGCCCAGCTCGTCTATCCTGGAGCCACCGTGAAGGCCAATGACCTGCCGGTGCTTGTAGTGATCAACCAGGTTTCACCGATCTACGTCAATTTCTCCGTTCCCCAGCAGTATTTGGGGGCGGTCAAGAGACTGATGGCGCGATCTCGTTTGCCCGTTCAGGCCACCCCGCCCGGCAACTCCGCCGCCGAAAGGGGCTTTCTGACTTTCGTCAACAACACCGTGGACCCCACGACGGGCACCATCGAACTGATGGCTTCGTTTTCCAACGCCGACCGCCACCTCTGGCCCGGTCAATTCTCCAATGTCGTGCTTGACCTCGGCGAGCAGCAAAACGTCTTGGTTATTCCCTCGCAGGCCGTGCAGGCGGGCCAGCAAGGCGATTACGTTTTCGTGGTGAAACCCGACATGACGGCTGATGTGCGGCAAGTGAAAGTCGGGCACACCGTCAACAACCAGGCCGAAGTTTTGCAAGGGCTTTCCGCCGGTGAAACCGTGGTCACGGACGGCCAAGTCCGCTTGGTTCCCGGGACCAAAGTCTATTTCGTCAAGGGGCTGTGACGAGGAACAGTGCATTCGGCAGACGGTAAGTGGGGATAGGAAAAGGCCGCTTCCCGACCGCTATATTCCACCCCACAGGCCGGCGGCAGGCCGGAATCTCATGAATCTCTGTGAACCTTTCATTCGCCGGCCGGTCATGACCAGCCTCCTGATGGTGGCCATTCTCTTCTTCGGCATTCTCGGCTACCGCGAGCTGGCCGTCAGTGATTTGCCGAACGTTGATTTCCCTACCATCCAAGTGTCCGCCGGTCTTCCTGGGGCCAGCCCGGAAACAATGGCTTCAACCGTGGCGACTCCACTGGAAAAGCAGTTCACCACCATTGCGGGCCTGAACTCGATGACCTCGACCAGTTCGCTGGGGAACACCCAGATCACTCTCCAGTTCGATCTTAGCCGCAACATGGGTTCAGCAGCTCTCGATGTCCAAACGGCCATCGCCGCCGCCGCCAATCATCTTCCAGCCAACATGCCCTTTCCTCCGACCTTCCGGAAGGTGAACCCGGCCGATCAGCCCATCTTTTTGCTGGCCGTAACTTCGCCGACGCTTCCCCTCTACGACGTGGACAAATATGCCGAAGACCTTATCGCCGAGCAGATTTCGATGGTTCCCGGCGTCGCCCAGGTGACGGTCAACGGCGCGGCGAAGTACGCGGTGCGCATCGGCCTGAACCCCAAAGAGCTGGCCAGCCGCCAGATAGGCATTGACCAGGTTGAACAGGCGATTCAAAACGCCAACGTCAACCTGCCGATGGGCACTCTCTACGGGGCTCACAAGGCCTATAACGTCATGTCCAATGGCCAGCTCTCGGACGCCGCCGTTTACCGTCCGCTGATTGTCGCCTACCGCAACGGGGCGCCGGTCGAGCTTGATCAGGTGGCGACGGTCAACAACGGGATTGAGGATCAGTACGTCGCTAATTGGATCAACAATTTGCCTGGCATCATGCTGGCCGTTCAGCGGCAGCCCGGCACCAACACAATTGATATCGTTAAGAACATCCGCAAGCTCATTCCACGCTTCTATTCGATGGTACCTCCTTCGATCCATCTCTCGATCGAGTACGACCGGTCCGTTCCCATCAGCCAGTCGGTCAATGACGTCAAATTCACTCTGCTCCTGGCCGTGTTTCTTGTGATCCTTGTGATCTTCCTCTTCCTGCGCAACACTTCCGCCACTCTGATTCCCAGCCTGGCCTTGCCGATGGCGATCATCGGCACGTTCGCCGTGATGTACCTGCTCGGCTACACGATTGATAATTTATCGCTATTGGCGATGACCCTATCGGTTGGCTTCGTCGTGGATGACGCCATCGTCATGCTCGAGAATATCGTGCGCCACATGGAGATGGGGAAAGGAGCGCTCGAAGCCGCGCTGGATGGCTCCAAGGAAGTCAGCTTCACCATTGTCTCCATGACGGTCTCGCTCGCCGTCGTCTTTCTCCCGGTCTTCTTCATGCCCGGCGTCATCGGCCGCCTGCTCCACGAATTCGCCGTGGTCATTATTTCCGCCGTTTTGGTTTCCGGGCTGGTTTCCCTCACCCTCAGCCCGATGCTGTGCAGGCGCTATCTGCGCCCCGAACACGAAAGAGAACACGGCTGGATGTATCGCAAACTGGAAAACATGCTCGAGGCTTCGCTCCGGTGGTATGGCTCGAGCCTTCGCTGGGCGCTGCGGCATCGCGTTCTGGTGATGATTTTCGGTTTTCTCGTATTAGCCGGGACGGCGTGGGAGTTTTGGGCGATCCCGAAAGGCTTCCTGCCCGAGGACGATCTCTCGGAGATTTCCGTCTCGACCGAAGCCAATCAGGGCATCTCCTTCGACGCCATGAGGGCGCATCAAGAAGCCGTCAATCGCATCCTCCAGGCCGATCCGAACGTCGTCCAGTTTTTCTCCAGCGTCAGTGACTCGAACGGCAACGGCCTCAACAACGGCCGGGCCTTCCTCCATTTGAAGGACCTTCCTGACCGTCCTTGGACCGAAAGCCCCGCCTACGATCGTTGGGTTGCCCGCTACGGCCACGTCACCATTCTCGATTCTGTGGTCCGGTTCATTCGCCCGCTCTTTGAACATCACATGACCATTGAAGATGTGATGCGCGAGTTGCAGCCTAAGCTGGACAAGGTCCCCGGGATGCGGGTTTTTCTGCAAAATCCGCCCGCCATCCGTATCGGCGGCTACCTAACCAAGAGCCTCTACCAGTACACGCTGTCGAGCCCGGCGACCGATCAGCTTTATAAATACGCTCAGTTGTTCGAAGCGAAAATGAAAACTCTGCCCGGTCTTGCCGATGTCACCAGCGACCTCCAGATCCGAAATCCTCAGGCCAACGTAGTGGTTGACCGCAAAAAAGCTGCCGCTCTTGCAGTCACGCCGCAGCAGGTTGAGGATGCTCTCTACAGCGCCTACGGCCAGCGCCTGGTCTCCCCCATTTACACCTCAAACGACGAATACTGGGTGGTGCTCGGGGTTGAGAGGCGCTTCGAGAGCGATCCTGACATGCTCCGGGAGCTCTACATCCACTCTTCCTCCGGCCAGCTCGTGCCCCTTAGTGCCGTCTCTAAATTCACGACGGGCGTTGGCCCCCTCACGGTGGACCACAGCGGCCAGCTCCCTTCGGTTACGATTTCCTTCAACTTGGCGCCCGGCGTTGCGCTAGGCCAGGCGGTGGGCGAGGTGCAAAGCCTTGCCAAATCCATGCTGCCCATTTCCATCTATACCAGCTTCCAAGGCACGGCTCAGGCGTTTGAGCAGTCCCTCACAGGCCTGGGCCTTCTGCTGATCGTGACGGTCGTGGTCATCTATATTGTTTTGGGCATGCTCTATGAGAGCTTCATTCACCCCATCACGATTCTCACCGGGCTGCCGGCGGCGGCTTTCGGCGGCTTGCTCACGCTCTCGCTCTTCCACATGCAGCTCGATATTTATGGCTTCGTCGGCCTGATCATGCTCATCGGCATCGTCAAGAAGAACGCCATCATGATGGTGGATTTCGCTTTGGAGCTGGAGCGCAAGGGGAATTGCGCGGCCAGCGAATCGGCGTACCAGGGCTCCATGATTCGTTTCCGCCCCATCATGATGACCACCGCTTCCGCGATCATCGGCACGCTGCCCATCGCCATTGGTTTTGGCGCCGACGCCGATGCCCGCCGTCCGCTCGGCCTTTGCGTGGTCGGCGGCCTTCTCTTTGCGCAATTCGTCACGCTCTATCTCACGCCGGTCTTCTACACTTACATGGATGGTTTCCTGAAGTGGCGCCATGCCGGCCGGCGCGAGGCCGTTTCTGAAGCCGATCGCGGCGAGCCCGTGCTCTCGCCGGACGCCAAGCGCCTCGCCCAGAACTGAATTGTTCTCCGCTTCAGCGCGCTCATCGGAGCTTGACGTCGGGCTCGACCGGTATCCGCGGCCTCAGAAGGTGGTCGGGTTCATGAGCTTGATAGGCCATGATCTTGACTGGAATTGGTTGGACGACCTTAGCGTAGTTTCTCGTTGCCCTCTCGGACGGTCATGGGCTGAAGCGCGCCCCGCCAGCCGGCGTAAACGTGGATCGCCGCGATGGAGATGCCCCGCTACTCCTCTTCCTCTTCCTTTCCGTGGCCGGCGGCGCGGGCGGCGGCTACGATTTTATCCGCGATGGGTTGGGGAACGACGTCGTAGTGCGAGAACTCCATCGTATAGCTGCCGCGGCCCTGGGTCATCGAAGTCAAGTCGGAAGCGTAGGCTAGCATTTCCGCCAGCGGCGCCTGAGCTTTGATCACCGTGGAGCCGCTCTTGGGCTCCATGCCCTGGATGCGCCCGCGGCGTCCGTTCAAATTACCCATGATGTCCCCGGAATAATTTTCCGGAACAGTGATTTCAACGTTCATGATCGGCTCGAGCAGGGCCGGCTTGGCCTGCTCCATGCACGCCTTGAAGGCCTTTGAGCCCGCCAGCTTGAACGCCAATTCGGAAGAGTCCACGTCATGGTAAGAGCCGTCGTAGAGGATGACGCGGAAATCCACCACCGGATAGCCCGCCAGATAGCCTTTAGCCGCCGCTCCGACGATGCCCTTTTCGACCGCCGGAATGAAGTTCTTGGGGATGGCGCCGCCGAAGATGTCATTGACGAACTCGAAGCCCGCGCCCCGCGCCAGTGGCTCCACCTTGATTTTGCAGTCGCCGTACTGTCCGTGGCCGCCGGTCTGCTTCTTGTGCTTGCCCTGCGCATCGGCCTTGGCGCGAATGGTTTCCCGGTAAGGAATCTTCGGTGCTTTGAGGGCGACCTCGACGCCGTAACGACGCTTGAGCCGGGAGACCGCCACTTCCACATGCTGCTGTCCGGAGCCGGAGAGCAGGAATTCCTTCGTCTGAGGGTCACGCGAAAAGCGCAGCAGCAGGTCTTCTTCGAGCATTCGATGGATGGCGGAGGAGAGCTTGTCTTCGTCGCCGCGGCTTTTCGGCTCGATGGCGAATGAGATCGCCGGCTCGGACGGCTTCGGCTTTGGATAGACAATGGGCGCCGCTTTGTCGCCCAGCGTGTCGCCGGTCAGCGTCTCTTTGAGTTTCGCCACCCCGCCCATATCACCGGCGCGCAATTCCGCCATCGGGACCTGCGCCTTGCCCTGGACCGCGCCAATGTGCGCGAGGCGCTCGCTCGCGTGGCGGGTGAAGTTCAGGAGGTTGGCCTCATTTTTCAGAACCCCGGACATCACCTTGAAATAGCTCAGCCGCCCCGCGAAGGGATCGGCGACCGTTTTGAAGATATAAACAGAGACCGGCTCATCGTTGGAAACCCTGCGCTCGATCGGCTTCCCGCCCTCCTGATCCCAACCGGCCAGCTTGCCCCGGGCGCATGGCGAGGGGAAATAATCGGCCATAAACGCAAGCAGGCTTTCCGTGCCGATGTTGAGAAGGCCGGAAGCCGGCAGCACCGGCGTGATGCGTTGCTCGGCGATCGCCTGCCCGAGGCCGGGCGCCAAGTCCTCAAGAGGAATCGTCCCTTTGTCAAAAAATTCCTCCAGCAGCTTGTCATTGCCTTCGGCCACCATTTCCACCAGCGCTTCATGGGCTTGAGTCGCGGCCGGCTGCAACTCGGCCGGAATGTCGGCCTCCTGAGCTTTGCCGGAACCATTCGGCTCGTAAAGAGCGGCGCGCATCCGTACCAGGTCCACCAAGCCGCGGAAATTCCGCTCCTCGCCAATCGGAAGCGCCACGGGAACTACCGAGCGGCCAAAGGCGCTCTTGAGCGATTCGAGCGTGCGCTCGAAACCGGCGCGGTCGCGGTCCATCTGATTGATGATGATGGCCCGCGGCAGGTGATAGGCGTTCGAGAAACCCCATGTTTTTTCAGTTTGAACTTCGATCCCCGCGACGGCGTGAACCAACAGTAGCGCCGCGTCGGCGGCGAGGAGCGCGGCTTCCGTCTCGTGGAGAAACAGGTTGAAGCCCGGCGTATCGAGCAGATTGATCTTGACCTTGCCCCCCTCCGCGTAAGCGAGGCCCACGCTGATCGAAAA
>JAKAWN010000316.1 GCA_021827245.1 Acidobacteriota bacterium | reverse complement strand
GTCGCGCAGACGCCCTGCCATTTGATTGAATGTTCGGGCCAGGAGCCCCATTTCGTCCGTGCCGTCATCCGGGAGAGAAACGTAAAGATTTCCCTGCGCCACTTGATTGGCGCCTTCAACTAGCAGGTCAATTGGCTTGGTGAAGCGGAAAGTCAGGTAAACGATGGCGAATATACCTGCAAGCATCGTGAAAATAATCCAGACGAGCCAAAGGAAATAAACATGGTTCAGCATTGAGCCGACCTCATCCATTTCCCCGCCCACCAGCACGTAGCCGATCACCTTCTCGCCCTGAATGATCGGGAATCTTATGTCGTAGTGCTGCTGCCCCGCCTGTGCTTCCGTTTCGATTTCGCGCAACTGCGCGGTAATCTGGATTGCGCCTTCCTTCCTCCTGCTGCGCCGCCTTCTCAGTATGACTTTCCTTCCGATCTGGTGTGGATTGGTGCTGGCCACTACTTCGCCCGTGGGCGACAGGACGTTAATCGAAGAGAGGCCCGCACCTTTCAGCGCGCTAAGGTACTCGCGCAGCGCCTGGCGGCGGTCCACTTTGGGAGAGATGCTGGCCTGGGTCAGTTGGATGATTTCCAGAAGGTCGGACGTCTGGCCCGCCACGTACGCTTTGATGCGGCGGCTATGCTGAATATACGCGACCATAAGAATGGTGCTGGTGCAGGCCGTGATGAGAAACATCACAAGCACCAGACGTGTGCGGAATCGGAGGTTGAGGATACCTTTTCTCAACGCCGCCTCGGAGGTCAAACCTCCCGGTCCCAATGTTTACGATTCTAGCTGAAGCCCAATAGGGCGGTCAATGAAGGCAGGCACCAGGTAGTGACTCAAATCGATTGTGGCACGGGCGTCCTCGCCCGTGCTGGCTCAAAACACACGGCCAAGATGGCCGTGCCACAGAATAGGAAACGAACTGAGTCACCAGCGGGCGCCAGATGGCAATTCGGCTGGCGGAAAGGGCGGTCCTGGAGCAGACACCGACCCCCGCGAGGCGTGCAAGTGAAGAAATCGCGGGGATTGCCTCACATCAGGTTCGCGCTCCCAATCACTTCGGCCGGTGCCTGCCGGCTTCAAGAAATCGATGATCGGGCAAGTCATTTAACGCGTGAAGCGCTGCGGACCAAGGCCGGGTTTTCCGGGACCGGAAATGTCTCCACCGTGTTGGGAAGCGCCAAGGGGCGGTAGCCGGTCCGCGTCCTGACGTGGTCTTTTTTCAGGTGCTTCCCAATCAGTTTGACGGTGATCTTCCGCCATCCGTGGTTCGGATTGGGAGCCGGATAGTAGCTGATCGTGTAAAGATGAGCCAGGTCAGCCCGGATGGATGCAAACGCCTTCTCCTGATCCTGCCAGTGCGCCGCAAAGTAGGCTCTGCCGCCTGTACTGGCGGCGATACGCTTAAAGACCGCCGTCGACAACGGGTCGAGTTCCGCTTCCCGGGTGCTGATCATGTAAATCGGGATTCCTTCAGACTGCGCAAGCTCACGAACATCTTCGGGTGAGACCATACTGGCATCATCGGGGCCATTCGAGAAGACCACAATCACTCTCCGTCCAGAATAGTTGCCGGCGTCCTTTAGAGTCCACAGGAGAGCGTCATAAAGGGCGGCGTCATCTCCGGCGACGGTTGATTGGACGGCTTCGAGAACCGGCGTGTGTCCATCACTCAGCGGGCATGCCCGGAAAAAATCGCGGCTGTACGAATAGAAGGCCACCCGGTCCGAGCGGTTCAAAGAACGGACAAATTGCGCGATCGCGTCCCGGGCGAGGGCAAAGCCGTGAAACATGTAGTTGCTGGTGTCAAACAAGACAAAAACGCTGGCGCCCGATGCCGAATAAGTGATGCCGCCGTGCGCTGACGATGTGTTAAATACAAACTTCCCCGCTCTCGTCTCTTTTCCGCCCGATCCAGTATACCTTACGCTCCGTGACACGCCATTCTCTGCGCCGAAGGCTGCAATCTTTTCGCGAATTCCATCCTCATAAACCGCAAAATTATTGGGCCCAAGGCCTGTCACGTACTTGCCTTTCCTGTTTGTTACGGCCACGTCCAATTGCACCATGTTGACGTGGACGCGAACAACCGGCATATTCGGTTCCTGCTTCTGGGCTGAGACGGAAACTGCCCCACCCAGAAACATGCCGACGATAAGCGTTGCAATCAGAGAGTATCGTTCCCGCATAGGTCACCTTTTCTGCAGATCCCATTACTCTGTTAGTGCCAGCCGAGCGCGGCGCGATGAGCACCCGCGCAAAAAAACCGTCAGAATCCGGAAGGGCTCCCAGTTTTGGGGAGGGAAACCAATTTCCCTTCCTGGAACTCTTTACCCGTTTTCCGCAACGACCGGAGCAAAGCCGGCCAATCATCCAGGTAAGTCGCGGAGATGTTTTCGACCATGGCGTAGGTCAGTTCCGGAACCAGCAGGTTCAGCATCACCGGAGAGTAGCCCTTTTCGTCCGCCAGGCGCGCCCAGTATAGATTGTTCGATTCCCATGACTCCGCGAGCAGCCGGCTCGAGTAGCCGAGATATGTAGGGAATGGCTTCACGTTCAACAGAACCGTGGTGGCATCCGTCCAATCCAGCGCCGGATGTGGATCGCCAAAATCCTCAGATAACCGTTTCCAGTTCACTTCCTTGGGATAGCGTTGGGCAAGGTCGGCAAGTTCTTTCCCCGCCGTCCCGCCCTTGGGGTCATCTGATGGGAATTCTCGGCGGAACTCCATTGCCAGGCAAAAGGTGTCTGCCGGCGTCAACTCCGCGAGGGCTTCGTTCGAGCGCCCTTCGTCCAACTCGCTTCCGACCTGTTCGAATCTTCTCGGGAGCATGCGATCCGAAAGGATTTTCATCACCCTCTGGCGTAACTGTGGATCCGTTCCAGCAGCCCTCACCAATTCCTCACCGTAACGTTGGTAAAGCGTGACGGCATGCAGTTCAACTCGCGTCACATTCCACCATCTGGGAACCACGGCATCGGTCATGAGCGTCGGCACCAGATCTTCCCAGATCAGCGACTGAACGGTACTCGGTATGATGAAGTCCTCCTCCACTTCCGCCAGTACGTAAGGCAGGTTGGCAAGCGAGCCCACCAGGTGGACACCCCCGGCGGCAGGAATACCGCGGCCGAAAAGCTCCGCCGTTTTCCAGGACCGGTCTTCCTGTGCAGTTCTTTCACCCAGGAAATCATGGGAGCGCACAAAAAGCGTGTTGTTGTAAATCATCTGCGCTCCTGGCATCTCGTAATAGGCGTAGTTGAGCCCTACAAGAGTGTCTCTCAGGAAGGGAACCAGCTCGCCGCACGCCTCATCCACCTTGAGGGGTGAGGGTTTCACCTTGATGACCTTGGCCAGGTTCGTGTGCAGTTCGGCCTGGATGTGTTTGTCCTCGTAAAGTCCCATGGACCACTCGGCTCTTTCCCCTCGTGTGAACAGCGGTTTGGGCAACTGAAACTCCTCAAGCCGCGCCGCCAAAGGAAGCAGCGGCCTGGAAGGAGTCTGTCCGTGCGCCATCTGCTGCAGGCCATTCCCCAGGGCAAAAATAGTGTCGAGTGAAACCAGGCGCTGAGCGATCATCATCGAGCGCATCTTGTTAGCAAGATCAGCCCTCACTTGCTCGCCGGCGGAACTGGTCTGTGGCGGACCCGCAAGCAGGTCTATGATTTGGTTTTGCGACAGATAGCTCCTGCCAGCGGAATCCTGCAGCACTTCTCCCAGCGAGCTTCGGGCGGCCTGATAAAGCTGGTAGTCGGAACGGATGTTGGCGAAAGGTCTGACGAGGGCCTGCCAGGAATGATTCCAATCCCCTTCGACAATCTCGTCCTGCCGCGCGAGGATTTCCCAGAGACCTACGTTCGCTTGGAAAATCCCCAGCGCATCAGCGCGCAGGGTTTGGTCACGGATACCGTCTATGGCCTTCGCCGTCTCCATAAAGCGCGTAATCGAGTCGTTGCTTAAAGGAAATTCTGAGAACGTAAGATATTGGTCGCCATAATTGGAAAAGTCGTCGGCCAGCAGGCGTACGGTCTGGGATGATAAGCGATGCTCTGGAGAGCGTGCGCGATCGATCGCACTGACCGCCAAGTATGCCTGCAGCGGACCCCTGTCGGAGTCCATACGGGAAAAAGCAAACATGGACGCCAGCAACTGCGACGAGCTTTTCCAGGCCTTGGCGCGCGAGGCCCACCGTCGAAGCACCTTGGAATGGTCCTTGTGACGCCAGTCGTTCAGCACTTCCCTCCAGGTCGCCAGTGTCCCGGGGATCTGCAGCTTGCCCTTCGCGTCAAGCTGAATTCCCGACACTAACAGCACCAGACCGGGGTCCGGCCTGAACACCGGGCGAGCTGCTCCCGGAGATGGGTCCTTATCAAGCAATGCGTTGTAAAAGAGCTGCAGGTGTTGAGGCTCCGTCAGGTACGCTTGCTGCGCGGAGTCAGCCCGTAACAGGACATCAAAATAGGCTGCCAGCCAGCCTTTGTCTTTCGTGTACAGGCGGGTGATGAACTCCGCGGAAGAGTCCGGACTCACTCCCACCATTTTCTTCCAGGCAGGATCAGCACGCCTTCCTCCTGGAACTCGCACGTGACCGGATCGGATCATGAGCTGATCGCCGTAAAAATCGAGCACCGGTGAAAGGGGCAGGAGACTCTTAAGCCCGGGCGATTGCAGCAGGTAGTCACGGGTGCTCCGGTCCATCCGCGCCATGGACCAGTAGAGCCTGGCCAAACGGGGATTCGCGATGAGCGCATCAAGGAGATCGTCTTTCTTATTCGAGTCAAGCGCTTTCCAGTCCTTCTGGGTAAAAAGGATCGGCACCTTGAAGCTCCCGTACGCGTATTCGAACGGCTTGCCCCCGCGCAAAGTTTGCTCCAGTGCGGTGAGAGGGAACCCGGAATCGTCGGTGAGGAAGGCCCTGTCGCGGTCACCTGTCTCGAGTGAGGTGTTGGGACCGCAGGGCGCCGCCAGATCGTAACCCAGAGCCCTCAGTAGCGGTCCGGCCTGGTCACAACTGCTGATGCGGATAATATGGCGCGACCCCGCAAGCGCCGCCAGCTCCCTGACCTGCTTCAGGTATTCTTCCAACAAAGTCAGGTATTCGGTGCGGTCCGGGCTTCGACCTTTGCGGTTGTAGGTATAGCCTTCGACGGCCACATTGTGCGCGAGAAGAGGAACCACCTCATCGATAGACGCTTCCTGGCTGATTGCCGCCAGTCGCAGGAAGGAACGCCGCGTCCCTGGAATGGTCATCGTGGAATAGGACTGTACGGGAGAACTCCCGACACTGGAAGAATGCGTATCCGCGCCCCGAGCGCTGCCAGCCATTCCCCAGGCAGCGAACAGTAAAACGATGGCAAACACTGCCGAACGGAGGAACAGAGATTTCATGGCCAAGCCCCTCCTCCCTTACAAGGCCCTTATGGCCCCGACTGATTACGCCACCGGGAGAAACAAGACTGTGATCTCCCCTGGATGCCTGCGAGGCCGGCTCAATCTGTGAATTGGAGATTGCATTCGGCTGCTGGCACGCATCCACGCCACTCCCGGGTCAGGGATTTGTCCGCAATTCGAATATGAACGCCCTGGATGTCCCATAGTATATTCCTCCGGTCATGTTGATTCAATCTCAAAAGTGCATTTTCTTCATACGGTGGCCAATCCCACATGTTAGACCGTGATTGGATCGGCGGAGGATCTCCGGCGACTGAAAAGCTCCAGCAGCCAAGGGAGCCCCAACCCGTCTGTCAACCGCCTTCTTCTCGCAGGTCTGCACGAACCCCGTTCCAGCACCGGAACATTCCGCTGGCTCCTTGCGTATGAGGGGACATGTCGCAACTTCAGGAAAGGAAGTGATCGCATGAACAAGCTGGCTATACCTCGAAACGCACTGCTGATCGCACTACTGCTCGCATTGTTTCCCATCCGTGCGGGCGCCCAAGCCGTCCCGGCACTCCAGGACATCAAGTCACAGGCGGAACTCGATAAGGCTGTGGCGGCCCTCGATGCCGAGCTCTTTGATGCCTACAACCGTTGCGATCTGAAAACATTCGCAAGCCTGATCGATAACAATATTGAATTCTTTCACGACAAGGACGGAGTCACGTTTGGCAAGGCAAACCTGGTGGAAGCCATCAGGAAGAACATCTGTGGGACCGGCATCCGGCGAGTGCTGGTGCCAGGCACGCTCCGCGTTTATCCCATGAAGGGCTACGGCGCGCTCGAGATCGGGGTTCACCGCTTCCTCCATCCTCAAACGCACGGACCAACCGGCGAGGCCCGCTTCATTCAACTTTGGCAATACAAAGACGGCGCCTGGAAGCTCACCCGCGTCATCAGCTATGACCACCACGCCCTCAAGTAGCTCCACCGCACAGAACCAGTTTCCGCTCCTCACTCCAGATTCGCTTTTGGCAGGGCTGCACCCTGACAGGGTCTGGTAAACGAAATCAACTAAGCCACCAGTCGAAAACTTCGCAACCTGATAAACCACTAACAGGTGCAGCACGTAACGAACGGCGCGCTTCAGCCACAAGACCGAACCTACAGGTCCGTCTACGCGTTCCGTATGGTTGGCAGATCTATTGATACCAGAATCCGACACGCCCAGAGGTTCGCGGAACAGTTGCACACCCTGCGCGGGTCATGTCAACGCATTAGAACCCCGCTGGCATGCCCGTTTGGGAAACTGTTTTCTTCTTGCTAGACTTAAACGATGTTTCGCACAAGGTTCAAAAAGCAAATCGTGGCGGAGTTTTTGCCGCCGGTACGAACGGGGAAGAAACACAAGATCATCATTCTTTGTGACGGGATGCCTTCCGTTCCCACCAAGCAGCCCCTGGCGGAATTCCTGGCTCGAAAAGGCTACTGGGTCTTCTATCCCCGCTGGCGCGGTGCATGGGAAAGCGATGGGAAATTCCTCGAAAAGTCACCGGCTGAAGACATCGCCGACGTGATCACGGAAATCGACAAAGGCCGGGTCAAAGAAACCGCCTTCGGCAAGGAGTTTCACGTCATTCCTGATTCGCTGTTTGTTATCGGCGGAAGTTTCGGCGGTGCGGCAGCGATTCTCTCCTCTCTGGACCCTCGCGTTAGAAAAGTGATCGCCAACTGTCCCGTGGTTGACTGGAGCCTGTTGCGGCAGGAACAGGAGAAAGAGACCTCCAACAAAAGCTACCCGGCTTACATCCGCGAAGCATTCGGGAACGGATACCGCCTTTCCGACAGGAACTGGGACAAGCTGTTGCAAGGCAATTTCTTCAACCCCGCCCGGCACATCCGGGAATTGACCGGTTCCAAAATCATGATGTTCCATGCCAAAGATGATCCCTACATCCCATGGAAGCAGGTGGATGGGTTTGCAAAGCAAGCGGCAATCAGGCTGAACCTTCTGCCACACGGAGGTCACCTCAGCACCACCGCAACAGTTCAACGATACTGGCCTCGCATCAGGCAGTTCTTCGATTCCAGACCTTAGAACAGCTTCGCCGTGCGGCACACACCGCCAGCCGCCGCAAAGCCGTTTGATCCATGCATCCGTCAGAAATGGCTGAAGTCGCGGAATTTGCTTGACAAATGTCGGCTAGAGTAGTAGTCTTATCATGTGCGGTCCCGCGTGGCTGCCTGCATGCTCGGGAGAGGCGGTCACACCGAAGCAGCAGGAAAAGGCGGCCTGACGGTGGGGTTTCGTTCAAGACAGGTGTGCAGGTGTGGATCTTGGCACTCAGAATCCGGACAAATGGGACAAAAAAATACGTTATTTCAAAAACGAACCGGAGAAATTGTTGAAAACAAAGGATAGGGGTGCAAAAACGAACCGGAACGAACCGAAAAACGAAGCGGAGAAGTTGTTGAAAACATTAGAGTGCATAAAAAACGAACCGGAACGAACCGAAAAACGAACCGGGCCATGTTGTTGAAAATAAAGGAAGGCGGAAAATCCCCATCGGAAAAAGCAGCGAATCCGGCCCCGTCCGCTGAAAGCCTGTTGTGCGCTCCAAAAATCCTGCCGGGCAGGCGCGGTTGCCGTCAGGATTCGCGGGCACTCCCGCCAGGACTGGCGCTTCCGGCCGCCAGGGCCTTCCGGCGATC
>JAKAWN010000315.1 GCA_021827245.1 Acidobacteriota bacterium | reverse complement strand
CGGTTAGTGAAGTAATCGAATTCATTCAGGAAGATGTCCACGTAGCAAGAAAGTCCCCATCCAGGGCCATGGTCATCTACAAATTGCGCTTCGTTCCACGTGTAGCTCAGGCCACCCTCGGTACCAAGGACCTTGTAAACCACGGTCCACGGATCACTCGTAAGGTCCTTTGCCGCAAAGCTGCACCAAAGGTTGGCAATCGCGCCATTCGGCATTTGGCACACCATCATCGCCTGATCTTCGCAGGTCAGCCGCCGGTAGTGGATCCGTGACACCGTAGCTGTCAGCCGCGATGGCCGCCCCAGAAGATAAAGCAATGAATATGCATGATGAACGCATACCGCTCGAAGAACACCCCCATAGATAGAAGCAACGTTCTCGGGATGGAAAATGTTGTACAGGACCCACAAGCTTGCTATCCGTCCCAGTTTGCCTTCATCGATAAGGCGCTTCGCGCGCTGCAGCGATGGGTTATAGATGTAATTATGGGCCGGCATGCAAACGCGATTCGCTTTTGCGGCGGCTGATTGCATTCTCTTAATGTCATTCGCCCGCCAGGCTACGGGCTTTTCTACTAACACGTGTTTCCCCGCTTTGAGACTTGCAAATGCTGTTTTGATATGATGATCAGGCGGAGTCAAAATGTGCACCGCATTCACTCGCGGGTTATCCAGCACTTCCTGTAAACTGCCGCCGACCCTTGCGCCATACTTCCTTGCCAGGGCCCTGGCGCGTGCAGTTTTTGGATCAAAGACGGTTATGAGCTTGACGTTGGGGTTTGCAGCAACCGCGCGGCCATGCATTTCAGCTACGATTCCTGCACCGAGAAACGCTACGCCAACTTTCGATTCTAAAATGGTTCACCTCCTAAATGGTCTTGCAAAACCGTGCCGCATTCGTCCCGAAGATTGCAGCCTCGGACACCGGATTAAGGACGGCCAATAAGACCACGTCCAAGGTGTCAGTGACCTGATCATAGGTTCCAGCCACAATGCAAACAGGCCGATTACTGCCAAACATCAATCGCCCGCAGGTTTCTTTTCACGCGACCACATTACACGACCCTATACGTTGCCTGCAAGGCGGGTTTCCACCATCCCCGAGGGAGACACCAAGGAACGGGCCGGGTTGGGATATACTGGCAATCCGTGATCGGTCTCCGTCATCACCACGAACTTCCTCTTCCGCAGGCGCAGCAGGTTATCCTCGCGCAGCCGATGCTAGACGCGCTTGTGATTCAGGGCCCTGCCGCGCCACCCCCTTCGGAGGGGCGGTCCTTTTTCTCTTCTCTTAGACTTTCCTAGTGCTTTTTATCTGTAGCACTCCTTGCGGTTCCTCGAGGGAGTTTTGGCTTTAGAGTGCCACCCCTTTTCATCGAGGATTTTCGCTGATTGTCCGGTCGTTGACGCAAATATCCTTGATACGACCTATGTCGGCAGTCCGCCGCTTCGCAGGCCAGCCGGCTTACGGCTCCGAGCCGCAGGTTGACCATTCCAGGTACCAGCTTTTGGGATTCCAAATGAGCACGATAGCGGACCACCACGGTCTCGTTGGAGGGGTATCACGGCTCTGAGCGGTACCAGTCCGCAAGTTCATCGATCGCCTGCTTGTATCCGCTCTGGGCGTCCGGTCATGTGAGGCTGTTGAGAACGGCGGCTCTAGCGTGATCCAGGTCTCGCAATCGAAGGAGCGTCATTGGAGGTCTATTTGCCCTCATTGAGAAACTGTTTTTCTTCATGGGTACCACCCCTCCAAGACCGCCGACCACCAATGAAATCAAAACCTCTCGGCGAACTATCCGAATGTTCCTTCATCCAGCCCGAATCGACGATCTTTGTCGAAGAACCGGCGAATTCCCGGAATAAAACTGCTCGCAGCAACTTCTACATCGAGTGTATTATTTTGGCGATATTTAGGAGGTGGGCGGTTGGAAGGTCAGGTCCTGGCAATGCTCCGCGGCCAGCTCGAGCACATCGTGTCAGGGACAATTTTCATCTTCATCGGATTGGCAGCTTGTTCCATCGCGGGTATCCGCTGGCGCAGCGGAGCGCGGCTTTTTATCTGGCTCGGAATCTGGAGCATGATGTACGGAGCCTCGTTGCTGATTCAATCTCCGGCTGTCGTTGCTGCTCTGCCGAACGCGATTCAAGCGAGCGTTCCGTACGTAAATGCGGTGGCGGCATACTTGGTCGTAGTCGTCGCCTTGTTGGCCTGGTTGGAATTAAGCCTGGGCGGACTTCGGCTTCTCGTCAAGATCGTTCTCTTTGCCGGGACGGCCGTCGCTGCAGCCGGCATTGGCTGGTTCGCGCTCGGCGGCTCCAGGAACGCGTTCATTCCCTACAACCATCTCGTCGTGGTCTGCGCCCTTCTCCTCGTCATAACCGTCGTCAGCGTGGAAAAGTTATCTGACAGATTCATGGTTCTCCCCAATCGCCGCGTTCTGGCCATCGGCACGCTGGCATTCGCCATTGAGGCTCTTTGGGTCAACGTGGCGCGTCGGTTGGGTTATCCGCCCCCGCCGCCGCTCCTGGACCATCTCGCTTTTGCCGCTTATCTACTGTCGTTTGGTTACGTGGCTGTGCAAATCGCCTATGCCAACGAGCATCGCTTGTTGTCGATTGAAAACGAACTCGCGCTGGCCCGAAAGTTGCAGCTCTCGATCCTTCCCACCACCATTCCCGATGTCCAGAACCTCCGGATTGCGGTTGCCTATCAGCCCATGACCGCCGTTGCTGGCGATTTCTATGAGTTCGTTCCCATCGACGGGAAGCAGGCTGGCTTCCTGGTGGCGGACGTCACCGGGCACGGTGTACCAGCCGCGCTGATTGCTTCGATGATCAAGGCAGCCATGCAGTCCCTCGTGCCCTTTGCGCATGACCCCCGCGAAGTGTTGCACGGGTTAAACCGCATCCTTTTCAGCCAAAACCTTGATCAGTTCGCTACTGCGGCCTATTTGTGGCTTGATACCGAAAATCGCAAGGCATTGTATTCGGCAGCCGGGCACCCGCCCCTTCTGCGCTGGCGGCAAGGGAAGTTGGAACGTATCGAAAGCAACGGCTTATTGTTTGGAGTCACCCAAGATCCCGACTATCCCGTTCGTGACCTGCCCCTCTACGCGGGCGACCGCTTCCTGCTTTACACGGACGGCGTGATTGAACCCGAGAATGCGAGCGGCGATACGTTTGGCGACTGCAAGCTTGAAGAAGTTGTTCGTATCCATCAGTCGCGCTCCCCTTCTGACCTATCGGATCAACTGCTTTCCGAGATACGCCATTGGCAACCTGCCTCGCTCGCCCAGCAGGACGATATCACGCTAATTGTTATCGACGTAGTCTAGTCATCGCGAATGCCCGTGTGACGCGACCACCCGGAAGGCGGTTCTGGCAATTCCGCGGATTCTCATTGAATGGTCGGCCACTTTCCCACAACCCGGTAAGGGAAGAATGTCCCGTCATCGTGGAGGACCTCCCAGGAAGCCGATCGACCGGTTCAACCGGCAACTCGCCGCAGGCGAGTTCACTTAGGGTCCATTCCTCGATGGTACAAGCACAGTTGAGCTATTGTGCCGGAGGGGATTTTCGCGGCGTCCCGGACGCCATATCACCCATCAGCGCAATCAGGCCATCGGCAAGTGTGCCACGCCAGCTGAGGTAGTCGTGTCCGCCCTCAAATTCCTGAAAGTGCACCTCATAGCCCTTGGCGCGCAGCACGTCCCGCAAGGTGCGGGTGCAAAACAAGATGGAGTCAGCCCCTCCCGTTGCATTGAATTCCGCGCTCCCAGCATCCAGGTAAAAACGCAGCGGCTTCTTGGGGCTGGAGATGAACTGGCGTGCGACCCAGTTGGGTTCCGAGCTGGAGTCTGTGAGACTGCTGCCGGGCGGCGGCGTCCAATGGAAGGCACCGGATTGCGCGAGGACATTGCCAAACGTCTCCGGATGCCACAGACCGGCGCACGCCGCGGCGAGGCCGCCAGCGCTCGATCCAGCCACAACGGTGTGGCGAGGATCGCTCGTGAAGTTGTACAGGCGATGCGCCCAAGGCAGCAGTTCAGTGGCCAAAGCCCGGGTGAACTCCGGATTGCACGTCAGCTCGCGGTCGCGCGCGCCCGGTGCGTTGCCGATCAACAACGCCACCACCGGCGGGATTCGCATTTGCGAAATCAGATTGTCGAGGATGGTGGGCGTGGGAACCAGTGTGAGATAGGCTTCTTCATCGAACACGACGAGCAGCGGATAGGGCTTCGCGTGCGGCGAATAGTGGGGCGGCAGATAGATGGCGATCTCCCGTTCGTTTTTCAGTATTGCGCTCTTGAAACGACGCTTCTCAACTTGTCCCGCCGGAACACCGGGCCGCCGGACGATCCATGGCTGCGGCGGCGCGTCCGGCATCTCGAGCACCGAGCTCCCGCGATATTCCGGCGCGTCCACGCTCTTAGGGTCGTCGCGCCAGCGCGTGAGGTTCAACGGATCCGGCCTTGCCGCTGCCGCACTCATGGCGATCGCTTCCTGGTCTATACCCAGCGACAACGGACGCAGCCGCGCGGCGTTGGGAGCCAGCGTATACGCGAGCCGCATTTTCCGGTTCACCTTGATCGTCTTGTACCAGACATCGGTCTGGCCCAGACGCGTCATCAGATACTCGTCGGGCGCGACGCCGGCGTATGGAATCCAGAGCACCATGACGTTGCGCGTGTCGGGCTTGCCCCTCCAAAGGAACGTGACTGCCATGTTCTCGCTATCGCCGGGAATCGGCTCGATCAGCGGCGCGCCCGTCTTCCTGACCTCCTCCCAAAACGCGTTGACGCTGTCCCGGTCTCCGTGCTCGACCGAAGCGCGCAAGGCCAGAATCCGCGGGCTCTCCACCAGGGGCTTGGGTGGCGCGAGCCGTGCCGCCAGCGGGACAACTTTGTCGAGCTTAATGGTGAAAGTCCCCTTCGCGCGCTTGTCCACGGCGGCAACCTCAATCCGATAGGCGCCCGGACCCTCGGCGACGAGGTTGAGCTTACCCTCCTGTGGCCCTATTTCGGCGCCGCGAAAAGGCTTGCCCGAGGGACCGTAAGTTTTGACCACGAGTGCCAGCCCGTGAGGGTTGACTCCGATCTGCGCAAAGTCGCTATCGCCGAGCGAAACCACGAACCACTGGGCTTGACCAGCGCGCAGACTGCTTTCACGAATTTGCCCCAGCTTGAGTTCAGGCTCGACCGCAAGAGCCGCCGTACTACAAATGACGACAATGATGAACGCGAACAGGGATGCACGTTGCACGTACATGGGAGTTCTCCTCTAATCTATCCGGTATTATACGCAACCGAGGAACAGTTCGGTTAGCGACCGCTCCTCCGTAGCGTAGCAGCACTAACGAGGCCCTTTCGTTCTGGGGCCGCCGGATGGGGGCCGTTTACCAAAACCCTTTGATCCAACGGCTTTTCGGGATAATGATGACATGATATTTGCGCTCCATATCGTGTGGTTTAAGCTTCCTCTCTCGTCCATTGTCGATCTCCTTTTCGTGTCCTTCAGCGGCTCACGTTCAGGAGTTTTCACGATGGACTCCTGCAAATGTCAAAGTTCTACTGCCACTCCGGCAGGGCCGGGGGCCTCCCATGGGGCGCTAGGTCACAAAATCAATAGCAATCACCTCGTGCAGCCCAATCGACGGAACCTCCAGTTTGATGACATCATTTTCCCGGCTGTAGGGGACATCAATCTTCCCAACCAGCAGGTGGACCTTTGCGATGCGACGGTCACCGGCGACACGAATATGGACCAACTGGCGGGGGACCGGAAAAATCTCTCGCACCGGCCCTTTCATCATCATTGGATTCGTCAGATTCACAAGATGGACTGTCATGGAGTTCTTCTGCGTCCAGACAGATAGATCGATCACGCCCGGACCACGAACGGAAACAGGCGCAGGCTCATTCGTGGCCCACAGTACGGCGTTTCGCAGCAGCTTGCCGTGATCGACATCCAGCACGTACCAGAAGGTACGCGCCACATCCCAAGGGAAATAGACCACTCGCCCCTGCCCGATTTCGCGGATGAACACGCCGGCCTCCTTAATCTTGTCCGGGCGCGGGTACACCTCTTCCATCGGGAGGTTGGGATAGGACGGAACGACGACCAGGGGCGAATACGAGCCGGACATCGCCGGTTTCACGATTACCCTGTTCACACCATTGATGATTCGAGTTGCATCTTCGAATCCGGCGAGCAGCGGGTGGAAACGGCCGGTGGCCGGATCCTTCTCAAGTGTCAGGTACGAGTTCAACATCGGCCCTTCCGTGTGTCCGGCGAACGACGTGCCGAACAGAGATGTGAGTCCAAAATCCTTCCTGCGCACACCCCATTCGTCGTAAAGCGACGTTTCGTAGGTGGCGATCAGACTTCCGCCTCTGCTTACATATTGGTGGATTTGATCGCACTGTTTGGCCGAGAGGGCCGCAATGTTCGGAAGGATCAGAGTACGGAAAGCGGCGACGTGTTCAGAATCGAGCAACTCGTCATGGACCATCTCGAACGGAATCCGAGCTTCAATCAGCGCCTGGTAAAAGCCGAGCGCGGGGTCCTCCACCTTGGTACGTGCATTCACCCCGCCGTAGAATGCGGCCGTCTGCTGCGAATACACCATGGCAACGCGGGCAAGTGAAGCCTCGTTCCGCAGGTATCGCTCATTCCTGTAGTGCCAGTCATAGAGCTCTTCCACAACCGGAAGCCATCGCCTGTCAATCGGCTTCGCATTGAATTTCGTGAACCACGGGCGGAAATTGTGCGCGATGCCGTCGACAACCCACATCCGCGTCTCATTGCCATTCTGAACGGAGTCTTTCCATCGATATTTGTCTTCGAGACCCACACTAAAGATACCGGCAATCGCCTTTCGTCCCAGGGCGGCACGGTACTCTTTGGCGGTTTTGCCATTCGCCCAGGGCGGCATCAATCCGCTGCGCCCTTGCCTGTCCGCGAACAATGTTGGCGCCTTCCCGCCAATGATTTTCATATCGAGTCCGCTGAGAGCCCCTCCGCCTGCATTAGGAATGAAGCTTGCGCCGGGATTAATGCCCTTGATGGCAGAGTCCCAGACCTGCCAGAGCTCGAACAGCCGCTTCTGACGCCATACGATGTATTCACGCCGGGCGGGATTCTGGGGGTCCTTAGTTCGCGGCAGATCCATTCCGGAGAACGCCCGGAAGCTCTCTCGACAATGAATGCAGTAGCACATGCCGGAGCCGGCCCACCGGTTCGTGAAGATTCCATCGACCCGGTAGAGCGTCATGATCTCCTTATGAACTGAGGTCATAAATTCGAAGTTGTAAGGTCCCAGAGCACACGTGACCCAGAAGTCAGGATCGGACCGATGACGAACCTTCTCGCCCTTCGCGTTGACCATGATCCAGTCCGGATGAGCGTCGTAAACGTCCTGATGACAGGCGTGCGCGTCCGTTCGGGCAATCACATTCATTCCCAGATTACGGCAACCCTTGACCATGTCGCCGAAGGGATCTCGATCCCCCAGCCACTTGCTCCGATATTGAAGCGGAATCTTCGTTGGATAGAAGGCCACACAGCCTCCGGCGCTCAGACACGCGCCGTCCGCATGAATGCGGCGAAAGTAGTCAAGCCAAAATACAGGGTCATAATTTCCTGGGTCATTCTCCACAAAGGCGACCTGTGCCCAGCGCATCGGACGATCATACCAACCTGCTGTCTGCTCAGCAGGAGCCGCTATCCCCGCATCGCTGCGGCCGTTGGTGGCAATCAGCGCACCACTAGCGAGCGTTTGCAGAAACTCACGCCTGTCTATCGCCATCGAATCCTCTCAGTGTTTCATGGAATGGGCGAGCAAATTAGTCCTTAGATTAACACGGGTCACACACCCCCAGCGCGTGCGACAAAATCACATCTTGTCATCATGAGTGTCCATCCTCCAGGTTTGGGGTATGCGGCGGTACGCGTCCCAGCGGATCCGACCGTGTCAAAAGTAAGTATCCTCCGGCAAAGCCGGAGGCTTTAGGTTGTGAGCCGCTCAAAGCGGCTATTGGGCGTCGCTAACGCGGCGCCGTCTTTCGGGGCCACCTTGCGGTGGCTGGTTACCAAAGACCTAACT
>JAKAWN010000314.1 GCA_021827245.1 Acidobacteriota bacterium | reverse complement strand
TTTTCGAGCTGCCCTTCACGATCGAACCGGACCAATTTCTTCCTCACTTGACCCATACGATCCATTTCGAGTGCAAGCACGTGCAACGCACCGTTTCCGTTTCTCATTTTTCTCCTCCTGTTTTATGCGGTAACGGAACACGAGGAGATGGCCGCGGCCGGCTCCATCGCTTTTCCATTACCGAAAATGAATTACTTCTCGGACGGCCGAGCGATGAACCCGACCAAGTTGTGTCTCTCCGTTCCCGTTAGGGAGCCGGAGTTTGTGAAAGGCGCCCGAAGTAGCCGCCATCCTCGACTCATCCACAATCAAAGCTTGTGGAATGCTTCTTGAGACTCAACGTCTCGAATGAAGCCGGAAAATTATTGAACTGCCTCCTTTCGAATCTGCGGAGCTTTGCCGGAACAATCAGCCATAGAGCGGTATTCGTACACAACATAAAAGCTGCGGCCGGTCTTGAGCGATTCAACCAGGATTTCAGCTTCACTCGCCAACTCCCGCTCAAACGCCGGTTCGCGGCCCGCCCTGCCCTCGCGGGCAAGGAAGAACCGCGGTTTTGCTCCACCGGGTTCGACAGCCGGCGTGCGGCGCCTGGGCCGGCTTTGGGTCACCGCAGCGTTTGGTTCTCCTGTCGATTCGGCGGTGCTCATCGCCATGGATAGCCTCACGTTTTCCAGGCGGCTTGGTCACCGAACCAAGCCGCCTCATGTTGTTTTTGCCGGAAAGCCTCCGGCGGGCCCTGCCCCCTTACTGCGGCGAAAGAATCAGCCACTATTGGCCATTTGGCGGCGCCTCGAGCACGCTGTGCTGAACGAGGCCCGTGTTGCGGTCGCCAACCATTTCCTGCTCCGAATACTCAGCCACAAGCAATCCGCTTGGGTCGAAATCCGTCCTGCGAGTTTCGACCAAGCGCACGTCGTACTGGCCGACAATCTGGTCCGTAGTTTCCGTGCCGTTCTTGACCCTGTGGATTTCTTTCACGCCAAAGACCACATAGGTCCATGGCGTGTTCTTGACGTGCTCAATCGAGCGCAGCTGGAAATCGGAGATGATGTGGCCTTCTTTGATCTTCCCCACCGTGTCATCGTCGCGCAGCTTGCCCAAGGTGTAGGTCCGTAGGTTCGCGGTCATCATGTTGAGCGCTTCCGAGAAGTTCTGGTCCACAGAGTCAGGGGTGTAGATCAGATAGTCATTGAGGAAGCGCCGCACCATGGCGCGTCCCTCAAGGTCAGTCGGAGCGGCTTCTGCGGCTGCATCGGCCGAAAAAGTAAAAAGGCGAGGCGCGCCCGTGCGTGCCGCTCCAACGACCGTGGCGTTGCCGTTCTTGTCTACGCGGATCACGGTCGGCGGTTGCAGGCGGACATAGACGGCAAATCCCAGAGACCCTAATGCAATGATGGCGAAGAAGAATGCCAGCACCATGGCGCGATTGGCATAGGCGCGCAGCATCCCGTCGTGCTCGTAGTATTTGGAAAGAGCCCGGGTGTCTGTATCCCTTTCCTGGCCTTTATCTCGATATTTCATCCGCTATTTCCCCCGATCTTCGGTAATCGGCCGGCACGAATGCGCTGGCGGACTACCCCCACTTCGTCGGTATAGGGATGCTCCTTACGACCATCATTGCCGTGGTTCCGATGTCGCCTCGGACGATCCGGTTTGCAAGATATGGAATAAACGCAATCGCGATCGAGAATAGAATGCTTGCGAGGGCCAGCAGAAGGTCGGCGCTCGCGTTTTGAAAAAAGCCGCCCACGCCTCCCGAACTGAGCACGGCCTGGACGCTATTCATGTTGATCGCCACGGTCAGCGCCCCGATAATCGCGTAAACGAGTCCCCAGGCTTGAAAGATCAGCAGGTTAATCAGGTACGTTCTTGCCAGTTGCCCCATCCCGTAAGCAGGCAGAAGCGCCAGCACGAATGGCCCCGTGACGTAAAGAATCGACCCATAGAGCGAGTAGAAGAGCGCAAATAACGCATAAGTGATCGGAAACAGGATGTACGCCACGATGATCAAGAGCGCATCGAGAAAACCCGAGAGGCTTGCCGCGAGCCCTCCGATCAGCGACCACAGCGACTGATTACCGCTCGTGCTCCAGTACTGCCCCAGCTGCGTCATCCAGTTGCTGAACAGGTCTCCGGCGCCCACGGAATTTGAAATCGACATTGCCACGGAATTGAAGGCTGAATTGACATCCCGGAATACCGTCCCGTAAGCTGCGAACACAAGCCCCAGCGCCAGGTATTTCGCTCCTGAAACAGCGAGCGCCCGGACATCGCCGCCCATCGCAAAGGCCTGATAGGCGCTATAGAGAAAACTCAGCAGGAGAATCGTGTCGGCGATCCCCACGACGCCCGAGGTGATGCTGAAGCTGTCAATCGAGTTGAGCGCCTGCAGGAACATCGTCTGGAAATAGAACATCGGCTTCTCCTACTGCTTCGGCTGGAGCATGTTCTGGATCTTCTGCTTGAAGCCCGCGGTGTTCGCCGCACCAAGCTTCAAATCGGCGCTTCGGTCAGCGAGCGCCGCAGCGCGCACGCGCATCAAGTCTGCCGTCGCCGCTTGCGTGTATGCGTTCGCCCGCACAAGCCAGGCATCCGCCTGCGCCTCGATGATGGGAGCGCTGCCGGGGGCCGCTGTTTGGATACTTTGGTTGATTTGGTCCGCCGCCTGAAGCTCCAGGTCCGCGAGGTTGTCGATTTCGATGGACCGCTTCATTGCGTCCTGGGCAACGGCATCCGCCATGTCCATGAGGTTTCGCGACTGAGGAGAAGCCTGGGTCGTGGTCGGCAACTGTCCGTAAACGGCCGCGTAGTTGGCGGAGGTATTTTGGATCTGGCCGGCATCCTGCGAAAGGAGGTTCTGTTCGAGCTGCTGGCTTGTGGGAAGGGTGGCGCTATTCACGGGGACATTCATCACCGACTCGATCTGGTTAAACACTCCCTGGAGCGAGCCAACGAGCGCCTTGGCTTCCGAGATGAGCTGTTGGGGCCAGACGACACTCTGTTCGAAAGTTTGGATGGTTTTATCCACGGACAAAATCGAGTCCAGGCCGCCGCCGATCACGCCGCTGAGCGTGCTTGCAATGGTTGAAAGGCCGGCTTCGAGGATGGCGCAGCAGGGATCGAGAAATTGGCTCTTAGCCGGCCGCGGCGCGATCAGAACGAAAACGAGAGCGAGGACAGCAACACGAAGACGGCGTTGCCACACCCAGCGCCCGGCTGCCTTAAGTCCTTGCTTGGCCTTTCCAGATAGGTCTCTCATCACCATTTCTCCCTAATGTGGCTGCAATGTGTTTTGAATCGAAGTGCTGACCTGGCTTGCAAAGATGGCCCCTTGCTTCCTGAGCGCGTTCATGTGCGCGAGATTCGCCGCTTCTTGACGGAGCTCCGCGGCCAGCATCTTTTGAGTGATCGCCTGGCTTCTGATCGTGGCGGTGACGGCAGCGGCCGTGAGGAATGGGGCAGAGCCTGGTGCCGCCTGGCTTGCCGTGTTCTCAAGCTGGTCGGCCACGCCAAGCGTCAAGTCGTCGGCCTTATCCGACTCCTTCAGCGTCTTGAAAGTGTCCTGGGCCAGTGCATCGTCCATATCGATCAACGAACGGTCGGCAGGACTTGCCGCCGTCGCGGTTGGAAGCGCGCCATAAACCGAAGTGTAGTCAGAGGAAACGGATTGGAAGTCGTTCGTTTGGGAGTTTCGAATGAGGGTTTCGAGACTCTGTGTTGTCGGCAGCGTGGCGCTCTTGAGGTTCATATTGAAAATGCCCGCGAGAAGGCTCCGATACTGGTTAATCATCTGGGTGACAAGGGCCTTGGCCTGGTTAATGAGCTGCTGGGGCCACACGGTCAGCTGATAGAACTGGCTGATCGCGGCGCGGACGCTATTGATCGCGTTCAGGGCGGTTTGAATGATGCCGTTGATGATGTTCAGCACGGCCTGAATCGCACCCCAAAGACCTTGGGCAAACACCGGGCGGGGCGACACCACAACCGCAGCGACTACGCCCGCGAGAGCGACGGCAATCACCTGCCGGCGCTTTTGGGCCGTCATCACATACCAGGAGAACAAAATGAAGAACAGAGCCGTCATTTCTCATTCACCTCCGAAGCGAAACCATAGGTCTGTTTGTGTGGAATAGTTCCCTCAACTCAGGCCCTCCCGAATTACCGCCCCTGAAATTTCCTCCGGTAGCTCGGCAAGCTCGGCCAGGCCCCGCGGAAACTTCTGCGCGAGTTCCCGGTAGGACTCGATGAGCGGACGATCCTTGTGTTTCGCGAGAAACCAGCTTCGATACCGCCGCTCCCGCGGAAATGTCGTGCACACCCAATAGTCCATCGCGGTAGGCACAAGGCGGATCACCTGGGTTGTCTCAGCTTTCTCCCCAAGCACCAGGAGCGCTTCCGCGTTTCGGCCCTTTCGCGGGGCGCTGAACTCCTTGACTTCCTTGATGGCAACAGGATTGAGGAATAGGTGCTTTGCGAGCGGCGAAGTGTCGCCGGGCTGCTGGCCGACGATCTTGGTCGTGGCATTTTTGAGAATTCCCGGCCCGTGGACTCGCGGCGCGGTTTCCGTGCCCACAAAGTCTTCGACCGTCTGGGAGATTCCCCAAACGCTCCCATGGCGCTTCCGCGCCGTACGGAAAAGTTGTACCACTTCAGGCGCAAGCGTCGGCGAATCAAGCAACGCCCAGCACTCGTCGAGGACGGTGATCGAAGGCTGGCCGCTCCTTCCCGACGCCCGCTCCGCCATGGCGTTCGCAATCAGCATGCTCATGGCGGTTTCGAGCGTCGGGTCGGAGCTCAAGCCTTCAATATTGAAGAAGAGCCAGTTCGAGTCGAGACGCATCGTGGTCGGCGAGTCGAAGAGCTTGCTGTAAATGCCCTTTTCGCCGGTCCAAAGGCGCAGCTTGATCGAGGCCAGTTTTGCTTCATCAATCGTCCGCACCAGGCGTTCTTCATCCCGCCAGTTGGCAAGCTCTTCGCGCAGGTCGTTAAAGGTCGGGATAGGATTCGAAAACCGGATGGCGCAGCGTTTGTAGGTGCGGGCAATGGCATCAGACAAGAGATTATCAAGAAGGGTGCGGTCCGAAGCCGGGTTGTCGCCGATCATGTGCAAGGTGAGATTCTTCAGGAACGCGATCTTTTCTTTGCTGGGTGTAGTCTCACCGGGCGGCAAGTCCCAGGGATTGATCGTCTCCCGGCCCTCAAGGCTCACGTCAATCGACCGGCCCCCCACAAGCTCAACCAGCGGCCGGTAGGAATCACCACGCTCAAGAATCGAGATCAATGGATTCGCGCGCGCCATCATCAGCAGAAACAACTGCGCCATAAAGGTTTTCCCGCCGCCTGACTTCGCCATCACGAGTAGGTTGGCGTCGCCAAGCGAGGAGTCGAAAGGCGAGAACGGAACGAGCTGCCGGGTCGGCGTCTCAAAGAGCACGAGGGGCGAGTTCGGGGTTCCCGGCCAAGGCAATTCGACAGGCAACAGGTCTGCCGCATTGAGTGTCAGCATGTCGATTTCGCGTTTGTTCTCCTCTGCCATAGCCGGAAGGCCGCCAAAAAACATCCGCTTCTGTGCAAGCATCTCCGGAATGCCGCGCGCTCCATTCATCCGCGCAAGCGCGTGGAGGGCGCGCTGCCGGCGGTCAGCCAGGATGCGCGCGGCTTCTTCCCGTTCCTGCCGGTTGCGCGCCGGCTTCGAAGTCCTGACTGCAAGAACAAGGCTCAACTGGCAGGTCTTCGCCGAGCTGGAAATCACATCTTCGAGCACCTTGACCAGTTGCCGCTCCGCCACTTGCGCGTCCACGTTCAGCCGGAATCCTCCGTGGATATCACGCTGTGCGGCCATCATTTTCCGCAGGCGTCCCTTATACTTTTTCACCACCTTCGCGTGGTCCGGCAGGCTCACGCAGGCGTTGAGGACCAGCGGGGAATCCATCTGCAGAAGCTCCCGCAAAATCCCTGGAAATGTTGCGTCAGGGAGGTCTTTGAGCGTGATCCAGGAGTAGAGCAAGCCACCGATCTTGAGATTATCATCGAGCTCGTCTTCTAGGTGGACGTTGGCCATCTGGCTCCGCGCGCTCTCGTATGCGAGAGATTGGTCGGCCGGCCGGTAGCGGAGCGTATCGTTGGCCAAGGGATTCAAGGCGCGTTTGATTTCAAGGAAAATTTCCTGGTGGGTCATCCGCCGGGCGCGCATTCCGGTCGCCTCAAGCGTCGTCTCAACGCCGCTCATCAGGCTATTGAATTCGGCCAAAAGGTCTTCGTGCTCCTGGCGCGTACGCTCCACGCATTTCGCTGCCGACATGCTTAGGCCCCCGCCATTCGAGCCTTTCATCTTCCGCTTCCACTCGAAGTCGGGCGACTGGTGATGAACTCTCGGATCCCAAATGAAGTAGGCGTGAAGAGAACCGCGCAGGTAGTAGCCTTGGGCGTCGCGCGCCCGCCAAGCTTCGACCCGCGCCCGGTCGAGCGTCTGAAGTGCAGCGCTTGGATTCCGCTGCTGAGCGTTGTACCGCCCGAGAAGATCTCCTGTCCCTTCGGTAATCTCAAAGCGCACCTGCATTCGCATGGACCGCTCGGGAAGTGAGCGCACGAGCGCCTCAAGGAGCCCCTTGGTGCGGTTGCGGTCGTCGTCCGCGCCGTAGTAGGAGTGCAGCCCGCTGAGCTCATAACCTGCAACTAAGGACCCGTTCATCTGGACTGCGACGTTATCGAGTAGGTCGCGGATCTTTAGCTGCTCTGCAATCGACGGCTCTTTGAGCGATCGCTCGTACTGTTCCATCGTGACTGGCATCAGGCTTCTCCCCGGATGTAGCTCGAAGTAAGCAGGCTGTCGCGTTCGAGCGCTGAATAGACGTGAGGCTTTGCGTGGAACATCACCCAGTCGAGCAGATACCCGCGCTGCTTTCCGTACTTGAAGAGCATCAGCGCCGGGACGCTCGCAACCGGCACGAGATATTGCAGAAACAGGTTCATCGGAAGTCCAAACATGTCCCGGTGAAGGAACCGGCCGAGGACGTTCGTTACGACTGCCAAAGCGAGGATCGCGAACAGGTCTTCAGCCTCGAGGCCCAAAAACGTCACCCGCGTTCCCAGGTTGCGATAGACCGGTGTTACATCGAGCGCCATATCCTCTCCCTTCCTACGTGACCCCGCCCACTCCTTGGGCGACGAAATATTCAGCGAGCCTCACCAGGCCCGACCCGAGCAGGCAAAGTCCTGCGGCAAGAAAGTGCCGCATCCAGCTGCTTGCAAAGTGAATGCGCTCGCCCGTTGCAAGCGTGAGCGCGCCTGCTGCGACTTCAACCGCGGCATAGACCGGCATCAGGACGTTCGCGACCCAGTCCACAAAACTGACAATCGAGACCCAATAGACGTCGGGATCGTTCCACGCGCGCTGCGATGCGAAGGTCTCAAATGCCCTGAGCAGCCCTGACACGAGCAGGCAGAGCAGGCCGCTATAGAGTGCGTGCGAATAGGGCTGTCCTTTCGAGAAACGCAGGATCGCAAGCGCAATGAACAGGCCAGCGAGCGTGGGCAGAATTACGTTGCCCGACCAGTTCGTGAAATTGAGGATGCCGTTATAAAGGGACAAGAGTTTTCTCCTACGACGCCATTCCGACGACCAGATACCAGATGCCTGAAACCGACAGGAGCGCAAGCGCCACCGCCACAAGACGCATCACCGGCTTCTGCCTGATGAAATTGAAGACTGCTCCCACGATGGCGAGCCCGGCCGCAATCGGCATGATCGTTCCCGCTAGGTAGTTCCAGGCGCTATCGAGCACATCCACCGTGGCGTACTGGGTGCCCGTGTTCCAGCTCGAGAGCAGATTGAGCGTGGTTTGAGCGCCTAGCAGAAACAGGGCCGCAATCACCGAGGGCAGGAACGGCTCGCCCGATGCCGCATCGAGAATCGCCCGCAGCACCATATACGCCGCAAGCGTGGTGACCAGTTTTCCAAGGATGAAATTATTGACGAAATTCGTGATGTCGGACTCGAACGACGCAAGCCACGCCGTGCTGATTCCTCCGCCCGGCAAGGGCACGCCAACGCCCGACGAGCTAAACCAGGAAAGGAGCGGTTCGAGAGTCAGAAAGACGATGCACCAGAACATCCATTTCGAAAACCCAGATCG
>JAKAWN010000313.1 GCA_021827245.1 Acidobacteriota bacterium | reverse complement strand
ATCATTCAGGTAAGCCAGCTCTTGTTCTCGATACTCCAAATCCACAAGCAACTGCGCGCGTTCAGTAGCATCATCCGAGCGCATCAGTTTCAATTGAACGGCTGAGATGGCGTTTTCAGCTTCCTGGTAGGCGGGAGTATTCGGCCCCTTAGTCGGAGACCTTCTTTCCAAAGCGTCCTGAATCGTCCTTCCGCGCGCCCTTTCGAGGGCACGGAACGCTCGTTTAATATTGTTTGTTTGCGCCGCAAGTTCGAAATCGCCCAGGTAAGTGGCGCTTGCTTCATCCACGAACGAGCCGCCGGAGTAAGGACCTGGCGCGTTCATCACAAGGGCATCAATGATGTCTTCGGCCTCATCATAGAGGCTCTCGGCTTCCTGAATTTTCCCCAACCGCACTTCGAGCCGTGCCAGGGCAGTAAGGTCGCGTGGCAGGCTGTAGCGGTCGCCCAACCGCATGCTCGCGTCCCGAGCGGCCGCGAGCCGCTGCTCGGCCTTAGCAAGTTCCCCGCGCTTTTCGTAAATGTTCGCCAGCTCGAAAAGGTCATCCTCGTCCAGTTGGTAATAGTTGAATTTTCCTGCGATGGCGGCCGCCTCCTCCATTTCGTTGATTGCTTCTGCGTCGTCGCCAGTCTTGAGAGACAGCTTTCCAAGAAAGATCAGGGTTTGCGCTTCGTGCCCCTGGCGTTGCTCTCGCCGCGCCGTGTTCAAACACTTGGTGAGAGTGGAGCGCGCATCGTCAGTCTTGCCAAGCGCCGTCAACGCTTCTCCTCGACCTTCGTAGGCCATGTAGGGAAAGCCGCAGTCCTTACAGGAATTCGCAACACTGATTGCGTGGCTGAAGACCATTAGCGCCTCTTCGTACCGCCGCTGGACCTCGAATCCGTTTCCCAGTAACTCGAGGTAGCGAATCTCCGCCCCGACATCGCCACTCTTAATCGCCAACAACAGCGCCCCGCCCACAAGGCGCCCAGCTTTCAAGGCGTCGCCCTGAAGGAACGCGATCAAACCCAGTTCGCCTTTGGCGCGTGCCTCCCATTGTTTCTCCTTCAGCTCGCGAGCGAGAACCTCGGCTGCCTGCCAATCTTTCTTGGCTGCGGGAACATTGACTTCAATATCCGTCATTCCTTTTGCCGTTAGGCACCACAGCTTGAGGTCGGGGTCGTTCTGGACGAGCGGGGTTGCAAGCTTCGCGCCGAGAAAGTCAGAGAGCTTCACGAACGACATGGTTTCGGCTTCTGCCCGAAGTCGTCCGATTTTGGCATATAGCTCATCGCGCTTGTCGCCGCGCTCGCGGAACATCTGCTCCGCCTTGGCATAGAGGGGCGCGGCGCGAAAGGAGTTGGAAAGGAAAGCGAAATGATTTGCTTCGGCAAGAATGGCCTTTGGATCGTTCGTGGCGACGAAGCGGCTTGATGTTCCAGCTTGTCGCCGGCCCTTGAGAAATATCCAAGCTCCCGCGATCACTGCTGCGACAAGGACTACTGTCACGAGAAACTTATAGACTCGGATGCGTCCTTTTCCCAACATGGCCCCATACCCTGGATCGCCCCTATTATACCCAAGGCCACGTTCCCGGTTGTTATACCAATTGGATGAGAAACGTATAAGGAGTGAATTCGCGCTTGAAGCAGCGAAAGCAAGCGCACCGCCAGACTTTTTTTGCAGGCCAAATAATTTCACAACTTTCCGGTCTTAACTTGACGGGCCTCACCAATTGCTGCCACAAGTCTCTGATTTACATCAACTTCGGCTTGTCTTGTTGCGCTTCCAGAGATGTCCGGTTCAGGGTAGGGCAACTTTGCCACCTTCCAAACGCAAACGAGTGGATTCCCCAGCCAATGATTGCCGTAATTCGTTGATTCAGTGAGGATTGCAAGAGCCCCTTCCGGCTCTTTACTCCAGTCCTGCACGCCAGATGTGGCTTTCCCCGCTTACAGCCGAGTCAGCCGTTTGACAGAAAAAACAGTTCAGCTTAAACCCGGAGAGTCGGGGATTATCGCCGCGCCCGTCAGTTGGTGGCGCCGTCGAGGCAATCGTCGTGAGGTCGGAAGGTAGGACTTATCGCAGGCCGTTTGACGGGAGGATGGAATGGAGTGCCCTGAAACGCAAACTACGATGGACCAAGCGATTGTAGCCCCCGAGAATATCGAGCGCTCAATCCTGATGATCCGCGGCCTCAAGGTGATTCTCGACGCCGATTTAGCCGCGCTGTATGGCGTCAGCACGAAAGCGCTCAATCAAGCCATCAAACGCAACAAAGAACGATTCCCCTCAGATTTTATGTTTCGCTTGACCGTGGCGGAGAAAGACGAGGTGGTCACAAATTGTGACCACCTCAGAAGGCTCAAGTTTTCACCAGTCCTACCCTCCGCATTCACAGAGCACGGGGCGATTATGGCGGCGACGGTCCTAAACAGCGCCCGGGCGATCAAAGTAAGCCTGTTCGTCGTCAGAGCCTTCCTCAAGCTTCGTGAAATGCTGAGTAGCCAGGAGGAATTTGCCTGCAAACTCGAAGACCTAGAGAAGAAGTTCGAGGAACACGACGAGAAATTCAAGATCGTATTCCAATCGATTCGCCGGCTTATGGAGCCTGCGCCGGTTCCCCCGAAGCGCCGCATTGGATTTCCCACCTCCCAGGAGCAGCAAGCATGAACGTTGTTGAACAAATCAGGCCAGCGGATCCCCAACGTGACCAGGCACGCTTTGAAGAGCCTGTAGACGTCAAGACTGCCGCGCGGTTTCTTGGCGTCAGTCCATCGTTGGTGTATGCTTACGTCGAGCGAAAGCAGATTCCCCATTTCCGAATGATGGGCCGCTCGATTCGGTTCAGCCTCGCTGAACTCGAAAAATGGCGGCAAAAATTCTTCGTTAATGGAGGAATCGATGAGTAAAGGAGGAAGACCACGAAATACTTTTGGAACTGTGTATCCCCGAAAGGACTCCGTCTTTTGGTGGGTTCGTTACCGAAATCGACAGGGGCAAGTAGTCAAAGAATCCACCGAAACCAAAGATCGAGAGGAGGCGGAGCGCTTTCTTAGGGAGCGCCTTGATGCTAGAGACCAAGGTACTTTGCCCACCATCCTTTCAAGCAAGACCCTAACTTTTGGGGAATGGGCAGATTGGTTTATAGAGAGGCGATCAAAACCCCCTTATAGATCCATGAACACGCATGCGCAGAACCTGAACGTATTGAAGCATCTTCGGCCGGTGTTCGAAAGTGTGCTCCTGGGCGAGATAACACCGGAATCCATCGAACAGTACCTGTCTGGGCGTCTTAATTCAGACAAACATGTTCGCACGAAACTGGGTACTCGCTCTCTGGGCAAGATCAAACCGACAACCGTTCACTTGGAGTTTCGCGTATTGAATCGAATCCTCAATGTTGCGGTCCGGCAGAAGCGCTTGACAAGGAACCCATGTAATTCAGTGGAGTTTCCGGTTCCGGTGAGTTGTTCAATTCGCAAGCCACATTACATGACAGCAAGCGAGCAAGCACGAATCGAGTTTGCAGCTCCTCCTTATCTCAGGAATGTCGTAGTCATCCTTACTGAGACCGGGCTACGACCCTTCAAGGAACTCATGCCAATGAAAAGATCCCAAGTAGACCTTGAAAATTCGCTAGTCCACATTCCTGATTCTAAGACGCAATCTGGGATCGGGGACATGCCGCTGTCAGAGTCGGCCCGCCGGGCTTTTATGGCCCAAGTGCAGCAGACTCCGACATCTGAATACCTGTTTCCGACCCCTAGCAAGAGAGCCAAGAAGCCGTACATCACCTCACTCAGGAAAATCTGGGAAAAGACACTCAGGCGAGCTGGCGTTGAATACTTCCCGCTGTATCACTTGCGCCACTCCTTTGCTACGCGACTGAGTGCCGGTGGTGTCGCCGACCATTTTGTGACCCAGATGCTTCGGCAAGGTGACTCGCGGGTCTTCAAGAGGTACAGCCAAGCAAAACTAACCATGATGCGAGAGGCGCTGGCAAAGCTTGACCGTCAGGCCAACGAGCATGAGTTGAGTTTTGGAACAGCAAAGCCAAACTGACCGAGTTTTGGAACAGTTTTGGTACATTTTGAGCTATTTGGAAGGCTATGAGAAAGAACGGTGTATTGAAAAGGAAGGACTTAGTTGGTGGACCTGGAGGGGTTCGAACCCTCGACCTCATGACTGCCAGTCATGCGCGCTCCCAACTGCGCCACAGGCCCAAACCGGGTTGGGGAAATCGAGTCTCCCTTCTTGTAGCATGCAGGTAGCAAAAGTGTCAATGTTGCTACGTGATCGAAAGGCTTGCAGCAGGAAGGGCAAAAAGCGGTATTTCTTTCTCTTGTTGTCGGACACTCCGCGTGACATCATTATTTATTAGTGGCTGCACATTTCAGACGGAGGGAGTTTGCCAGGAGATTATCCTCAAATTGCGAACCCATCTCCCTCAGCCGAAGGGGCTAATGGCAACGCTTTTCTCTTACATCTTGCGCATGACGGAGCTTAAGGGGCAGATCGCTTTTGTTGAGCAGGGAGTTTATCGCTCCAACGAATATAGTTACGGACAAGTTGTGGAGCGGGCGTTGGCCTTTTCGTTTTTGCTGCGCTCTCGGGGGCTAGGGGCAGACACCGGGCATGAGCCTCCGCGCATCGTGTTGTGGGCAGCACCGGGTGCACGCTGGGCCATGGCCTTTTACGGATGTGTTCTGGCTGGCGCGACCGTTGTGCCGGTCGACGCGGGATTCTCTCCCGAATTTCTTGGGCGCATCTCTGAGCGCAGCCACGCATCACTTCTTATCTCAGACCGGGCTAATCGTGTTGGTTCCGAACAATCAGAACCGGTGGCGAACAAGATTGAACGGTTTTATCTAGGCGACATCGATAATTTGTCCTCACCTGCTTCGAGTCCGAGTGAGCCCGTTGTGGAGAGCCGTGATGCCTTGGCCGAAATCGTCTATACCTCGGGAACAACGGCGGAACCCCGTGGGGTTATGATTACGCATGGAAACCTGCTGGCTAATCTTGAGCCGATCGAGGGTGAAATCCGGCGATATGAGAAGCTCAGCATTCCTTTCCGCCCCATTCGATTTGTCCATCTGATTCCCCTCAGCCACCTGTTCGGGCAGGTGACGGCGCTGTTTATTCCTCAGCTTCTGCGGGGCGTGGTCATCTTTCCGGAGAGCCAGTCGCCTGCCATGCTGGCTCGTACGATCAAGGATCGGCGGGTATCGATTATGGTCTGCGTCCCTCAGCAACTTGAGGCGATGAGCAGTTGGGCCAGGGGACAGCTTGCCGAAATTGGATACGAGAATCCCGAAGCGGTCATTCAGCAATCCGTGATGGAGCACTGGTCTATTGCAAAACGGTGGTGGAAATTCCGCCGTTTCCATAACCGGCTAGGCTGGAAGATGTGGGCCTTTGGAGTGGGGGGGGCGACGCTGCCAGCCAATCTGGAGCAGTTTTGGAGTCGGCTAGGGTACGCCGTGATCCAAGGTTACGGACTGACGGAGACTGCTCCGGCAATTACCATCACACATCCCTTCAAGATTCGCCAAGGTGCCGTCGGAAAGCCTCTACCTGGAGTGGAAACACGCATTGCCGAGGATGGAGAAATTCTGGTCCGTGGCGCCAACGTTTCACCAGGATATTACGAGAACGCTAAAGCAACCCGCGAGAGCTTCGAGGGCGGATGGTTGCATACGGGCGACCTTGGCCAGTTCGATGAAAACGGCAACTTGATGTACTTGGGCCGTAAAAAGGACGTCATTGTGACGGCGGAAGGATTGAATGTTTATCCCGACGACGTCGAGAACTTGCTGCGGGACCAGGATGCCATTCAGGAAGCCGCTGTTGTCGGCAAGAATGCCATTGTCTCTGCCACGCCAGCGGGGGGACCGGCCATCGTTGGCCGGACGTTTGTACACGCTGTGCTGGTGCCGAGTCCAGGCGCAACGCACAAGGATCTGGAAGTTGCCGTTGAAAGAGCCAACACTATGCTCGAGCCTCACCAGCGTGTCCGAGATTTCTCGGTGTGGCCGGAAGCCAGCTTGCCTCGGACCGTGACCACGTCGAAGCTCCAGCGGGCCAAGATTGCCGCCTGGGTCAATTCCGCTGAAGGAGTTGCGGGGTGGCCTGCTCCTCATGCCGAGAGAGAGCAGGACTGGCGTGACTTCCTTGCCAGCCTTGGCACCCCGCGTGAAAGAATCCGGCCAGAAGCTCGGCTGGCCGAAGATCTGGGACTATCGTCGCTCGATCGTGTTGAGCTGCTGACGTGGCTTGAAACCCGCGGTTATTCGTTTGACGAGCAGGAACTTGCCAGCGCGCAAACAGTTGGCGACCTGGAGAAACTGATTGAGGCCCCCTCCAGCGTTGCGATTTCCACACGCTTTGCTGCGGTCACTTACCGAAGGGAAGGGTCGCCTGAATCTGGTGCGCCGCCGTCAACGCGCGAGCAGTTCGTAAAGGTGGCCCGCCCAGTCGAACCCCGCTGGCCTATTTCCCGTACGGCTGCGGTCGGGCGTGAGGCGGTACAATTGTTGCTGGCTTTCCCTATGTTGCGTTATTACGTCAAGACTGAGGTGCATGGTCGTGAAAAGCTGCGGCGAATTCAGGAACCTGTCCTTTTCGTTTCCAATCACCAGAGTTTGCTTGACCCTGTCGTTATCCTCCGGTTGTTTCCAGCCAGACTCCGCCGTCGGATCGCTCCCGCAATGGGGGAAGGAGCTCTCCGTGGTCACTCGAAGGCAGCGCTGTTCTGGTTGCGTCTGGTGTTCAATGTCTATCTGATCTCGAACGATCCCAGCCGAGCGCAGGAAGCGCTGCGGCAGGCCGGGCGCCTGGCAGATCGCGGGTAT
The DNA here is from genome assembly GCA_021827245.1 of Acidobacteriota bacterium. The sequence goes on along the minus strand of JAKAWN010000313.1, from coordinate 1,305 downwards.
TCGACGCTCATTTTTCCTGAAGGCGAACGCACTCCGGATGGCCGGTTGCAGCCGTTCCGGCCAGGAGTTGGGGTGATGGTAGAAAGGCTCCGCTTGCCCGTGGTTCCGCTGCTTATCAAGGGGCTATTTGAGGTCTTGCCGAGCACGCAGGAGTGGCCAGTCCGCGGTGAATCTCAGCTTTGGATTGGCGACCTTATAAAAATCGCCCCTGGAGAGTCTGTCAACGACTTCACCCGGCGGCTGGAAGATTATTATCGTTCCTGGCAGCCCGGAAGTTCTGATTAATTTGTGGACTGAGCCTTACATAAAGGCGTAAAGGAGGGTAAGTAGAGTTGGCAGATCGATGGGCAAGCCACGTTTAGCAAGTTTGGGCGGTCTTGGCCAGCAAGGTTCTGATGCAACCGATTCCCAGATAACAGACTCTTACCAGCGAGGCAACCGTGGCCTCTCAAGGGAAGGAGAATGCTGCCAGACTTCCATCGGGCCGCCAGATCGAGACCAGCCGCCTTCTGGAGTATGCTTGACTGAGGAATTCCTTGTCCCGTAGACTAGATAATGGTTTGTATAAGGCAATCCTCCAATATGCGATTCCGTAAGTGCACCGCCGCGGCGCTTGTGCTCATGGCGGTTTTTGCTTTCCGAGCTCAAAGCCAGACCCAGTTCTTCCCTCTCAGAGATATCCGGCCGGGACTTAAAGGCGTCGGCCGAACGATTTTTCAAGGGAATAAAGTCCAGGAATTCCAAGTCGAGTTTCTGGGTGTACTGAAGAACTTTCTGGCTCCAAAACATGATGTGATCCTTGCGCGCCTGTCTGGCGGACCGTTGGCCGAAACAGGTGTAGTTGCAGGGATGAGTGGAAGTCCCGTCTACGTGGACGGCAAGCTGGTGGGCGCGGTGGCTTTGGCGTTTCCCTTTGCCAAAGAAGCGATTACGGGCATCACTCCGATCCGGGAGATGCTAGAAGTAGTTCCTGAGCCGCTGAATACCCGCTCGGGGGGCAACGAAAGACAGACGTCGGTGATTCTGCCCTTCAAAATTGCTGGCACTACGCGCCACCCCAACGGCTCGGCGCGTCTGATTCCTGAAAACTCTGGTAATGAATTGAGTGTTCAGAACTTGTCGAGGTTGTTGCGACCCCGTAACAGCGGCGGGACGCTCGCCGACCTGTTGCTGCCTCTTCGCTTCGGTGGGTTTTCCGTTGCGGCAATGGACGAATATTCTCCCCTGTTCAAGCGGATGGGCCTGGAACTGATGGAAGGGGCGGCCTTGTCCAGCAGCGAAGCAGTACCCGCAACCAAGCACCGC
>JAKAWN010000312.1 GCA_021827245.1 Acidobacteriota bacterium | reverse complement strand
CGATCTCTCATAGATCTTCCTGGCTTCGTCCTTTGATGCGCCCCATCCCCATTCCTCTCCAAAGGTCATTGCCCCGAGAGCGTACTCACCCACCCTGAGTCCGCCATTGCTAGGAGTCCGTCGGAGATAAGGTGCGCGGATTAATCCTTGCCGTGCCTTTGGGCCTTCGATCCCTGGAGGGCCCCACTGGGGGCTTCAGGGGTAGACTCCTTCCTTTCTGTTTCATGCCCTCTGCGGTTTCCATCCGCAGCGGTAGAGTTTCAACAGGTTGTGGGTGGCACAGATCAACTGCCATTCGCCCTCGACTTGCTTCCGCCCGCCCAGCAGAAATCTCCGAAGCCCTCGTTGCTCCTTGATCTGTGCAAAGACCGGTTCGACCGTGGCCTTACGCATTTTGTAAGTCGCCCGGCCTTGGGGTGTCCGTAATTTGTCGCGCCTGGCCTGGGCCGGAGAAGCTGTCGGAAATGAGCCCGGCGGACCGGTGGTCGCGGGCACTCCCTCGCCGTGCTTCTGGCGGTCCGGCGCCACCAGTTGTATCGAGGACTCATCTGGCTGTTTACGGATGAAACTCCTAAGCCAGACGAAATCAACCCAGAAGAAGATCCGTGGGAAGTAATCGAGCGGTGCAAGGTGGAGGATGGAAATCCCCAGTTCATGCCCGATGTGATCAACAACCATGTAAGATGGCTGGCGCGATGGATTCAACGAGTAATCCCCGACTCGGCCATCATGAAGGAAGTTCTCGCCCAGGCCGAACCACAGCTTCGCCGAGCGGCCCGAGCCGCTTGATAAACCTACAGTCCAAGGGCGGTGCGTTTTCCCCGCCCTTTAACTGAATTTGTGTGGGTAGGCAGCAGTCTTCGCCACATGCAAAGGCGCTTGTAGTCCGCGTAAATCGCCGTCAAGGCGGTCGAACGCATCTCCGTTTGGGCGACCGCCAAGGGGAAAAGAAATTTGTAAGCCCTACACCGTTGATCGCGGGTAGCCGGCGTTTCGGACGGATCAGCCCATAGACCGGGAAAACTTCCGAGTACCCCCTGTCATTCAGGCTCGACCGTCAGAGATGGCATCCAGACCACATCGACGGTTTGCCGACTATTCATCCATCTGGTAACCGACGGCGGCCCGGATTGCGCATACGGGCGAGATAATCTCCGAGGGGCCGACCGGCCGGGAATTGATCCACCTGCTTCGGCGCAACGCCGTTGGCCGCGACCGACCGCCACTCTACACTGAATCCGCTCTTTAATTAGGGTATTCTTTCAGTTCGACCGCATTGTTGCGCCCGGCGTCATAAGAGCTGAACGCAAGCATGTCATTTCCACGGTAGGCTGCTTCAAGCAACGGTTTCCACTGCGCTGGCTTCGCCTCGAGTTCCAGGAAATTGCGACGGCGGAGATCTTCCCATTTCGCCGCCCCAGCGCGCCCACTGCCACGGCGTAGAACTCTCCTTCGCGATCCAACTACCGCGGCCCGCGGCCCATGATTTCAACCGCGCCGCTTACGCTCTTTCTACTTTTGGAAAATGGGTGCCGGCTCCGGGATCGCGGCGCCGTCCTTGCGCGGTGATGACGCCCCGTATTTCATTCCCGTGGCCGAGTCATACATCACGGCGTGCCCGCCGCCCATGACCGACGAGAACGCTCCGCGCACGCGCAAGAAATAACCCATCTTGGCCAGCTTGTCGCGCACTTCAGTGGGCACACGGTCCTCGATGAAGAAATCGCAGCCGTCCAAACCGGCATTGGTGAAGCGGGGCGCTTCCAGTGCCCCCTGCAAGGACATCCCGTAGTCGACGATGTCGGAAACAAATTGCGCGTGAGCCTGCGGCTGATTCAACCCACCCATGATCCCGAATCCGATATGCAACGGCCCTTTCTGCATAAAACCGGGAATGATGGTATGCCACGGTCGCTTATGGCCCGCGAGCACGTCAGGACTCTTCGGGTCCAGGTTGAAGAGCGCGCCGCGGTCTTGAAGGGCGAAGCCGTAGGGCTTGACCACGACAAATGACCCGAATCCCTCATAGAGGCTCTGAATCAGGGAAACGATATTGCCTTGACTGTCCACCGCGGTCATGTAGGTCGTGTCACCGTTATAACGCCACGGGTTGCCAGGCGTCACGCCGCAGGCTGCCTTGCCCGGCTTGATGGTCGCCGCCCTCTCCGCCGCATAGGCCTTCGAGATAATCCCCTCGACCGGTACGCGCACCAGGCGCGGATCTCCGATGTAGCGCCGCAAATCTGCGTACGCGAGTTGCTGTGCCGCCATCTTGATGTGAAACGCCCTCGCGCTGAAAAACCCATATTCCCCGAGGGGGAATTTCTCCATGATGTTGAGCATCTCCAGAGCGGCCATTCCCTGGCCGTTGGGCGGGAGCTCGTAAATTTGCCAGCCCCGATATGTGGTGGAAATCGGAGAGACCCACTCCGGCTTGAAATCGGCGAGATCGCTCTCCGTCATCGCCCCGTCCAGCCCTTCCGAGGTTTGGAGGATGGCCTTTGCTATGGGGCCGCGATAGAAGGCTTCCGGCCCGTCTTCGGCGACGAGCTCCAGCGCCCGGGCATACGCCGGATTGCGGAAGATCTGTCCAACCTTTGGGGCCGAGCCGCCGGGCAGAAAGACCTGGGTGTTCACCCCGCGAACCAGGTGGGCCTGCGCGGCGTGCCAATACGCGGCGACGAATTGGGTGACTGGGAATCCGTGCCGGGCATAGTATATTGCAGGCAGAAACAGTTCCCGCCATGGAAGCTTGCCATATCGTTTGTGCAGCGCCCACCAGCCGGCGACGACGCCCGGCACGGTAACCGAATAAATCCCGTATCCGGGCATCTGCGTGATGCCCTTGCTCCTGAGGAAGGCAGGTGTCAGTTTGTCGGGCGCCCACCCGCTCGAATTGAGTCCGGCCAGCTTGCCCGTCTTGGCGTCGTACTCGATGGCGAACAGGTCTCCGCCCATGCCGTTCAACATCGGCTCAAGCACGCCCATTGCCGCGTTTGCGGCGATGGCTGCGTCGGCAGCCGACCCGCCGCGCGCCAGAATTTCCGCCGCGGCCTGAGATGCCAATACCTGATCGCTGGCTACGATACCCCGCCGCGTAATAACCATGGATCGTGCGGTAGTGCGATCGAGTCCGCTGTGAGGCATCTGGGCCATGAGTGGCATGACCAGCCCCAAAGTCATCAGGATTCCGGAAAGAACAGTAGTGTGTTTCATAACGCCAGAAGTTTAGCGGTTAGCCTCACAGATGGCAATAGTCGATAGAGTTTTGTCGAAAGATCTTCTGCACATACTCCGCTTCACAGGCATCGGAGGACGCCGCTGGGCGCGAGGCTGCGCCTGGTACTTCAGTGATGAGAACCTCAACCGCTCCCGAACGTGCTACTCAACCGAGCTCTGTGGAAAACGTGAGCGGGTTCGCCGTGCCTGTGCCAGGTGATAGTCAAAGCCGTGAGTCTGAGGCAAGTTAGCGAGGCTATGTGCATGTTCAACCTCTTACCGTCGGTGGGAGTAATATCCTGTTCCTCCTGCCCGATTCCTGTCGCTACGCGCGCCATCTTTGCGATCCGGCGTACTTTCACCCTCGTTCCGGGAGCCCACCTTGGGATTTCGTCGAACTGCTGGAGCGGCTCAGGAAGCAGAAAAGCGCCACGCCAGCGCAGATAGCGCTCGCATGGCTGCTGGAGCGGAAGCCGTGGATCGTGCCGATTCCGGGCACAACGAAGTTACACCGACTGGAAGACAATATCGGGGCCTTCGATATAGGGCTGACGCCGCAGGACCTGCTGGAATTGAACAGGGTGTGGGAAAAACATATCGCAGAGCACGCGCTACCAGGAGGCTATCGAGGCAATGACGTATCGCTGACCTGTCAGCCGCCAAAGCCTGGTTAAGGCACTTTGCCTGAGAGTCCGCTCTTGGTAGAACTTATCTCTTCACATTCTGAGCAGCAGCTCGGATTCCGCCCGATGACCCACACGGAAACTGGGCCGCCTCGCGGTCAAGTCGTCGTGAAACGGGCTTGCCTTGCATTTGTCGCTGGCCGCCGATGACGCGATCATGCGAGGGGGGTTGCCGACTATACATCCGTCTGGCAACCGATGGTAGTCAGGAATGCGCAAACAGACCAGATGACTTCCGAGTGGCAGACGATACAACCGGAACTACCGAACGCCACGTCCGCGCATAGACCTCCGGACCGTCACAGTGCGCGGCGCGAAAAAATCGAAACGAGGAGTGCACGCTCTCAAGTCTACGCCGAACGCTAACGTCCGCTATCCGCCGCCAGCAACAACGGCTTGTCCCATGATCCGGCGAGCATCAGCTCGGGCCAGGAATCTCGGTGCACGAATAATATCATCCTCCAGGACAATCCGACTGAGAGGTGTTTCCTTTCCTGCCGTTCGCAAAATGCGCCCTCGTGGAGTCCCGAACAGCGGGCAGGGGTGGTGCCTTATGGCGTCTGGTGCATGCGCATGGCGGGCGTAGGGCGGCGAAAATCTTCACCGTACATTCATCATTTCTTCACACAATCTTAACCGTTTGCATTCAAACTGGGTACCTGTTTAAACACGGGGTTAAGAAAATCTTTGGGCGACATTTCTAAAGTCCAAAGGCGGCGCAGGACGGGGCAAGCCTTCGAAAATAGGTAAAGCAAATCTCCCTTGCGGCAGCACGGTATCGGAAGGGAAGTCTCTAGGGCATTTTGGGAGCCGCCGTCCAACCGAAACCATGTGCTCGACATTGATCCTAATAAAAATCGAGAAACCCATACTATTCAGGAGGACGTTTTATGGCTATGCGGATGGCTCTCATTACGGCTCTGTTATGCTGCGCGGTAACAGCCGAAGCGGCCGGAAACGCCAGCATCACCGGCAAAGTTTTGGACGCATCGGGCGGCGTGATGCCCGGCGTCGCATTAACCCTAACCAACAAGGCGACAGGCGCCAAGTCGCGAGCTACTACGGGACCAGACGGGAAGTACGCGATCGAGGGAATGGCGGGCGGAAGCTATACGCTCAGCGCGGTAAAGGACGGTTTCTTGACTTACAGCCGAAAAAACATCGAACTTGAGGCGGGCCAGCGTGCCACGATCGATATCACGCTGAACCTTCCGGGGTTGGTGCAATCCGTTGTGGTAACGGCCAAAGCTCCCCAGACCTCTGTGACGGCGTTGAGTATCCCGAAGGGACAGATTCAGGCGGTCGCGGGTCCCATTGGAGGCTCCGCGCAAGCCCTGACGACGGCGCCGGGGGTCAATATTTACGGTTACGGCGGGATCGCCGCCACGGGACGTTCCGAGGTTGTGGTGCGGGGGATCAAGACGGGATGGTCGAGCGTGAATGGTGATATCGAGAAGAATGGCATCATGTTCCTCCTCGATGGCATTCCGATGAACAACATGATCGCGGCCAACGGCCATTGGGAACCGACACAGTTGCCCATCATGCCGATGATCTCTGAAGTTCATGTGATCTACGGACCTGGCGACCCGGCGGATCGTTGGTTTGACAGTCTGGGCGGCACCGTCAATTACGTCCCCGTGCAGCCGAGCGACGAGCCGGGGTTGACTTTTTCGTCCGGTGCCTCCTATGGCAGTTACGGCACTCGCTCTGCCTATCTGACCCTGCGTACGGGGCTATGGCAGGGGTGGTCGGCGGTGCTCTCGAGCGGCTATACAGCGAATCATACGTTCCGCAGAAAGGGCTGGAACGCCCCGGGGCAGGGGTGGGCTGGCTACGGAAAGGTACGGAAGGATTTCGAAGTTGGAGATTTCAGCGTGGGCTATTACGTAGGGCGCGAGTATGATTACCGTCCTAATTTCATCCCTCTCAATCCAATTGATCAGGAAGGGCAGGCCATCACCACTGAAGGACTTTACGGTGTGACTCCCGGTGTGCCAGCGAATGCACCGCTCTATAGCCAGCCGACCAGTGGATATTACTCGTCATTCCCCGGATCACTTTGGTTCAAACTCATTCGAGTCAACAGCGATATTGTGTACAGCAAGGTCAATCTCAAGTTGGCTCCGCACGTCACGCTCCATGACAGGCTCTGGTATCGGCACGGTTACCGGCTCCATTACCGCGTGGATAATTATTTCGGACCCGGACCCAATACAGAATGGTATGACCCCACTTCTGATACCTACGGGAACCAAGCGTATGTGAATTGGGATCTGTCGCGGAACCAGGTTACCGCAGGGGGCTACTTCATGCACGAACACTATCACACCATCGTGTCCATTTACAGCGAAGCGATGGGAACAACAAAGACGAATCCCTTCGGCTTCAACAGCCAGCATCTTTACAACAACTATGGACAGCTATACGTGCAGGACCACATCACCCTGCTGCCGAACTTGATCCTCACGCCGGGGATCGCCGAACAGTTGTTCCAGACCAGCTTCTACAACTCAGGCTTCGCAGACTTTCCACAGGCTAACCCGAATACGGCTATCCAATTCTCCACGACCCCGGACTCGCATAAGAGCTTTGCACGCTTCTCCCCTTCGGTGGGCGCGGCCTATATGCCATTTCACCGGCTGGGATTCCACGGGAATTACGCGGAGAGCTATCAGAACCCGATTGACCGGGCTTTCGGGGTGGACGCGGCACCTGCCGGGGTGGACCTAGTGGAGTTGCTACCAGTGAAAAGCCAGGACGCGGAGGCGGGAGCGCGGGTTGAATTGTCCGAACGGGGACTGTTCGGAAAGTCCTCCGTGGACGCCACCTATTTTCGGGATAAATTGAGCGACGAGACGATGGAAGTTACCAATTCCGAGCTGAGCAATCCTTTGACTCAATTTGCCTTTGGGTCCGCCGTCTATAACGGTGTGGCGCTCAGCGTTGACGACGTGCCGTCGTGGCACTTGCAAGTCCACGGGAATGCCACCTTCCAGCACGATTATTTTCTGCGCTACGTCCCGCAGGGCTCAACGATCGATTATCGTGGCTTTCCCATCTCCGATTCACCCGACTACACCACCAACCTGGGCCTGAGTTCCTACTTCGACCTCGGTAAGAAAGCCCTTGTAACACCGCAAGTTTGGTGGCAATACGTCGGAAAGCGCTACCTGTTCAGCAACTACATCAACGCTCCGACGCGGCAGATTATGCCAGGCTACGGGCTGGCCAACCTGACGCTCAGCCTCAGCCTGAACCATCTGGGCGGGGTATTCAGCAGCGTTCCCCTCCAGGTGGCGTTCGGTGTTTACAACCTCTTCAACAAGGAGTATGACCCCACGGCCTACATCACGAGCGGCGGCTACTTCAGCACCGGCTTCGGCAAGTACATCCTGGTGGATCCCGGCGCTCCCCGGGAATATGCCATGTCCGTGCGCCTAGGCTTTTAGCCGGGAGCGATGGCCAGGAATATTGGCGGCCGCGAGTTGGCGTAGACCTTCAGCTCGGTGCCACGAAGACGCATGGGCTTGACCCTTGCAGATCCGGCGGGTCCGCGCCAACCGTATAAGGTCAGTCCGGAATTAGAGCCGTCGCTCGCTGGGAACAGTCAGCCCAAACAGCTCGAGGGATGAGCCACCGGACCGTGAGCAGCAGAGCAGGAATGATGATCAGGTCATCGAGCCGGCCGAGGACAGGAACGTAGTCAGAGATCAAATCCAATGGGCTTAGAAGATAGACAAGCGTAAAGCGCAGAAGTCGTTTCGCGTTCTTCGGCGTTAGTGGGTCTTCAAGAGCGAGCCGGTAAGTTCGGACTCCTCTTTGTAAGCGCCGTATAGAGGGATTTGACCACAACAGGATGCTAGGGGAGATTCATTCGTCGTGTCAAAAAGCACGGGACTGGCGCAAAGCTTGCGGGTCCACGATTTGGAGGATTCCGCCTGATAAACGACCCACCCGTAGAAGCTCTCTAGACCGACGCCGGGACACATTAGAAGGATCTGCCACCGGCAGCTTCCCATAACAAACGCCGCTGCGCAGATCGCAATCAATTAACTCTCGGACCGTCGCCCATCCGGAAGTTGCCCCGATTTTTCGCGGATTACTCCTGCCTTGTCGCGCAGAGTTGAGTAACGGTCGTTCACGATCGTTCTGACGCTGACTTAGAGCACCGCGAGGATGGAGGGGTGTGATCTTACCATTGCCGAACGATTCTGGCCGAAGGAATCCGATAGAAGGTGTTATCAGTTTTGACTGCATCGAAGGTCCAGCTGGGAACGCCTAGAAAA
>JAKAWN010000311.1 GCA_021827245.1 Acidobacteriota bacterium | reverse complement strand
ACTTTTTTCTTGACCAGTCGTTCGCAAAGTGGCTTAAAAATTCGGGTCCACAGCAGCCCGCGCCACAGTTCAACCGCACCGAGACACGGGTAGTCACAACCTGCCAGAGGGAGGGTCAGCCGGCATGCGCAGGCATAGAGTCGTGTCCACGTTTTCCAGTCATCCGTCTTTTTTATTTCAATTTCCATTCAACCGTCTTTTTATAGCCGGTCGCGCAGACTTCCCGCCGTTCGAAGTCCGCGGCTTTCCCGGCGGATTCGCCATTGACCAGCGGACTTTCTACGACTGCAAAATAACGCTGGGTCTCCGTTGCAGTTTGAGACACTATTGAATAGAATTCCCTCGTGCTCTTCGCCGCAATCGTTCGCACATTGGGAGTTGTACATTGCCACCTTCCCTATCCGGATTCGAAGACGGTCTTCAGAAGCTGATTTCGAAATTCGAAAACGACAAAGATTACTACCTTTCAAAGGATTATCCTGAGGCTCAGGCCCGCGTTGATTTCATCGATCCCTTTTTCAGGGCGCTGGGCTGGGACGTCGAGAATCAGGCGGGGCTCCCCCATCACGAACGCGAGGTCCTTGTCGAAAAGGGCGACGTCGACACGGACGGCCGCCCTGATTACAATTTCCGCATCAATGGCCGGACAAGGTTCTTTGTCGAGGCCAAAACGCCTTCCGAGCACCTGGACGAAACGCGGCACATCATTCAGGCCAAAACCTACGCCTGGAACACCAAGTCCGTTTGCTTCGTTGTCTTGACGGACTTTGCAGAATTTCGTTTCTACGACGCCACGATCAAGCCCGACGAGCGCAAGCCGGATGAAGGCCTGCTCTTCCCGCCGCTGAAATATAGCGAATATCTGAAGAACGCCGAAAAGCTCTGGGAGTTTTCGCGCGGGCGCGTCGCGGAAGGTTCGCTTGACGCCATGCTGCCGCGCGACCGCCGCACCGCACGGTTGCGCATCCCGGTGGATGAAGTGTTCCTCGATGAAATGACCGGCTGGCGCGAGGAACTGGCTCGGGACATTTACAAAAACAGCCACGGCCTGACGGCCCGGCAATTAAATGAGGTTGTCCAGCGGCTCCTCGACCGGATTGTTTTCATCCGCATCGCTGAGGACCGCCGCATTATCGAGCGCTATCAGCTCCGCGCCGCCGCCGAAGAATGGCGGGCGCGCGGCGGCAAGTTCCATATTTTCGATTGGCTCCGCCCGCTGTTCGAGAAAATCAATGAGGATTTCAACGGTGAAATCTTCAAACCTAACGCGCTGCTTGAGAGCACGGCGGTTGACTCGGAAATTCTGGTCCGCATCATCGAGCGGCTCTATCCACCGAAAAGCCCTTACCGCTTTGACGTGATCGGCGTCGAAATTCTGGGATCGATTTACGAGCGCTATCTCGGAAAGACCATCCGGCCTACGGCGAAAACCGTCCGCGTCGAGGAAAAACCGGAAGTCCGCAAAGCCGGCGGCGTCTATTACACGCCGCAGTACATCGTGGATTACATCGTCAAAAATACCGTCGGCAAGATTATCGAGGGCAAAACGCCCAGGCAGATTGAAAAAATCCGCATCCTCGATCCCGCTTGCGGCTCTGGCTCGTTTCTCATTGGCGCGTTCCAATGCCTGATTGATTACCACACCCAATGGTATCTGGCGCATCCCGAGCAGGAAGTCCGCCACGCGCATCCCTCGCTCGATTTCATGCGCGAAGTCCACAAAGACGCGGACGGCAACGCGCGGCTTTCGGTCTATCGCAAGGCCAAAATTTTGCGGAATAACATCTTTGGCGTGGACATTGACCCGCAAGCCGTCGAAATCACCATGATGAGCCTCTACCTGAAGGCGCTCGAAGGCGAGAAATCGCAGTTGCCGCCCAAACAGCACCTCCTGCCCGAACTCAAATACAACATCATCTGCGGCAATTCGCTCATCGGGCCTGATATCTATGATCAGGGCACGCTCTTTGGCGACGCCGAGCGCGACCGCATCAACGCCTTCGACTGGTATGGTGGCACGGGCGTGGGTGGCACGGGCGTCCCGCCCGTGAAGGCTCATGGGCAGGATGCCCATGCCACGTTGACAATACGTCATGGCGCGTACCTGCCTCATTGGACGCGCGACGGCGCTACCTACGCGGTCTGTTTCCGTCTGGACGATTCGCTGCCCGAGGCGGTCATCGAAGCCTGGAAGTTCGAGCGTGAGGATATCGTCAAGACCGCCCGGCAAATGAACCGGCCCCTGAGCGCGCGCGAAGAAGAACGCCTCGATAGGCTCTTTTCGGAAAAGGTTGAAAAACATCTGGATGAAGGCCGCGGAGCCTGCTGGCTGCGGCGGGATGATGTGGCCCAGGCCGTGGCGGGCTCGCTGAAGCACTTTGACGGCGAGCGCTACCGCCTTATTGCCTGGTGTCTCATGCCAAACCACGTCCACGCCGTGGTCCAGGCGCTTGCCGGGAACGAGCTCCCTGACATTCTGCACTCCTGGAAGTCGTTTTCGTCCAAGGAAGCAAACCGGTTGCTCGGCCGGAGCGGGCAGTTCTGGCAACCGGAGTACTACGACCACCTGATTCGGGATGAGCAGGATTTCGGCCGCCAGGTTGAGTACGTGCTGGCGAATCCACAGCGCGCGGGACTTGAAAACTGGGAATGGGTGGGCGGTGGCACGGGCGTCCCGCCCGTGGGTAGTGGCACGGACGTGGGTGGCACGGACGTCTCGGCCGTGAAAGAACATGGGCAGGATGCCCATGCCACGAGCGCGGCGCTGCCCTCTATCGCCCAGGTCATGCGCTCCGGCGGCTTCGACTGCGTTATTGGCAATCCGCCTTACGTCCGCATCCAGCACATGAAAGAATGGGCGCCGTTCGAAGTCGAGCATTACAAAGAGCGCTACAAGTCGGCTAGCTCCGGCAATTATGACATCTACGTCGTCTTTGTCGAAAAGGGGCTGAGCGTCCTGAAGAAAGGCGGCAAACTCGGCTACATCCTGCCGCACAAATTCTTCAACGCCAAGTACGGCGAGCCGCTGCGCCGCCTGATCGCCGAAGGAAGGCACTTGTCCGAGGTCGTCCATTTCGGCGACCAGCAAGTCTTCGATGGCGCGACCAACTATACCTGCCTGCTCTTTTTGGAGAAGGACGGCAAGAATAAATTCCAGTTCGCCAAAGTGAACGACCTCGAAGCGTGGCGGAACGAAGGCAAGGCAACGGAGGGCACAATTCCCGCCACCAGAGCTACAGCCTCCGAGTGGAACTTTGCCGTTGGCGAAAGCGCCGGATTACTCGATAAGCTGAGAGCAATGCCGGTGAAGCTTGGGGACGTGGCGGATATTTTCGTCGGCCTTCAAACGAGCGCGGATGATGTTTTCATAATGGACGTCCTTCAGCGTGCTCCGAGGAACCTCCGCCTACGCTCGAAGGCGCTCGACGCAATTGTGACGCTTGAGAATGGGCTGTTGCACCCGGTCGTGAGCGGAACTGACGTGAAGCGGTACGACCAACTACCGGAGCGCCAGTTCATCCTGTTCCCGTACGCCGTCAAGGACGAGGATGCGACCCTGATCGAGCTTCGGGAGATTTCCCGGCGGTACCCAAAGACGGCGTCCTACCTCTTGGCGAGCAAGAAGCGCCTGGAGGAGCGGGAGAACGGCAGGTTCAGGGGCCACGATTGGCACAGGTTCGGACGCAATCAGAACATCGGCATTCAGGGCCGCGTGAAGCTGTGCATTCCCCGTCTAGTGGAAAGCCTGCACGCAGCCTTCGACTGCGAGGGAACGCATTTCCTGGACAATGTGGACGTTGGTGGCGTAACACTGAAGGCCGGCTTCGAGGGTCACGGACTGACGTACCTGCTCGGCCTGCTGAATTCCGCCCTGCTCCGGTGGTACTTCCCATCTGTAAGTGCGCCTTTCCGGGGAGGCTTCAGGTCCGCCAACCGGCAGTTCCTCTCGCAGATTCCCATTCGCACCATCAATTTTTCTGACCCCGCCGAGAAAGCCCGGCACGACAAAATGGTCGAACTGGTCGAGCGGATGCTGGAATTGAACAAACAAAAGCATCGTGGCACGGGCGTGGGTGGCACGGCCGTCTCGGCCGTGAAAGAACATGGGCAGGATGCCCATGCCACAACAGACCTGGAGCGCGAAATCGCCGCCACCGACGCCGAAATCGACAACCTGGTTTACGAGCTTTACGGCATCACAGACGAAGAACGAAAGATCATCGAGGGGAAATAGGCGGGCGGTGCACACATCGCGGTTTGGGTGATGTTTGCGATTCATCAGGCAGGTCGCAGGCGTCTTCCCCTGCTGGCAGGAGCGGTACTGCCGGCAGCCATTGCCTTGAGTTGTGGTGGAGGCGGCGGAGGCGGGGGGATCAGGCTCATCGCAGGGCACTCCAGTTGGAATTTCGACGTTGAAGGTGACGGGCACGTCAGGAACCGTGATACGCAAAACAACACTCACACTGAGCGTCAATTAGGATTTGCCGTTCAACGGAGATTTCAGGCAGGTAACCGCAACGGTGTTTTCCCCGTCGCGGGCTCTTTGATGTTACGTGGGTGGCGCAGATGCTCGTCTTACAGCGTCTGCAATAGTCAGGCGGGGACCTGCCTCATCAGACTACACTCAGAAAAGCCTTGAATGCATGGCCAACCGCTTGCCAGTCCAGCGTGTTCAGGCTGGCGTACAAGGCCCACGCCACCAGTGCAATCAGAGCCAGACACAGGCCCAGTTCTTCGTAATTCTTCGGCTTTTGCGTTGCAGGGCCATCCGGGCCGCCGCGATCAAACATCAGATGCCCCGATTTCTCCAACGGTGTTCCCATCATTCACCTCCCCGACCGCGTTTCGTTCCGAGCAATTCTGCAAAAACTTGCTCACAAAAGGTCTGAGCCTTCACCGGAGTGGCGGACTTTGGGGACTTCTTCGAATCCGCTGCCCCGGGGGAAGCTCTGCACGTAACCCTTACCAGAACGTGACCCCTCTCTTTGATAGTCCCAATAATACGCTCTCCCCTGCGGTATTCAATGGGGCAAGCTCAGGAGAACAGACCCCGGCAATACCCGACGCGCCCATCAGGTAATCACCTGAACGCAAAGCTGCAATCTCAAATCTCGAATTTCAAATCCCTGCGGCTCTTCCCCTGATGCAATCCCCGGAAAGCCGCTGGCTGGCGCAGACCCTGGTTTCTGGGGTCTGCGTAGTCCCGAAGGGACTGGTTTAGAGATGCTGCATGGCTTATAGTACGGAGCCATGCCGTACCGCAAGCGGCAATATAACCCGGGAGAACTGCAGTTCATCACCGCAAGCACTTACCGCCGGGCGCCGCTGTTTGCATCAGAGCGGTTCTGCCACTGCTTTGTGGACATACTGGCGGAGCTTCGGCGAGCAACCGGGTTCTTGCTGGTTGGCTGGATCCTCATGCCAGACCACTTCCATCTGCTTCTAATGCTCGAACCCGCTGAATCGACCAGCCTGCTCGCTGGGTGGAGCACACGTCGCGGTCTCTGCGATGTGTGCGCCACCGATCATTGCCAAACAAAGCTGACGTCCATATGCACCGCACGCGCCAAATGCATCCGAGGGTTGGCAGGGGGCCCTGCCCCCGCTGTCCCGGTGGTCTCCTCACCCGCGGCATTTGTCATCTAGGTGTGTAGCCCCCGCGCGTTGCGTGAGGCTATTCCGCAGTGCAGGGGGGGTGAGGGCTCGCACGTGGCCGGGCGCGCCCTCAAAAATCGAGGCCCGGAGCAAGGCCCTTCGCTTGAGAGGTCTGCAGTTTTCATCGTGGGCCGACATGAGAGCCGCACTCGCGATCTCGGCCGTCTGGGCTCCGAATAAATCCCGGCCGGCGCCGTCAGTAACGATTTTATCCAGGGCTCACCGGGCCTACCGGCGGGACGACGATCAGCGGCGGCTTCAGGATTCTTACTATGTGAAGGCCATTGTTTTCCTTATCGCTTTCCTTGATTTGATCGTCATTATCCACGACCGCGTCGAATGTGTAAGCAGGAGGCATGGTGCTTCCCGGCCGAACCAGGTAGGGCACGTTTTTGAAATATTCAGACGGCCGGGTGTCGCCAGGCACCATCCATATAGAGTTGGGGAAGGTAAAGTTCTGCACGCGATTCACCTGGAGAGGCGGGTCCTGCGAGTAATCATAATACGTCACGCTGACAGCGGTTACGAATGGGCCGATGACCGGGGCGCCCTCGCAGTGAATCAGAATCGCAAAATCGAAAGCTTTCTTGTCCGCGTGCCACTGGATTGTCACACCGGCCGCGCTAAGATCGGGCAAAGGAACCGGAGGATTGACGCACTGGTCCAGGGCTCTTCGGGCCTCGCCCACCGCTTGCATGGCCGCCCGCATTTCGTAAAAAAGGCGGCTTTTCTCATTTCCCGTGCCGCTCTTGTACTCTTCCATCAGCTCGTCCAGAAGAACTTCCTTCTTAGAGAGATCATCAGCCAGAGCCTTGCATTTTGCTGGGATGCTTACCATCGTAGATTCCCTCCTTTTTGGGAACGTGCGGAGTCAGGATTAAACAACGGGTTCAACCGGTTACAAAAATCACGTCTCTATCCAGCGGTGATGAACGTCAGATAAGAATGCACTTCAGGATTGTTCGTATCTGGGCCGTTGTCAGGCGGCGCCTATCCTGGCAGCACGTCCCGACAAAATGAAAAGGGACCGGTCAAGTCGACCTCATGTAATCCAACTTCGGCAACGAGACCCCGTTATGGGAATTCGATCCGCCGGGCGAATCCGGCTGGATTTATGCCCCTCGCCCCACGTGTGCAAGATGATGATGAGGCCGGGCATCCGGCGTCAATAGCGGCGCGCTGCAGGAGTATTAATTTTTATGTTCTTGCAATCCACAGAAAATACAATGCTTGCTGTGGCATGACGAAATTCAGGCGGAGGCTGCGCTGGCATGTTGGAAATGTAGTAGAATCATCCCAATCTCTTTCCGGGGCTATCGTGATGTCGGAACCTGTCCAAGAGGCAGAGACGATCAAGCTAGGCGAAGAATTGGAGTTGAATCCTCGCCTGCGCGAGTTACGCCGCAATGGCCGTGTTCTGAAGATCGAGCGCATCCCCATGGAGCTTCTGCTCCTCCTGGTCCAGCAAAGAGGGGAGATTGTCAGCCGCCACCAAATCGTGGAGACAATCTGGGGCGGCGCGGTTTCCTTTGACTCCAACAACAGCATCAACGGCGCCATTCGCAAAATCCGCCAGGCCCTCCGCGACAATCCCGAGCAGCCGCGCTTCATCCAGACTGTCACCGGCGCGGGCTACCGTTTCATTGCGCCGGCCATCGACCCTGCACCGGAAAGCCGGCCTGCTGTTGCTCAGTCCGCGCCGCCGGACGGCGGATCGCCCGGTTGGCCGCCCTGGCTCCGGTGGGCTTTGATTGCCGCTCCTGTCCTCGTTCTGCTTGCGGCCATGTTCGTCCTCTTAGGACGGACGTATTACCGCGCCCGCGCTGTTCCGGTGAACGAAAAGATCATGCTCGCCGTGCTGCCGTTTAGAAATCTTACGGGAGATGCGAAGGAGGATGATTTCAGTGACGGCCTCACCGACGAAGTGATCACGCGCTTGGGCAGCCTGGAACCAGAACAGTTGGGCGTTATAGCCCTCTCCTCGGTGATGGGATACAAGGGGCGGCACGCACAGATCGGCCAAATCGCCCGGGAGCTTGGCGTCCAGTATCTTCTCGAGGGCAGTGTTCGCCGCAGTTCGGGCAGAATACGGATCACAGCGCACCTGATCCAGGCGCGCGACCGGACTGAACTCTGGGCCCGCGCCTACGATCGCGTCTTGCTGGACCTGCTGGAAGTCCAGATAGATGTCGGGCGGGAAATTGCTGACCAGATTCAGCTCGCGCTTGCCGGCGCTGGAAAGAAGCGCTCTACCGTTTCTTCCCAGTAGACCCCTGCTCAGGAGCTCGCGGCGCATCACGGTTGTGGCTGCGTGGCGCGCACGTTGCAGCCATTGCGATGCGTGCGGTCCCCGACGGTCGCCAAACAAACCTGGCGCCCGTACGCACCCCGCGCACAATCTCCTTACAGCCCTTTCCACGGGGAGAGAGTGCCGGAGGTACGACGGCGGGTGAGGGGTCATGTCCTCGCGCATTTAAAAACGTATAAATTTGAACAGACGCCGATGGGACAGTAAATCAGCATCATCGCCGGAGGCGGCTTTGGGTTTGAACATCATCGCCGCAGGC
>JAKAWN010000310.1 GCA_021827245.1 Acidobacteriota bacterium | reverse complement strand
CAGGATGTCTGGTCCGATTGGCAACAGAATGCCGGCGGTGGCTGGGCAGGCTGGAATGACTTTGGCGGTAAAGGGATCAAATTCTATCCCGGCCAACCATAAACATTTTGTAGGCGATGGGCGGGAAGTAGTGGAGTTTTTCCATCCGCCTATCTACAAACCGCTTATCGCTGTAGAGCAATCCGATCACCTTCGGGTGAAATCGGAAGGGGGACTGCAATGACAATGACAAAGGGAATTTCGACTCTGGTCTGTCTAGTGTGCTTTTTGGTCGGGTCTGCGTTGACGCAGTCGAGGCCGACTGCTCCGATTACCGTAACTGTCACCACAACCTCTCACGGCTATGCGATTCCGCTTGATTTTAGTGGGCTGGCCTTTAGCGTACAAAACGTAAGACCTGGCCAATATAGAGTAAGAGGCTATTTATTCGATCCAACAACCAACCCAGAGGTCCTTACCCTGTTCCAAAACCTCGGCATCAGAAATCTTCGTATAGGCAGTTCAGGCGGAGTACATCCTCAGCCCGCTCCAGCTTTTGCGGATATAGATGAGTTATTCAGCTTCGCCGCAGCCGACAACCTGAAGATTATTTTTTCGTCTGATTTGCTGAACGGTAACGAAGTATCCGACGCCACCAACGCGGCTTATATTTTAGATCACTACCGAGCCAATCTTTACAGTTTTGCCCTCGACAATGAAACCGACTTTCATAGCGCCCATACCTATTGCACTAAGAGCGGATGTACCTGCGTTTATCCGACAGGCTGCACGGGAACTTCTTTCAATTTACACATCGACGATCCTTCGGTCTATGAAACCGCACCTATCGGCAGCAGCTCGACAGCGGGCACGGCGTTCTCGTCCTACCTCGCCAAGTGGCGGAAATTCGTCAATAGCATTGTCAGCTCTGCGCCCGGGGCAACCTTCTCCGGTCCGGATACAGGAGCGTATAGCAAGCTAACTTACACTCCGAACGAGAGCTCCGGCATATCCTGGACGCAGGCTTTGGCCGAGGCGGAGAAAGGTGCGGTGAATGGCAACGGTTCGCCGCTTTTCAAGGCTGCGCTCCAGCACTATTATGTCGGTGGAAACCTTGGGACGACAACCGTCCAGCAAGCGATAGACAATATGTTGTCGTCGGACTGGGTTGACGGTACTGCGATAGCTACTCAACCCAGCGGCGCGGGAGATGGTAAGACAACCACCTACACGCCTTACCCATGGCTCTATACCAATAACCTGGCGCCGGAATTGGCGTTGGGCGTGCCCTATCGGATCACCGAATCGAACGCCTATCTAGGTGGGCGTGCGGGCGCGAGCAATAGCTATGCCTCGGCGCTATGGGCACTGGATTACATGCAGTGGTGGGCCCAGCATGGCGCCGAAGGCGTCAATTTCGAGAACAATCCCTGGATATTAACGGACACTATCGTGCCTGATCCTAACCCCACTCCTTTTCTGTGCCAGATCTGCGGAAATTGGCAGACCGCACCGAAAGGTTATGGGATAAAAGCGTTCGATCTGGGGGGACACGGCTACGTGGAGCCGATTGAGATTTCTAATTCGAACAATCTGAACATCACTGCCTATGCGGTCGGCGAGGCGCAGGACCTTTATGTGACCATCGTCAATAAAACGCACAGTACTACGAATGACTCGACCGATGCCGTAGTGAGCATTCAGCCCAAGGGCTTTACGGCGGCGAGTTGCGCGTCCATGGTGCTGACCGACGGCGACCCTGGCAACGCTGGATTGATGACAGCAACGCTGGGAGGGGCAACCATCGCCAACAATGCACGCTGGGAGGGGACCTGGACGCCTTTGGCCCCTGACCTTCAAGGTAGCTGCACAGCGACCGTTCAAGCCACGACTGCGGCGGTGCTGAAGATTCACGCCGCCAGCAATTATGCGGGGCCCATTCAAATCAACCAGAATGGCGCGCTGGAAGTATTCGGGACTGGCATGAATGGCGACAACTGGTATGATTCGCAAATCGCCGCCGATGTTCCAAATAGTCCTTTGAGTAACTGGAATGGCTGGGTGGATCAGCAGGGAGGAATCCAGTCCAAAGGCGGTCCGGCAGTCGTGAAGAATCTGGACAACACATTGGAAGTATTTATTCCCGGCACAACGGGAGACGTTTACTACAGCTACCAGCTGATACCGGGGGGCAAATGGAGTTCCTGGATCGACATGGGCAGCAGCAGCGCGGGCATGACCGATCTTCATGCTGCCAATAATGCCGATGGTAGCCTCAGCGTCTTCGGCATCGGAAATAATGGAGATGTATGGTTTGCCAGTCAGAACGCGCCCGGTGTCGGTTGGTCCAATTGGACGGATCTGAGTGGAGAACAAATCCAGCCGGGTTTTGTAGTCGGACAGAATCTCAACGGACTGCTGGAGATATTTGGCGTAGATGACAACGGGAATGTCTGGGATAACGGACAGACCGCAAGCGGCGGGTGGAATGGATGGTCCGCTCTTCGTGGAGATCAAACCAACTCCGGCGCCCCGGGGGATGGTTGGCACAGAAATGACAATGGAGAAGATTTTCGCGAAGTAGAACGGATAAATCCCAGGCTTGCTGTTGCGAGAAATCTGGACGGACGCCTGGAGCTTTTTGGAATCGGTCCCGACTTGCATGTCTGGTACATTTCCCAACAAACACCCGGCGGCATGTGGGATGAATGGCGGGATTTGAGTGGAGTGAATATCGGCCCCGGCTTTGTCGTAGGCCAGCAAGCGGACGGCAGACTGGCAGTCTTCGGAGTTTGGACTCGCGGTCAGGGCGGATGGAATAACGCAAGTGGCTTCTGCAAGAACCATCATGGGGGAGATGTGTGGAGCATCTCCCAACAAACACCCGGCGGGAGATGGGGGCACTGGCAAGACTTAGGCGGAGGCAATATAGATCCTCAATTGGTAGTGGGGAATACCGCAGACGGCCGGATACAACTGTTTGGGACTGGCCAGAACCAAGATGTTTGGTCGGACTGGCAACAGAATGCCGGCGGTAGCTGGGCAGGCTGGAGTGACTTTGGCGGTGAAGGGATCCAGATGTACGGATGCCCACGTAAGGAATCATGAAGAAGTGCTATCCCGGGCAGCCTGAGCCGTTGGAATACTGAGGAAGCCGTCATGCATACTCCATCTCTGTACTTCCGCCATCGAAATTCAGGAAAATGCCCTGCAGATTCTGCTTTTCCCCGGAAATTCTTCAGGTTGCCACTGCTCGGCTTCGTGTTTATGACCGCGGCTGCTTTGTTTGCCCAGATGGTTGGCCCAGCAGATAGCGTGAATCCGTTAATCGGCACTGGACGCGGACCCGGTGGCAGCATCAATCTCTTTCCGGGCCCAACGCTCCCATTTGGCATGGTGCAGCTCAGCCCAGATACAGAAAATCACGGTTATGGGTACCACGATTTTCAGCACTCAATCCAGGGCTTCAGCATGACTCATCTGAGCGGCGTGGGATGTGCGAACGAAGGCGATGTGTTTTTTACTGCGACCACTGGCCCGATCCATACCCAGGTGAGCGATTTTCAGTCGTCTTATTCGCACAGCCAGGAAACGGCCGAACCGGGATATTATCGGGTGCGCTTATCACGCTGGGATATCAATGCCGAACTTACCGCAACGAACCGCGCCGGCATCGCGCGGTTTTCCTTTCCGGCGGGAAAACCGGCAAACATTCTGGTTCCGATCAGCCACACGCTGAACGATACGATCGCGGCACATGTGCGGGTGGTTGGCGACCGCCAAATCGATGGCTATGTGGTGAACAGGATTTTCTGCGGTAATCGACAAACCTATAAGATCTACTTTGCCATGCACTTCAATCGGCCGTTTTCCTCGTTCGGAACTTGGGGAGGAACTCTTGGCGAGGCTCCAGAAACGCTTGCTACAGAAAATCGTGTGGTAAGCCAGACCAGCCAAGGTCAATGGATTGGGGCCTACGCCACTTGGCCTACAACAACCCACCCACAAGCCATCACAGTACAGATTGGCATTTCCTATGTCGATTTAGCTGGTGCCGAAAACAATGTCCACGTCGAGGCCGCCGGTAAGTCCTTTGCTACGATACGCCGTCAGGCCAGAGCGAAATGGAACCAGACGCTGGACGTTATCAACATTTCAGGAGGTACTCCGACTAGCCGCACAGTGTTTTACACTGCGCTCTATCACAGCCTGTTGATGCCCAGCATCTTCAGCGACTCCGACCGACGTTATATAGGATTTGACGGTAAAGTCCATCACGCTCCCCCTGGACACCTGATCTACGCCAACTATTCCGGCTGGGACATCTATCGCAGCCAAATGCCTTTGCTTGCGCTAATTGAACCGCGCCGGATGGAGGATATGGCTCAATCCATTGTGCAGATGTACCAGCAGGGAGGCTGGATCGGTCGCTGGCCGCAGATCAATCACTATACGAACATAATGGCCGGCAGCCCGCTCACCACGGTCTTATGCACTGCATGGCTCGACGGTCTGCACGGCTTTGACATAGGAACCGCATGGCAGGGAATGCTGCTCGATGCCACGCAAGCTCCTCCGAAAGGACGCCCATATACCGGCCAGGCCGGGATGGAATGGATCAACAAAGTCCATTATGTGCCCAATGATAAAATCAGGTATGGCTCAGTCTCACAGATTCAGGAGGACGCTATTGCAGATGCGTCTCTCTATCGCCTGGCCATAGCCCTGGGCAAGACAAACGATGCAAAGATGCTCTATAGACGCGCACTCTACGTTCGCAATGTCTTCGACCCGGAAGACGGGTTCTTCCGCCCCCGCAATGCAAACGGCGAATGGGTACAGGGATTCGATCCCGCCCATAACGGGCACGGATTCATCGAGGGCTCCGGGTGGCATTACCAGTGGCTGGCGCCCTCGGACATGGCGTGGCTGATTCAGGTTGTCGGACGTGACCGCTTCAATCGGCGGCTCACAGATTTTTTTGACTATAAAACGCCGGGCTGGTATCCCCAATACTACAATCCTTACAATGAAACAGATTTAGAAGCTCCGTTTGAATTCAACTTCTCCGGCAAGCCGTGGGAAAGCCAGCGCGTAGTGCGCCGGGCTTTGACGGAGACGTACACCGAAAGCCCCGACGGCGTTCCCGGCAATGACGATGCCGGCGCCATGTCCTCCTGGGGGGTGATGGGCATGATGGGAATCTATTCGATCGATCCAGCCAGCCTGGCATATGAACTGGTCAGCCCGTTATTTCCCCGGATTGTCGTCCACCTTCATGCTCCGTATCCGGGCAAGACATTTGTCATTCAAACTTCAGCGAACCCGGAGACGACACCGTAT
The DNA here is from genome assembly GCA_021827245.1 of Acidobacteriota bacterium. The sequence goes on along the minus strand of JAKAWN010000310.1, from coordinate 2,907 downwards.
ATTCAACAGGTCCAATGGAACAGTCATCCGTACCGCCGCAACTGGATAGCGTTTCAGGACATTCGCCGCGGCGGCACGCTGCACTTCCAGTTAGGCGACTCCCCCAACGAGTCCTGGGGGGCTTCCGTGGAAGACGCACCTCTATCGTTAAGCACGAAAAAGTTCTGATGGCATAAAGGTGGAGATCCCAGAGAATGTCTTGCGGCGTCGAACCGCTTACCGCTCCAGAACTACCGCTGCGGAGCGAGCCGGAACTTTGATCGTTCCGGACGTCGATTCCATCTCCGGTTTCTCCGGCGTCACCACAGCCAGCTTGCCAGGATGAGGCAGCTTCACCCGGGCAATGATCGGCCTGCGGGATTCGTGGTTGACCACCACCACAGCGCGCTTTCCTGTCGCAGTGACAAATACCGAATAGACATGCACGCCGTCGCTGCTCACCTCCGCCCCCAGCGTGTCGTGGAACTCGGCATCCCATAGATAGGACTTATACTTTTGCCGCAGAGCATCAATCTTTTTGCCATATTCGAGTGTCAGCGGAAAATCTGTGAGTTGGCCTTTGAAGTTATATGGCTCATAGCTGATGATGTAGCGATTCAGCAGGATCAGGTTCAACATCTCGCGGTCATCAAAGCCGGTGACAGCGACCATCAGCGGAGCCTGCGGATCAATATAGCGCGCAACCGGCCTCGAATCTTTGCCGATGCGAAAATAAGAGACCGGGTAATACTGCATCAGCCAGTCCTGCGGCCCTTCACCGGAGAAGATAAAGTCAGGGTTTACTTTGTCGGCGGCGGCGCGCAATTGCCGGGACATTGGAAGATCGCCATTGTAAATATATCCGGGCGGCGCATATCCGTGGTTTGGACTGAAAGAGTATTCCACCGGGCCATGGTGGCAGACTTCATCGAAGAGCCAGCCAGCGGCACCGAGGGCCAGGATTTTTTGAAACTCCCGTGTAGCGATGTCGCGATAGGTGGGATCGAGAAAATCCATCACCTCGCGGCGCCGATTGTTGATGCCGGCCAGTTGGGTCGGCGTAAAATAACTGTAGCCTCCGGTTTGGTAAGGAATGCCATACAGGTCGGTGGCCGCGTACTTATACAGCTCCTTCTTGAACCATTCCGTCGTCATGTCGGCCCAGTTCAGTTTGGCAAACAGAATCATCTTCACGCCCTTGCCTTGGGCGTAGACGATGGCATCATGCAATTCCTGCCATGTGCCCAGCCCTGGATCGATGTCCTGGGAAGGGTCGCCGCGGTCCTGGCCGCCATGGTTCCAGCCTACCAGTTGGATCGCGCCCACACCGTTGCTCGCGCATTCATTGATGTATTTTTTCAGGTTGCGATAAGGGATGGTGTAATCCTCTTCCGGCGCATTGATCTGCAACTGCTGCCAGGAATTGACGCCCATCACCCAGGCAGCGATATGCGGTTTTTGGAACCACGTCGCGCGCCATTGCTTGTATAAATCCACGCCCGCATGCCAGTCGCCGCTATAGCACCGCAACACCACCGGAGCCAGTTTTTTGGTCGAATGAGGATGAGCGAAAACAAAATGGCATGTGCGGAATTCCAAGTGTACCGGAACACCGGAAATTTCATCTTGCCGAGGAACAGTTGCATCGTAGAGCACGCCAGGATGCTGCTCGAAGGTGTATTGCAGCAAATACGGCTGGGTGGGATCGTGCATCTCGACGTAGATGCCTTGCTGAGGAGTTTGGATCAGGCAGAAGAGACTCTGTTTGGAGTCAATGGTCTTGGTCGGGAAATCCACACCCCAGTAACCCTTCTCATTGTTGAAATGAGGGTAGAGCCCATCGCCCACCAGATTGTCGTACCACATATGCTCGCTCTGCATCGGCGTGTCGCGCGTAGGCGAATTGAGGTCTCCGAAGTAGGGATAGTCGATGGTCTCCACCACCAGCGGCGAGTCATTGACCAGCGTGCTGTCGAAAGTCAGGGCGCCATTTTGCAAGCTCACAATGGCGGTAAAGATCATCGGCAATACGCCGCCATGTTCGCTGAGGAGGTTCTTCCATTCCAGGCGCACCTGGTGGTCCGAAATCTTTTCCACCTTGGTTGCGCGCTGCTTCTGGCCAAGGACAAAGTTGTCGCGACGGTGAGGCAAAGGAGCGAATAGGCGAAAGGAGACCCCCAACTCCGGACGCCTTTGGATCGTCCACTGGGTGGACTTGCGGTGAAAGCGAGTCAGAGCGCCTGAGGCAGAATCGAAGGCAACGAGGATCTCCTTGTCCTCCAGTACGACATCTTCGGGAGGAGCGGATTGCGCTGTCGGATATATCTCGGCACTCGCAGGGAAGACAGCCCGTTCCGCGCTCAACTCCACGTTTCTTGACAAGACGCCCATCGCGGCCAGCCCGGTCAGTTTATTGAATGCTCTTCTGTCCATCGTTCTCCTATCCGTTGCGTCAGAGGAAGTGCTGCATTCCTAATGCAAAGCGCGGCAGATTCTTGCAACCTTCAGAATTCCAGAAAGTCATTAAGAGAGACCGATTCCACCAGTAACGAGCAGATAATACTACTCAGAAATCGGTACTGTCAATACCTGTCGAAGTTACGAATTTTAAGACATTTATCGTTGAATGGCGATAAAATAATTTGCACTTTACGTAAACAGATCGCACGCAATGAGAGAACTTTTAGAGACCGGTCTCATCCAAAAAAATACCCCGACGTCAGGATCAGAAACGTTGCACGTACTGAGGAATTGCGTCCGATGTTTGTTGCCGATGAATGTACTGCCCAGAGTTGGTGGTTGAGGAAGGTGCAGAGTGTTTCCTCCGTACACGATGCAGGAGTTGATCTGCGCTCTGGTGGTGGCGCAAGAGGGCAACATCGCGCGGGCCGCCAAAAAGCTGCATATCGATCAATCCTCGGTGACGAG
>JAKAWN010000309.1 GCA_021827245.1 Acidobacteriota bacterium | reverse complement strand
GGACGGCCACCGTCGAGTCGATTAAGGAAAAACTCTCGCGCTGCCGCCAGACTCTGGAACAGATTCAACCCGGTTGTACGCTGCCTCGCAGCCGAAAGAGGCGGAAAAGATTGCCCACTTAATTCGTGGACACTACACTAGCGAGTGGGACACCGCACCCAGGCACAGGCATCGTCTTTTAATAAAGCCTAGTATCCCTGCCGTACAAGGCATGAGTATCCATGGCCGTTCGGTCAACAATCGTCAAATCCGACTCCTGCAACCACGCCTTTCGTAAGGGCCTCTGGCAACCGGTGGTTGATCTTCGCTTACAAAGTTTCCGGGTTGAGTTTGAAATCCGCCACCCAGACGCGCACGATCCGCTTTCGGTCAGCGGCATACCGTGAGTGCATCACTTTTTCAGTTTGACGGCGATACGCGATCACTAATTCGGCTGAGGTCCTCCCTGAAAACCGGTCCAAGCGTCACGATTCCGACTCCAGAACGAAGTGCGTTTAACCGCTGACTCTTGATTGATGCGTGAAAGGCCGGTTTTCATGAAACCCATAAGACATGTAGCGTACTCCACGTCTAACCCGGCAATGACGCTCTCATACACAGTTTTTACTGAATGAGATATAGGTAAAAGGGAAAGCGCTACATTTCCGGCTAGGCACACGCCAGACAACCAAAGGCAGACGCGCAGGTTGATAATTCTGGCGAGGATTGTCTCCTCTGGCCAAAAGCTGCCCCGGAGTTCAACGTAGAAGCGACTGTCTAGGTCTTGGACGTTCTCGATCGATAAGCAACTTACATCACGAATGAACTATTTTCTTTTGATCTTGCCAACGTAGACCTACCCCGAAGGATCTTGGAATTGGATCGCTAGCAGGTTGCTGAAAAAAGCTGTAGCGGCGGCTTTACGCCGCCAGCCCGTGCTGAAAGCAATAGGCTTATGGCGGGATGAACCCGCCGCTACACCCCCTCTAATGTGTTTTTCAGCAACCTGCTAAAGGTCGTACGCTTGTTCCCTCGCTGGATATCAATTTGTCAAGTGAGTCGTAAATACGCCGATTGACGGTAAGGTGCGCGTCGCTGGCGCTGAGGGAAGGCATGTGGAGAATTTCTTCGACATCTTCGCGATGAACTCGCAGGGGGTAAGAGTCGTGAGTGAATGTTTCAGGCCGTGCTTCCACCGGGCAAATATATCTTCGCATGCGCCGGTAATGAACGAGTTTCTTGCGAATCCGTTTCGTGGGCATTTGGAGTGCTCAGGCGGGTTTGCAGGGAAGCCGGCCACTACGATCTAATTCCGAACAAATTTGAAGGCCGGAACTCCGACCAAGACGACCAGAATTCCAATTGATGCCTGCACTGGAGATCTTGAAGCGAGCAGGAAAAGGATGGCAGCAACCAATAAGATGAAGGCTAGCGGCGCGTAAGGGTATCCGGGAACGCGAAGCCGCCTGCGGTCTTCCTTTTGGGCATTCAGGCGGAAGGTTCCCGCGACGGTCAGGGCCAAGAAGACCACAGCGACAAAGACGAAATAAGCCACAATCTCATTAAACGTGCCGAGAACAACCAGCAGAGAAGCGAGAATCGCCTGGATGGCGATAGCGCGCGCCGGCGTGCCGTATACACGATGAGTCTTTGCAACTGATTTGAAGAACAGGCCGTCGCGCGCCATGGCATAGTAAACGCGCGGGGAGAGCATCAGCCGGGCGGCAATGCACGCAAGAACACACAACGCAACCAGCGAGGCCATGATCATGGCACCAGCCGCGCCGAACAGCTTTCCTCCGGCCTGGGCCATGAAGGTTTCGTCGGAAGTAATCCGCCTGATGGGAACGAGGTAGACGAACACGCCCGTGACCAGGATATATACCATCGTCACTGCGATCACACCGATCATCATGGCGAGCGGCATGTTGCGCTCCGGATCGCGCACCTCTTCTGAGATATTGGCGGCCTCCCACCAGCCGCCGAAAGAGTAGAAAGCTGCCACGGAGCTTGCAGCCAGTGCGATGAACAGTGGAGAGGACCCCGGTTGCTGAGCGACGAAAGGAACGAAGTGCGACCAGTTCCCCAGGCCCAGCGCCAGCGCCCAGACAACGACGAGCGTCAACGCGCCGATCTTCAGCCAAGTGAGCCCCTGCAGGAAGCCCGCGCCCAGGCGCGTCGCCCGCATGTTGACCGCTGCCAGCGCCAGGATGGCAGCGATACCAAGCACTTTCTGTTCATTGGGAGAAATGTGCGTGACGAAAGCGACGTAGGCTGCCATACCAACGGCCAGAGAAGCCGTCACACCGGGGTCGATCACCAGGAGCTGCATCCAGCCGTAAAGGAAGGCCAGCCGTGGGCCGAATGCCTCGCGCAAATAAACGTATGCCCCTCCCGCTTCCGGGTAGCGCGCCGCCAACCCGCCGAAGCAGAGCGCGCCCGCGACCGCCATCAGGCCCATGAGAACCCAGACGGTCAGCAGCCAGAAGGGCGAGCCCAGTTGGCGCGCCATGCCCGCCGGCGTCAGAAAGATTCCGACTCCGATCGCTTCTGCGGCGACGGCCGCCGCCGCCGATCCAAGACCAAGCCGCCGCTTGAGCGTGTTTTTCCCGGAGGTAGAATTCGCAGCATCGGCCGGGTCGCGAGGCAGGCCCGTAAGTTCGGATTCAGCTTGCAGGCACAGTCTCCTCAGGCAACTTGCCTTGACCAGAGGCCATTTCTTTTGCCTCGTGAACGTAGCCTTCCGTTGCCAGGCGGCGGCCGGACATCTTGTAGCCGAGGGCCGGCATGTCCTGCACTCCGGTGGCGTCAATCCAGCGATTGTAGAAATTGAAAATGGCGCACACTGTTATCGCATCATAGAGCGCTTCGTCGGACCAGCCCGCGCGGTGAGCTTCCTCAATATCCGCGCGAGTGATCTGGCTTGAAGTGCGGTTCACCTTGGTCACAAATTTGAAAAGCGCCTTCTCGGCATCGGAGATTGGCGCCGTCGTATAGTCTTTGAGCACGGCCTGCACCTTCTCGACGTCGCCCAGCAGTTCCGCCGCGACCGCGGCGTGCGAGCCGATTCAAAACGGACACTGGTTGCGGCTGGAGGTGAAAGCCGCAATCAGTTCCCTCAGGCCCGGGCTCAACGGCGAAGGGCCGCGCAGGAGTTCCTGCGTGAAACGCGACAGGTGCTCCGTCATGCGTGGCTTGTAGGCAAACAGGAAGAGGATCTGCGGCACCGGAATGCCTTGCGCTTCCATCGCCGCGAATTGCGCGCCCGCCGGCCCAGCTTTGGCGGTGCGTTCAACCTCATCAAGGAAAATAGGGTCCATGCAACATCCTCCTTATTCATCGGAGTTATCAATGCGAAAGTCACTTCATCACTAAAAGAGTAGTTTCAGTGCTAGCTGGATCAATCGCGGGGCTGCTGCGCTCTGGATCTGTCCGAAGCTCGGCGAGTTGATATCATTGACCGGCAGGCCGAAATTCGGATGGTTCAGCAGGTTGAAGCATTCCACGCGAAACTGCAGCGTTTTCGACTCTCTGATCGGGAAATCTTTGAAGAGTGAAAAATCCCACTCCACCAGTCCAGGTCCCTGCACAATGTTCCGTCCGGCAGTGCCGAACTGGCCGGGCTGGGTGACCCGCTGAAACGCCTGAAGGTTGAACCATTGTTGGGGCGTTTTGGGGCCGTTATTGGGATTTCCAACCAGGTTTGGCCGGTCACTGAAGAAGCCGGAGATTTCTGGCGATTGTCCCTCGAGAGACGGATCGCTTGAGTCAACGACTGTGAATGGTGTCCCAGTTGAGGCGCTGAAGATGCCGTTCATTTGCCAGTTCCCCAGAGCGTACTGGTACCAGTTGGTCGGCTTGTTCCAGAAAGGCATTTGCCAGATGTAGCTCAGCACCAGACGATGCCGCGCGTCGAAAAGCGAGCGGCCGTATTCAGCAGCCAGGTCGAACGGGTCTTGCGCCAGATCATTTTCCCCCGCAACGCTCTGTGGAGAAGAGCCCGAAATGTTGAGAGATGAAACGTCGTCGAGCGTCTTGGAATAAGTATAGGAGGCCAGGAACTCAAGGCCGCGCGCAAAGCGTCTTTGCAAGCTTGCCTGCAAGGCGTTGTAATCGGAATTGGCGATGCCGGAAATCAGCCCGACGGAACCGTAGACGCAGTTTGCCGGCTGCGCCAGCGTGCAGCCGGAATAGAGCCGCCGCTGATTGACGTTAGCCTCTGTCGACTGCCCCGGAACATAGACGGCCGGATTGTCTTCCACAAAGCGCGGCAGGTGAGTCCCTTTGGTTCCCACGTACCCCACACTCAGAAGCCAGCTTTGACCGAATGAACGCTCAACTGTGAAATTCCAGTCCTGCGCGTAAGGCAAGGTCAGATTTGGGTCGAGTGTCAGCAACGTCAGAGTCTGCGGGTTGGAAAAAGTTGGCGCGAAGGGATTGAGCCCCGACGGCAAAGGATTGGCAAAACTGGCTGGCGGCTCTTCCTGAATTGTCTTGAACCACGGCGGAGCGCTGATGGGCGCCTGAACCGGACCACCATCGCCATTGTAATACGGATCGTAGAAAATTCCGTAGGCAGCCCGGATTGACCAGCGGCCGCTGCCCGTCGGATCCCACGCTACGCCAAAGCGGGGAGCGAATCCGTGGTAGTCGGTGCGGACCAATCCCCGCGGCACCCCCGAATCGCCGGGATAAACCAGCCCTGCCGGAGCGCCAGGCATCACTTTCGACTGCATACCCGGCTCAAACATGGCGGTCTTATTTCCCAGCACTGAGTACGGGACGGGCAACTCATAGCGAAGTCCGACGTTCAGGGTCAGGCGGCGCGTCACCTTGTAGCTGTCCTGGGCGTAGAGGTCGTAACGGTTGGCGCGCAGGCCGCGGGGCAGGTCGCCGCCGCCCTGAAGGAAAACCACTGGCGCTCCCATCAGAAAGCTTGCGAAGGCATTGTTGACAGGGAAGGGTGCGAATACAAAAAATCCGTTAGACGCGATCCCCAAAGTGTAGTTGATCTGCTCGCGCTGATAGCCGCCGCCGAACTTCACATCGTGCGTTCCGTGAATCCAGTCGAGTGAGTCCGTGAAGGCGTACGTGTTTTGATAGGAATCGTTGGGGCCGGTAATCGGGTTGCCGACCGAAGCAAAGCCCTCGATCTCAATGAAAGGAGGGCCGGACTGGCTCGCAAGCGTCGGGGCATACTGGAAGCCCAGAGAGGAGAGCGACGCGTGATTGAGCGCTTCATCAAAAAGGAGCTCGTTCCGCAGGAAGGAAAATTCCGCCACGTTTACCAGGGTAGCTGAAAACGAGTGCGTCTCCTGGATGGCGGCGTTCTGAGCGCGGAAATTCTCGCCCACCGGGAAACCCGGCACGTTGGCGCCCGCGATCGAAAGCGGATCGACCTGGGAGCCATTTGAAAACATGTAACGAACGAACAGCGAATCGCGATCTGAAAGATAACGATCGACCCGAATCCCGAACTGATCGGTGTCTCTCCGTAGCATCTGCGTGGTCACGAACTGGTTTGCGCCATCATTGGGCAGCGGATAAAACTGGAGGAGGTTTTGCGAAATCGGATTAATGAAAGGCAACTGATTTCCGGGAAAGGGCTGGCCAGTAAACTCGTTGATCAGTGGCTCCACTTGTCCGGTTGAAGGATTGACCGATTGGGAAAAATCGCCTTGCCGCTCAGCCACCGAAGGCACCGTAGCCGCTTCGGTTTCGCCCTGGCGGTTCCGAAGTCCTTCGTAGTAGCCGAAGAAGAACATCTTGTTGTGCTGAATGGGTCCGCCCAGCGTGCCGCCAAACTGGTTTTGCTTGTAAGGTTCGACGCTCTGTGAAAAGAAGTTGCGCGCGTCAAGGGCGTTGTTTCTCAAAAATTCCCAAAGGTCACCGTGAAACTGGTTGGTTCCCGAACGCGTTACGATGTTGGTCGTGGAACCGGCATTGTTGCCAAATTCCGCCGGAGCCGTATTGGTCAGAATCCGGAACTCGGCAATGGCGTCCGGCGGAGGCTCGAGCACAAACCCGGCGTTCACCAGGTTGTAGTTCTCAACGCCGTCGATCAGGAATTCATTCGACTCCGGACGCATGCCGTTGACGGCATACGACTGGCCTTCGCGCAGGGTGCCGCCGGCCTTCAGCAAACCGGACGTCAGTGGGTCAACCCCTGGCAGCAGTAGTCCAAGCTGCGTGAAATTACGGCCGTTCAAGGGAAGGTCCATCACCTCCCGGCTGCGAACGGTCTCGCCCAGATCGCTGGTTGTTTTCACCAACGGCGCGCCCGCTTTCACCTGTACGGTTTCCCGTTCAGTTCCCACCTCAAGGCGGACCGGTACAGTAGCCACCTGGTTCACACTGAGGATGATCCCCTCTTGATCGCGGTTCTTGAAGCCCTTCTTTGATACCTCCAACCGATAAGGTCCCACCGGAAGAAGGACAAGAAGGTAATTCCCTCGATCGTCGGTCCACGTCTCACGCTTGAATCCGGTGTCTGTATCGGTGGCGACAACCTGAGCCTGTGGGACACGCGCGCCGCTGGCATCGGTGACCGTTCCGCGGATGCTCGCCGTGACTTCCTGGGCAGGAAGCGAAGCCGCTGTCAATGCCAGCAAGGGGAAGAAGATGAGCCCTGGGATGATTTTCGCAATTATTTCTTTCTTCATTTTCATGCCTCTTAACTGTTTCTGTAGGCGCTCTGCCCGACGCAAAGGGCAACTCCGCTCAGGCGGATGTATGGCCTTCGCCGCCAACCGAAGGGCAGGTCGATGCCGGTTCACCGGCCACTGGAAGCAACAAGCGAGTGAAGCACCGTGACCATTGCTTTGGGTCTAAAACCGTAGGGTCCCGCTTTGCTCTTGTAAGCCACGCGGCCCTCGCGGTCGATGACGTAAAGGCGGTCCGGCCAGGCGGTATAAGCACGTTCGGTGGTGTTTTGCATGTCGTCAACCAAAGCGGGGATATGAATGCCGAGCTTGACCACACAGGTTTGTGCCGTCTCATCGCGCTGCAGGAAAGTCTTGGCGCTCGCAATGAGGATGTTTTCCTTAATGTTGCTGGGCATCTCCCACCCGTCGGTGGGATGTGCTTCTTCGATATAGACCACATAAAAAGCTGCCTGATCCTTGTACCGCTCGTAAAGCTTGTTGAGCTCGGGAACCTCCCGGCGAAAGGGCGGTCAAGTATGACTGCCGAAGATCAGCACCACGGGCTCGTGCCCGCGCAAAGAAGAGAGGCGCACACTTCTGGAATTGTCTGCCGCAGTTTTGAGCATGAAATTCGGGGCCATTTCGCCCACCTTGAGATTTCCCCTCCGCGCATAGAGCCACATCGGCTCAAACGGGAAGAGGAAAAAGGCGATCGTCGGCACCTTAGCCATGATCCTCCCGAACACCGGCGGCGGCTGCAACATCGCAGCGAACAACCCGGCGAGCAGTGCGATGTAGACCACCAACACCGGCACGGCGTATTTCAGGAAAGTTCGCATGATTGTGTGAACCTGCCCCGCGCCTGCGCTGCTTGCCCAGGTGATAGAAGCGCAGCAGACACTTCGATGAGCTGGCGTGCAAGCCCATCAGGACATAAAACTGATCAAGTTTTAAAAGCGACCGTTGACCCGACGCATTGCCCCAAAGACGTCGGTAGGGTATACGGAGCGGCATAGACCGTCAATACTGTGAAGCTGGTAGTGCTATTGATGAAATACGTTAATGGCCAGAAAATTTTGCTGCAGGGACCGGCCAAGGCAGGCCCGACCATAATGACCGTGGGTCCGGTTGCAGCCAAATGCGCATGTCGAAATAAGATCGTGCCGGCCTTTGACTTCCCAGACAACTGGCTTGAGTTGACATACCGCTGAGCGAAGCCTGCATGGATCACGAGGTACTCGGACTGTTTGCTGATGATTGGACAGGGTTAATCCGAGATCCTGCACGGGCGACCGGAAAGATTCAACCTGGAGGTTTCGGCGCCTCTGGTCACTGCTTCGCCGCGGGAAATTCTACCTTGGGTACCTGCTGCGCGGCCGGCGTGGCGGCGAAATAAGCGTCATTCCTTTGGAAGCCCGCCCAGCCCGCGAAGACGTTGTTGGGAAACTGCCCGATATAGGCGTTGTAATCCTGAATGGCATCATCATAGCGGCGCCGCTCCACCGCAATGCGGTTTTCCGTGCCCGCCAGTTCATCCTGCAATTGCAGAAAACTTTCGTTGGATCTGAGCTGAGGATAGTTCTCCGTCAGTGCCAGCACTTTGACCAGCGCGCCGTCAAGCTGCTGGTTGGCGGCGATCTTGT